>JAFTIE010000071.1 GCA_017457065.1 Lentisphaeria bacterium
GGGCAGGTGAAAGACCTTCTTCTTTGCCATAAACACGATCACAGCAGAGATGTGATCTTTTCACCAACAATTCGATCAATGTGAAAAGTTTGCACCATTCTTTTTTCATAAATCCGTCTCCCTGCATTACTGGAAAGCTGATGTTTAAAAATACTTTTTATACAATATCACCGTTAGAGCTTTATTTCAATAGTAACAGAAGAAATAATTAAAATTTTCTCCGTAAACAACCGAGATCAGCTTGCAAAAAAACTTTCCTATGGTATATTTGAAATGATTGAACAGGTTCTGTTAAATATTGAGGACAATAGACTTTATGAAAAAAAATTTCTTATTTCTTTTCGCTTTTGGCGCCTTGTGCTGCTGCGGCGGCAATTTGCGTATCGACATCAGCGGCCTTGCTGAATACACTCAAATCAAAAGTTCCCTTCCGGGAACGGCACAAAGCTCCAAGCCCCAGGGCAAACTGCTGCAGAAAACCAGTATTCTCCCCACAGCAAACGATTGGAAAGAATTCTCCCTGGAGTTTACGCCTCCCCGGAACGGCGTCATCCATATCACCCTCAGAGGGACCGACGAAGATCCGGTTCTTGTGGATGGCTTTTCCGCTATTGGCATCAAACTTGCAAACGGCGATTTTGAAACTGTCACCCCCGGCAAAACCTTTGCAGTATGGCGGGGAAAAGATGCCAATGTGGTCTCTGATCCCAAACTTGTCAGACAAGGAAAATATTGCGGCAGGATCACATATACCTCACGTCTCGGTTTGAAAGGGCTCAAAGTCACTGCCGGAACTCCCGTTGTCCTCAAAGGTTTTTACCGTCATGAAAAGGTACAGTCTGATGCAAAACAGCTGATGAAAAAAGCTGCCATTCCCCCCAACAGCAATGTGGTATTCGATCCCACCTTTGACCGGACAAAGCCCCTGTGCATCAGCACCGGACGTCTTGAACTCCACCCCACTTTTGAAAACTGCAGCGTTTATTTGAATCTGCTTCCCGCAGAGCGGAAGAAAAAACTCAACGTCCAATTTTTCTACCGCAAAGCAGGAAAAGGCAGTTATCTTCCCGCACTGCCCCCTGCTGAAGTCATTCAGGAACACGCATGGCGCGGATCTCTTTTCAATCTTGAGGAAAACACTGCCTACGACTTCAAAGCCCTCATCACCGCCAAAGGATATAAAAAGGAGGTCAAAGGCAAGTTCCGCACCCTCAACAGTAAAGTCCGTTTCGAAACCATCCTCCTTCCGCCGGGCAAATGTACGGTCACAATCACCTCCGGAACCCCTGACAAATACAAACGCTACACCTCAAAGGGCAAAGTGATCTCTGCCGTCAGGGGAAGTGAAGCCGTCTTTCTTTTGAAAGATTTGAAGTATGTCATCTTTGACGATATGGTCATTGATGCCAAAGGCGCACAGAATGGCTTCAAACTTGATAACTGCAGCGACATCATCATCCGCAACTGCGAAGTCTATAATTTCGGGCGTGAAAGTGCCGGTCCCCGCTACGGTGCTGCCATGTACTACAACGGGGGGATGCACGATGCTCAAGGCAGGCTCCTTTACGACGATCTGGCGTTCCGTCTTTTCCAGACCCGCAACGTGCTCATTGAACGCTGTTTCGTCCATGATCCCAACTTTCCCGCCCAGACCTGGCTTTATGCCCACCCCTCGGGTCCCGGCTGTATCAAGGTCATGGATTGCCGCAACACCGTCGTCCGCTGGAACGACTTTGTGGGGCGGGATGAACGCCGTTTCATCGACCACATCATCGGTCCCCCAAACGGTTCCATGCGGGGGGGATTCGCCCGTGATGCCGACATCTACGGCAACTTTTTCGCCTTTTCCAATGACGACAGTGCAGAACTTGAAGGCGGAGCCATGAATATCCGTTTTTATGAAAACCGTATCGAAGGTGTCCTGAGCGGTGTTTCCACAGGTCCCATCACTTTGGGCCCCACCTATTTGATCGGCAACCTTTTTACCAATCCCGGTGACGATGACGGCACCTTCTCTCTTGCCTACAAAAACGGCGGCGGCTCCCCCGGAGTCAATCACACCCGGGGTAAACTTTACATGCTCCACAACACCGTAGGGGACAGCTGGACCGCCAAATACGGCGTCGGCAGTTTCAGTATTCCGCACAAGAATTATTACCCCAGCTGCAAAGCCTATCTGCGGAACAATGTCATCCGTTCATGGGGCAGATTCTACCACAGGACATGGCATTTCTTCAACACGGACTGCAACGGCGATCTCCTTGAAAGACTTCCCGGCGGTAAAGCTGAAAACATCGCCATGGATATGGAAGATATCAAAAAATCCGGTCTTGAACGACAGGGCATTTTTGCTTCCGTCAGATATGCGGACGCCCCCAAAGGCAATTACGCTCTCAAGGTCAACTCCCCCGGATACAATAAAGGGATCAGGCAGAACAATTTCTCACACTATCCCAACTGCGGTGCCTATCGCGGCGTACCGGGGGAGTGGTTCCCCAAACGTCCTTTGACCATGTATGCAGACAAAACAGAGATGCACTGGCAGAAAGGCGACAGCAGTTCCCGTACTCTGACCATTGCCGCCCCTGCGGGAAGAAAGATCAAGCTGTTCACAAACGATGACTTTTTCACTGTGAAACTTTCTTCCGAAAGCGAACCTTATCAGTCCGGACACAATGGATCACTTTTCAAAAAGTATACCTATACAGTCTCTCTCAGAAAGGAAAAGATGAAAGCACCCCGCCGTTACAGCGGAGCCATTCTCTTCCGCACTGCGGAAGGCCTTTCCCTGCCTGTCACGCTTTTTGCGGATCGCCGTATCCCCCTTGAAAAAGTGCTCTCTGATACAAAACGTTTCATACGCATGAAAAAGCTCTCTGCTCAAGCGCCCAATTACGTCTTTGAATCCACGGCTCTGTTTCAAGGGACATATTTCCTGCTTGTGAAGGGGAAACTTCCCCCCGGTCTGGCATCAGGAAAGGTCGATTTCACTTTCAAAGGTGATACCGTCAAGCTTGAAGTCGTTCCCTTTGACAGTTCAAACTGGATGATGCTCAGAAGTTTCAAGTTCCGCCGTCTGGTTCCTTTTGATCCTGTTCCCGGCAAAATCAGAGTTGAATTCAAACCTCTCAATGGCGTCACCATTGACGAGGTGATCCTGACCAGGGAGCCCTGGGCTGCACTGCGCAACCGTTCGACCCCAAAAGAAGTAAAAAAATAACCAAGTTCCTCCAGCCATGAAAACAATATCATTCAATTTCAGAGAATCTCTTGACGGTCAACACAAAATGCAATTTCTGCTCTGCAGGGAATATAGCCTTTTTCAAAAACCCGGGACTGGGTAAAGGTGCTGACGGAAGTTGTGTCAATTCTCAGAGAGTTATGCCTTTGAGTTTCCGGTAGATGGAAACGGCGTATGAGTCGGTCATGCCTGAAATAAAATCCATGACTGTCAGAAGCCGGGCATAAGGATCTGCACACCAGGCGCTGTCGTTGAGACGTTCAGTGATCCCCAGCACCATCGCCCCCATGCGGCGGGAACGGTATGAGGCTTTGCCCCTGCCCAGTTTTTCGGCAGCAAGTTCGTTGACACTTGGGACAAAAATATCCAGCATCCCTGATACCATCTCGAAACCGGCACCGATGATCTCTGCAACTTTTCTGTGGTTATAGATCAGCTCAACGCTGCGGGCGCGCAACTCCTTGAGCTGAGGCGTGCATGACAACATTTCAGTCAGCGGTTTCCCCACGCCGCCTGAAAGCAGCTCTTCACAGTGGTCGCAGAAAACCTGAGCCGTCTCTCTCACCAGAACACCGATGACCAGAGCACGCAAATATTCTGTACGGCGCACAGGATCGGTAATATCATTAAGATGCGTAGCAATACTGCGGTCCGGGAGCAAACTCAGGAACCTTGTTTCTATTTCATCCTGTGAAATCATGCCCAACCGGGCACCATCCTCAAAATCAACAGCCAGATAAGCGATATCATCAGCCGCCTCGACCAGATAAGCAAGGGGGTGCCGGGCGTATGAATAGGGAGCGTACTCAATAAGTCCGCAGTTGGCAGCTACTTCAGCGAAAAGCTCCTTTTCTGAGTGAAAGAAGTTAAACTTCTTCCCTGCCACACCGGGGGGCTTGATAAGAGAAGAAGAAAGTGTCGGGTACTTTGCAAAGCTCCCCAAAGCCGCGTTGGTCAACTGCATACCGCCGCACTGGTCAGCCATTTCAAGGACGCTCATCACCCGGAACCCTTGAGCATTGCCTTCGTAAAGTTCAAAGTCAAGGACTTGCTCATGTGTCAGTTCGTCTCTGAGTTTCCTGGCAATTTCCGACTCACTAAACCAGAAACGGATCGCCTCTTCACCGGCGTGTCCCAAAGGCGGATTCCCAATATCGTGACAGAGGGCGGCAGTAGCGACAACAGCCCCCACATCAGAAACCTGAGCATCGCCCAGATCATAATTTTCCTTAAGAAAGACCCCGGCAGCTGTTCCGAGGGAGCGACCGATGGAGCTTGTTTCCAAACTGTGGGTCAGCCGGGTGCGGACGTAATCCTCCTGCACCAGAGGAAAAACCTGAGTTTTGTTCTGAAGTCTGCGGAAAGCGCCGGAAAAGATCACACGGTCAAAATCACGCTGAAAGGGGGAACGCTCCATAGAGATCTTCCCGGGGGAATCACTCCCCAGCCGTTTGGCACAGAGAAGATTTTTCCACTGCATCCTGCTCATTTTTTCAAAGACTCCGCCACGTCATCAATGATCTCTTCCAGCGTCTTTTCCACCTGCCAGTTGTTGAGTGCATGGATCTTTGCCGTGTCAGGCATTCTGCGGCGCATATCCTCAAACCCCTTGGCGTATGCCTTTTCATAGGGGATCACTGAGATCTTTGAAGCACTTCCCGTCCGCTTGATGACCAGTTCCGCAAGTTCCCTGATGGTAACAAGGCGCTGGGAGCCAATGTTGTAAACTTCGCCGTATGTACGCTCATCATCAATGAGTAAAACCAGTGCGCGGACCACATCAGATACATGGCAGAAACAACGGGATTGCCCGCCGTCACCGTAGACCGGGATATCCTCATTATTCAGTGCTGCTTTGACAAAACGGGGCAGTACCATACCGTAGCGTCCGGTCTGTCTGGGACCTACGGTATTGAAAAAGCGGGTCACAGTCCCCCGCAGACCGGCAGTCTGCACCAGAGCCGTCAGATAGAACTCATCCAGAAGTTTACTGCAGGCATAACTCCAGCGGGAGTGCTCCGGAGAACCGATAAGCAAATCATCGCTTTCGGAAAACTTTTCCTTTGAGGATTTACCGTACACTTCACTGGTTGAGGCGGCAATGATCCTTTTGTCAAACTCCGTTGCAGGCAGCAGAACATTTTCAGTTCCCCTGACGTTGGTGGAAATGGTCCTTGCGGGTTCGTTGACAACCAGTTCCACTCCTACTGCGGCTGCCAAGTGGATCACGCAATCACTTTCTCTGACCAGCTGTGCGATCTCTTTCTGATCTTCCGCCACATCAAGTTCAACGACTTTCAGGGCTTTGTGATCCCGGACAGCGGCAAGATTTTCGACACTTCCGGTGGAAAAGTTGTCAACGACCGTAACGGCATCACCTCTTTCAAGCAAAGTTTCAGTCAAATGACTGCCGATAAATCCGGCTCCGCCGGTCACAAGTATCTTCATTGGATCTGCTGTTCCTTTTTATTGACAAGATTGTAAATACCGATCGCCGGTCCGGAAAGCACATAAAGCGTCACGATCACCGCCAATCCGGGAAGGCGGAAGATTATCACCGCCGCAAGGAGCAGCAAAGTAGCAATAAGTCTCTTCCGGTTATGCCGGATCGACATAAAGAACCTGCCGGCGTGCAGATAGGGCACTTTGGAAACCATCAATATTCCCAGCAATGCGGCATAGAAAGGTAATATAAGGGGATATTCTTTGAAAAAGGTCCCAAACTGCGGCATCAGAAAAACCACGACACAAAGCGCCGCAGCTGCTCCGGGAGAGGGGATCCCGGAAAACCAGTTGGGATTCTTTTTCCCGCTGCCGTCTATTGCTGCCACGTTGTAGGTCGCAAGCCTGAGGGCAGCGCCCCCCAGGTAGATCGAACCGCAGATATAGAGCAGCACGGTAATTGGGGTGGAAATGTTCCATCCGTAAAGGAAATCGGTCAGAACCACCACCAGCACAGCAGGAGCCACACCGAAAGTGACCATATCAGAAAGGGAGTCCATCTGGATCCCGTGCATACTGGCAGCATTGAGCAGACGCGCCGCAAAACCGTCGGCGGCATCAAAGATCATAGCAGAAAAGATCAATATGGCAACGGTGTTGAAAACGCCCATGGCAGAACCGCTGTTGATGATGGAGTCCAAACGGTACTCATGGGCATGAAGTGTGTAAAGAATGGCAACAAAACCGCAGAGACTGTTGCACAAGGTCAGGGAATTGGGTATCCACTTGAGCACTCTTCTGCCGACTTCGGAAAATTTTATTTTTCTTATCATAAAAACTCAAAGCTCCGTCAAAGTAAAAAATGCCCCCGCGTGGGGGTCTCTTCTGTCACGCTACTAAAGATAACTCCATACGGCGGAAAATTCAAGTTTCACACCGTTAAAAATCAGGAAAAAGTTCTTCTTCGCTGACAGGCAGCAGGCTTTGTCCGGAAAACAACGGTCTTTTTTTATTTCTGCGCTGTCATCAGAGCTTTGTCCGGAGACCGTTTTTCCCTTTCCGGCACTCAACAATCAACGGTGTACTCAAGTTCCCATTTCTTACTTTCGCAGCGCCAGATTTGAGCTTCAAAGGGAGCAAGAGATATCTGCTTTTTGACTCCATCGACTTCGATTTCCCCTTCCCATGGTGCACTTACGTTGTTGAAAGTACCGATGAGGAACCCTTTTTCCGTTCTGTTGCAGCAGAGATCCGGACCGGGGTGTGAAGCCTTGACAGGGAAGTGTCGTGCCAACTCTTCTTTCAAAGCCCGCTGCCAGCAGAAAAGCAGAGCGTTCCCGGAAATATCCTGTGCATAGGCAACAGTGCAGAAAAGGATTTTTCCTTTACCGAAAGGCACTTCTGCCACAATGGGGAATCCACGGTGATTCTTTGCCAGGATCCGGGTACCTTCAGGAAATTCAAAACGGGCAAATCCGTAACGCATCCCGGAAGTTTCTTCTCCGTCATGATAAGTGATCGTATCGATCTCCCAGTCGTCCCCCTTCCCGGGGAGTCTGACTGATCCTGCGGCATCAAGAAGCTCCTGAGGCAGCTGGTTGAAAGCGGCGCAGAGAGTACCGCCATTTTTCACATAATTCAGAAGTTTCTCAGCTTCCGGAGCAGCCGCCCCGGCAAGGAGCAAGACGGAGTACTCGGCAAGGATCGTCTCATTTGCGTTGTCAAGAAGCACATCGAAACAGTCCCCGCATGATGAAGGCACCAGAAATCCCCGTTCATACTTTCGCATATCAATGCCCTTGAACTGCATTTCAAGCATCTCCTGCCGGGTGTTCCAGGGCACATCGTCAAAGGCGGGGTCGCCGTCATGATTGGGCAAACGGAATCCGGGGCAGAGGAAGTCGTAAGTATTGGTAATGTTTCCGTCAGAGATCCCGCAGGGATAGCTGTTGCCCCAGACCGCAGGGGTGCGGAAAGGGGATGCAGTTGCTTCATAGCCGTTGCAATACTCAAGCATGACAGCAACAGGGGTCACGGGGACACCTCTGTCTTTGCCGCTGCGCAAGGTATAGTCGGCAAACTTTTTCATCTCTTTGCCGAGGGGAGAAAGTTCAAAGGATTTATCTTCCTGATAGACATAATGTGTGAGTTCGTGTCCTTCGTTCAAAAGATAGAAGGCGCCAGCCAGGTAAGCATACAGACAGCTGCGGACAATAAGGCTTTCGGTACGTCCCCCAAAGCGTTTGCCGTTGGGCAGATAGTGGTTCAGGCGGTTGAAACTGGTGTTGTGGGTGGAGTAATCCATGCCCCATGTGCCCTTTCTTCCGTACTGTTTCCATGCGCCCCGCAGATATGCCATGCTCACTTGCATATTGCAGGAGTGACCGATGCCCCGTTCCAGTTCCACATGGGGAAATCCCCATTCAAAGTAGTAGTGCAATGCAAAGAGACAGGCACCATGCGCCATCATATTCACATCTGCAAAACTCAAATTGCGTTCTTTAAGGCGCTGAAACAAAGTGGCAGGATCTCCAGAACCGACCTTTTTGCCGAATACGACGCTTTTGAAGTATTCGTACCCTTCTTTTCTGGTGGCAAAAGCATGGTCCCGGGGCCAGGGACAGGAACTGTCATACTCAGCGATACCGCAAAGCATGGCACGGTCCGGATGGCGCAGAGCAAAGTCAAAACAGCGGTCATAGTAATCCTGAGCAAACTCTTCATAACTTTTTCCGCTCTCATGACCGAAGCGTTTGTAGTCAGGGATCACACGGATCAGGTCGATATGCACAGGACCAGTCATATTTTCAAGAGTATCCAGTTTTCCTCTGAAGGGATCAGCCCCGATACGGTATCCGGAAAAAAGTCCCTCTTTGATGCCGTGGTCAAAAACTTCAGCGGGGGGATAATCGATGGCGATCTCGCCCCGGGATTTCAGCGGATAGTCTGCGATCTGCAACTCTTCATGGCGCTTGTGGGCGGCTTCGTCATACCAGCGGATCTCGCCCATGATGTCAAATTTGTTCATATAAAATTCCTCTATTGCAAGTAAGACGGCACAGTGTGCCGGGTTTCAACTCAATGGTTATTGTTTTGGAGTTTCCTCCCCAAAATCTCTCTCCATCAGGCAAGGCAATGGTCACTGAACACTCCGTTTCAGAGATAAGTTCGATTCTTTTTGTCACACCGTTTTGCATTTCTCCTGATATCCTGATTTTTCCTGGAGCGGCAAGATTTTTGAACACCGCCTTTTTCCACGAGGCGGGGACACCGTAAAAGAGTTTGAATACCCCTTGGGATTCAAAGAAAAACATATCCTGCACAGCACTTACGGAACCTAATGTTCCATCCAGCTGCATGATCTCTCTCCCCTGCCCGAAATCAATAACGGAAAAGCCTTTATTGAGAGAATCGTGCATGGAACTGCCGCCGGGATTGGTGAAAAATTTACGCTGCAGATCAAGACAGAGTTCCGCCATATCGGGGTTGTTGAAACGGGTGTAGAGCATGGAGCCCCACGCTAAAGCCCAGTTGGTCCAGCACCCCATGCCCTTTTCGCTCCACCGGGTCAGGGTGTTATCAAAGATCTTCTTCCACCGGGGATGCTCCGGATCAATGGTATCAAAGGGAAAGACTCCGGCAAGATGTGAGTGGTGCCGGTGGCTTTCTTCAAGGCAAGTGCCCTCCCAGAGTCCTATTTCTTCTCCCCGTGCACTCCTGCATACAGCCGCCTGAGGGAGAGCATCTTCGATGTCAAGCCAGAGTTCATCGCACTTTTCATTGAGCAGCGCGCTTGCGGCAATCAGATTTTGCGCCAGATTATGGATGGCGGCAAGCTGAAAACTGGGATTTTCCCCCCAGGCATTGTGGGCGTTGCCCCGATATTCAGGGGAAACGCCAAAAGGCAGACGCCAAAGATCATTCCCGTTGCGTTCCAACATGCTGACACAGACTGCCATGGTCTTTTTCATGAATTCAAAGGCGAACTCTCTGAGAAAAACAAGATCCTGTGTGTATTTCACATATTGAAACATCATCTGAGCCATCCAGATGGTACATCCGTGGTCAACAGCACCGCTCCAGAAGTTCCCCATACAGCGGCAGCGGTCATCTACGGCGTGAGGCAGCATAAAGCCCTCCACCCCGGCAAAACAGCGGGCGTTGTGTGAAAGGACCTCTTTCCACCTTCCGATCATACGGAAAAGTGGAAGCAGCGTATCACTTTTTCCCGCTGCAAAAGCTCCCATGTAAAACATCTGTACATTGATATTGAAGTGATAATCTGAGCCCCAGGGAGGCAGAGCGTCGTCTTCGATCCACGGTCCCTGAAGTCCGGGGGGGACACTTTTGTGGCAGCAGGCACAGCCGAATTTGAACAAACCGGCATAGTAATGCTCATCAAGACTTTTGTTTCCTGTTGTGATACGGGGGGCATTTTTCCAGAAATCTCCCCAAAAGACAAGGTTTTCCTCTTTCAATTCCTCCTGAGAACGCCACGGAGGAGATTCTTCCCGGAATGTTCTTGCCTGCAGTTCATTCTTCACTCTTCTGAACTCAAGACCGCAAGGGAGATCTTCAGGGAGTTTTTGAGTAAACTTCTCTCTTGCCTTCAAAGGGGGAGCGATCTTTCTTTTTTTCAGAGCATCGCTCAAATCCCATGCGGGTATCACCTCAAAAGCGGTGCCATCGGGAACATCGGAAAGAGCGAAGGTTTCGTCTGACTCAACACCCGCATAACAGGTCATTGCAGAAAGTTTTCTTTTTCTGCGGTAAAAGATCTGCAGTTTGCCGGTGGCCTGTTCAAGAGAATAAGAGTCAAGCAAACACCCTGCGGGCAAGGTGAGCTGAACTCTGCCCAGAGGCAACACGGAAGGTGTGGCGGTTTCTTCCCTGACAATGGGGAAAAGTTCATCTATCCTTTCGGGATTTTCAGAACGCAATATCTCTGAAACTGCCTCAAAGGATTGTTTTTCATTCCACTCCATGCCGCCCCGGTGATCCCAGAAGTCGGCTCTGCCCACAGTGAGGTTGAGTGTACGCTCCTGCCCCCACACCAGCAACCCCATTCTGCCGTTGCCGAGAGCTGCCCCCATGTGGCAGCCTTGCAGAGGAAACTTTCTTTTGAAAAGAGGGATCTCAGGAACTTTTCTCACAAAATTGCCTTACCTTTCCCGACCGCACACAGGGTAATCTTTCAGAAAGCTGATATGTTTTCTGACACTTCTCAGCCACTCCCGTGCCAGTATCTCGTGCCCGGCGACCGTCACATGGACACCATCCCAGCTCCAATAGGCACGATCATTGTTGAGCGCTATGGCACGGTCAAGGGCGGCTGGAAAGTCGACAAGGATCGCATCAAACTCCTCTGCAACCTTTCTGACCACCTCAGCCCGGGCTTGGACCATGGCAACGATTTTTTGATTTTCCTCCTGAGTCCACCGCATTGCCGGGTAACGGAAAGGCAGACAGAGAACCAGAAGAGTCTCCGGTTTGGCTTTGCGGACAGCTGTCAGCATCCGGCGCAAAGCCCCTTCGTATGCCTCAAGGCTTTGTGCCGGATCGGCTTCTGCGGCGGGAGCATTATCCCAGGGAGCATAGATGCCGCACGCCTGCCTGGAACCGTTGGTTCCGATGAGAATACTCAATACATCAGGGTGCAGATCAAGACAATCTTTCTGCCACCTCTGTTCCATTTCGACATGGGAGTCCCCCCCCACGCCCCGGTTGAAAAATTCCAATCCCAGTTCCGGGAAATCCGCCATAAGACGGCTGGCGATACTGAAGGCATAACTGTGCCCCATGATATGATTGGGGTCCTCTGTTCTTCCCCGATTGGCATCGGTAATGGAATCCCCCTGAAAAAGGAAACGGCGATAATTCATTTTATTTCTTCAAACTTTCAACTTTTCCGCATTTGATCTTGATGGAACCGCGATCGGTAATATCTTCAAGTTTAAGGTTGGCAATACGCCCGAAACTTCCTTTGGGGACATTGATCTGGATAAATCCCACCCGGGTAAAGGGAAGCAGTTTCTTACCCTGAGCGGATTTTTTGGTCTTACGATCCATGTAGCCAAAGGTGGAACAAACCACCTTCATCACCTCATTGGGGCGGGGAACATAGGTCTGCATCTTGTAGTTGCCCACATTGAGTTCTTTCACCAGATACTCGTGGATCGTTTTTCCCCTGAACCACAAAGTCACCCCGAAACGGCCTTTTTCAAACCAGCCGTCATAAGAAAGCTCATACTGTCTGCCGGGGGTAAGTTTTACGTGGATCGCCATGACTCCCCTGATTTCAAGGGCATTGGCGCCCTTCATTTTCACAAGTTTGACAAGTTTTTTATTGTTTTCGTTCCATTTATCCTGCAAGCCGTATCCTTTGGAACTCATGAACCATCCTTCGGGGACACCCTCTTTGATTTTGGCAAGATTTCCGTTGGGAACGATATTCATGCCGGGGAAGTTTTCGGGGAATCCGGCAAGAGCTTTGTTGGGAGTTTTCCCGCCGAAATAGAGCTGATAGGAGCGTTTTTCAAGCATCTTGAGCCCGGCAGGTTTCCAGGCGGCGAACCAGTCGCCAGCCTGATCCTGTTTCACAGCCACATCGATGACTTTTCCTTTGGAGTCAACCAGTTTCACACCGCCGGGGGCGGCATGGGGGAGTTTCACTGCGGCGATGGGAGTTTTACCGGGAGTCATTCCCGCATTGAGAGAGATCTCCATCCGCTGCGGATAGGCTTTGTCTGCCCATTGGGGAGCGGCGCTCAAAAAGGCGGCACTGCAAAGTGCCAAGGTCAAAAGGTGGATTTTCATTTTTGTTTCTCCAGTTTTTTCAAATTAAGGATATGGTTTGTTACGATTTGACGGAGCTGGTTGAAAACTTCACTTTTCCAGTATCCGTTGGCATAATAATAACGTACAGAAGGCTGAGTTCCCTCTTTGATGGAGTCCAGAGTCTCCTGAGCCTCCCGGGCGGCAGCGGCACGGGCAGGAACTTTGCTCTTGAGCGCCTCCTGGATCATGGAACGCAAAGTGGTGATGTAGGCAAGATCTTCAACGCCAACAGCCCCCATGACCACACAGAGTTTGGGCATGAAGTGCATACCGCCCACGCCCCGCTGCTGGATCATGTTCCAGATACTGTTGCGGAATCCGCTTTCACCGGTGGCTTGATAGAGCATCCAGGGGATCAACGATTTCATAGGGGTAAAAGCAGGGATCATACCGGTCTGGAATCTGCCTGAATTCATATCGTTCTTTTCAAGAAGATACTGATTGGTATAGAATGCCGGGTACTTGAAATTCCTGTAATCATTGTAATTGCCGACCTCAAAGACGATGGGCATATCCAAATACTTGGCAACGCGTTTGATACTGCGGTCAGATTCGGAGCCTGAGGTACACACATGGGGGAATTTTTCTTTGATCCTTTTGAAAAGTCTGATCTGTTCGCTCCAGTAGGGTTCCCCTTTGCAGTGTGCTTCATCCATAAAGAAGACGGCGACATTTGCCTTGTGTTTTTTCCCCAGAGCGTCGATTTTTGCCACATCATCAAGGGCGCGTTGGATGGCACTTTCAGGAAGTTGTCTGATCTTGCGGTTCCGCAGATCCTGATCCACCTTGTGGGGAAGATATCCACCGATGACAAAGGGACCTTTCAAACCGGACTTTGTGTAAAATGCAAGTCTGTTTTCAAGGTTTTTCCACTGTTCCTTTCCACTGTAGGAGTCCACGTTGAAGGTATGAGCCCCCATACCGTAGAGACGGCAGGTCTCCAGCAGTCTGTTTTCCCGTGCCCAGCCGGGGCGTCCGTAACCGGCGGGGTTGAATCCGCCCCAGGTGAAATCGCCCCGCACCAGTTGGAAGGGATGGATCTTGATATCAACGGGCAGAAGCGTTTTTCTGCCTTGAGCTGTGATGACCACTTTACCTGAGAGCTTTTTCCCAAAAGGCGCATTGGCAGGAACTTTCCCCACCAGCCACAGCCAGCGGTTGATGCCTTTGTCAAGATCCTTCGATTTGTTTTCAAAGCGGTCGTTGAAAAGGGGCACTCTGCCGTAATCGCCGCCCCCCAGAAGTTTGGTTGTGTATGTGGATTCTTCAAGAGCAAGAAATGGAAAATTTTCAACTTTGATATTGATATTGTTCATATCTTTAAGGGGAAGCAAACCGAAATTGAGAACAATAAACTCTCCCGGAGCAGCTGCAATTTGCAGAGAGTTGATAAACTCTTCTTCCCCGGGACGGCTCTCCGGATAAAGCTGCACTCCAAGTTCTCTTTTCCACAGGGCAAATCCCTGTTTCCGTGCCTGCGCAGGATAGTTTTTTGGTTCAGGGTCGGCAAATTTGACCTGCCGGTATTTCCCCAGCTCTTCGGGGTTGATGGCGTGGATCTCCAATTCATCAGCGGCGATCTGCTGTGCCGCAGCCTTGCGGAACTTCACAGGAGTTGCCACAATGGCGTTGATGAGCCAGCCGGGGGCAAAGAATTTCTTTCTGTCCCCTGCCCCCAAAGGCAGAACTGCCGGATCATCTGCCAAAGTTCCGTCCCCTTCAAAGGTCAATTCAAGTTTACCGTTTTTGACGACAGTTCCAAAGGTATCGCTCAGGAAAAGGAGATAACCGTTTTCATACTCCCTGACGAATTTGCCGTTGGCATAGACCTTGAAGGTCCGTCGGAAAGGTGCTGTTTCATTTTCCACGATGCCGCTCAAGAGATGGACACGGTATTCACCGTTGGGCAGGTCTATACGGAAGGTATGGGTCACTTTGCCCTTTTTGACAGGGCTTGAAGCATACACATAGTTATCCCCCAGAGGTCCCATAGTTTGAGAAGCGAACCGTTTGCGGTAAAAGGGTTTCTTTTCCAGAAATTTCTGCAGAGAGGAGCTTTTCACGCCTTCCATCGAAAGCCACCCGTAAGTGCTTTTTCTGCTGTAAGGAGTCAGCAGAGAACGGTAGTTGGGGATCCCCTGCCCTGCGGCAAAGGCGTATTGATGTTTGTGGATCTGCTTTTTAAAATTACCGATGATCTTTTCTCTTTCAGAAGCAAATTTTTTCAAAGCGGCGGCATAGCGTTTTTCTGAAAAGTGCTGTTTTGTTTTCTCAAAGGTCACTTTGCCCCTGACAGTACGGTAGCCTTCGCCCCGTATCCATGAATCAAATCCGTAAGGAGAGCGGTGTTGGCGTCCGAAATTGACAAAGGAGTCCTTCCCGAAACAGTTGCGAAGAGCGTTCAAAGGAATAGCGGCGGTCATCTGCCACCCTTTGGAAGTGATCTTCACAGCCCGCTTGATCCCCCTGGTATCCAGCACCTGAGTTTTGTAGCTTCCGGGCATTTCAGGGATATCCGTTTCCTTTGCAAGATAGAGTTTTCCCGTGCAGTCGATACCCAGATGGATACACTCAGAAAGTTTGTCTTTGTTCCAGAAGAAGATCTCAGCGGCATCATTCTGCCAGAGATCAAATTTTTCCCTGCCTTTAAGGGTGTTCACATGAGGAGTATCAAGGCGCATCCCCACATAGAGAAAGTTTTTGTCATGAGCCAGAGCGGCAAAGGTGGGACGGTCACTTATATACCAGAGAGAGGCAAGTTTGACGAAACTGCCGCTCCATGAAAGTTTTTCCCAGCCGTTGGCGCTGATATTGCCGTCAATGGGCAAAGGGGCAGCAACTGCTGTACTGTGTATGATACGGGGGACACGCAACTCCTTGTCAAGGGAGCTGCCGCAGCACACCAGTACCGCAACAGCTGCAAGAAAAGTGAAAAATGTTTTTTTAAGCATCATATTTTCCTTTCAGGATTTACCAGGCATCGTTATAGGCGGCCCATTCGTATGTACCGTCCCAGTTCCAGAAACTGGTACCGAGGCTTGCGGCCTGTCCCATCAGCTCTTTGCTGGGAATACGCATGGTTTTCATATTTTTGGCTGAACCATCCCAGAAAGCCGTATTGGTGGTGGTGCGGTTGTTATGATTGGCAGCAAAAGGACGGTTGGCATCACTGGAGGATTTTTCAAGGGTGAAGTGGTTGTAGGCGTTATGGAACTTCTGGGCTTCAATGGTATTGCCGGAGCGGGAAGGACGCTTGATCCTGACGGCCTTGAAAGACAGGTTCTTGACAGAAGCCATCGTGTAAACCCGTGACGCATCATCCGTTTTGAACTGTGCGATGTAGTTCAATGCGGCTTCAGGAGCATAAGCAGGACAGAAGAGAGGACTTGCCTTGATACCGGAACTGACTTTATAGGCAGAACCTATGGAAACTCCCACCGTATCGTGATTGTGTCCCAGATAAGAGGCCAAAAGACCATTTTGGGGAGTTCCGCCATGCCAGGTACGGGTCGATTTTCCGGAACTTCCGCCATTCCACATAGGGGGAGTAAAATCCTTATTGTCGTCAATATAAAACAGCTGTGCCTTGCTCACAGCGGCAAAGTTGTTCAGACATTTGGTGACCCGCCCCCGTTCACGGGCCTGCTGCAAAGCAGGCAAAAGCATTGCGGCAAGAATAGCAATAATGGCAATAACCACCAGAAGTTCAATCAGCGTGAACGCTGATTGAATGAAGCACGGCTTCGCCGTATGAAGCATTTTCCTGCGGAAAATATGAGGCGCACCGTTGGTGCATGAAGCGCTCCCTTGCGGGAGTAAGGATATGAAAATTTTATTTTTTTTGAGGTGATGTAACGGCAAAATACCTATTTTACAAGCAACACTCACAAATAGTTCAATCAGCGTGAACGCTGATTGAGTGAAGATGTGAAGGTGTGAAGAGCTTTTTTTGCATCCGCAAAAAAGGCGTGAAGTGCGCCCTGCCGGGCGTAAGGATGTGTATTTTTTTATTTTTGAAAAACAGTTCTGTTGTGCAGTAGTAACCAGAAGTTCGATCAGCGTGAAAGAGGCGGGGCGGTATTTGAAAAGTTTTTTCTTTCCCGTGGAAGGAAAACCTGTTTCAAACGGCGCAGAACAATTGACTTTTTCGGGCGAATAACGGTGTTTCATAAAACATTCCCTTCATATTTGAAGATTGGAGTTTATCTGAACCTTTATGATTTTCATAGCAAAGGGCGCAACTTCTGCGTAAAGTTTGCTTTTTTCCACACGGCAGGAACAGGAAACAGGATAGAGCTCTTCAGCAGCACTGCACTCCCCCCTGAAAGCAAGTTCCCCCTGCCAGGGAGTGCTTCCGGGGTTGATCAACTGAAGCAAAAGCGTTCCATCGTCACAGCAATTGACGGAAACACTCAAGATCCCTTGAGCATCAAAGTCGACCGGCAGCTGCTTTTTGACCTCTTCCCCTATGACCTTGCCCCAAACAGGAAGGATGACAGGAACGGAGATCTCCTGTCCCAGAGGAATGGTGCAGAAAAGAACTTTTCCTTTGCCATAGGGGACAGAACAGATGATGGGGATGTGGTCTTCATTTTCCGCCAGCACCTCTCCTGCTTCAGGCAATCTGACTTTGGTGTAGCTGTAGCGGAACCCGTCTGAACTTCCGGAACCATCCGCCATGAGAATACGCCCGTAATCCCAGTCACAGTTGAGAGCCGGCAGTGTGACAATGCCGAGCTTTTCTCTTGCAGAAGCATCCAGCTTGTCAATGGTGGTCGCAAGAGTACCGCCGGAAGAAACAAAGGTGTCAAAAATATGCTCAGGAAGTTTGACACTGCCTGCGGTAATAATGACCTTATACTCATTGAGAAACTCCGCCGGAGCATTTTCCCAGATGGTATCCAGGGCGTCACCGTAGGGAGTAGGCGTAAAAAAGCCGATTTCCACATGGCGCATATCTTCGTTTCTTTCAAGGGCTTTTCTGAATTCCTTGCGGGTGGCTCCCCCTGTAGCGGGAGAAAGGTATTTATCCGTACCGTTGGTACAGCCGTGGCCCGGGAAAAAGAGTTCGTAGACACCACCGATATTGGCATCAACTGCCGTAAAAGGAATACGGTTGCCCCAGACATAGGGCCGGGGCATACCCTGTTCATAGCCGTTTTTGTAGTCGATCATCACTGCGGCGGGAATGACAGGAGTTCCCCGGTCAACTCCGGAACGCAAGGTGAAGTCGGCAAACCGTTTGGCACGGCGGCCCAGCTCAGAAAGTTCAAAAGAGCCATCCTTCTGGAAAACCCAGTGGGTGTAGTCACTGCCTTCACAAAGCAGATAGTCGGCTCCTGACATAAAAGCGTGCATCCAATGTCGTTCGGTCAGATCTTCGGAGTGTCCGCCGATCCTTGTACCTTTTGTATTGTACCAGGTACACTGATTGAAGTGAGCTTCATGGGTGGAGTAATCGACTCCCCAGCGGGATTTCCGTCCGAACTGCTTCCATGCTCCCCGCAAGACCCCCATGGAGATCTGCATGTTGAGAGAGGTTCCCAGCCCCCGTTCGATTTCCACATTGGGATACTCCCATTCAAAATAGTAGGGAATGGCAAAACGGCAGGCCCCGTGGATCATGGCATTGATATCACGCAGTGTCAGGTTGCGTTTTTTCAGTATCTCAAAGAATCTGCCCACGTCGCTGTACAGACCGGTGTAGTTGAAGCAGCTGCTTTTGAAAAACTCATAAGCCTCTTCCCGGGAGCGGAAAAAGTGATCCGGCCACCGGCAGCAGGAATCGACCTCGCCAATGACACACAGCATCACTTTGCCCGGATGTGCAAGGGCGTAATCAATGGCTGTGTTGAAATAATTTTCGGCGAACTCTTCATAAGAGATACCCAACTCCTGATTTTCAGGACGGTCGAAATCCCCCCTGACCCGGAGCAGATCAATGTGCACCGGCTCTTTTTCAGGATCAATGGCAGAGAGCTTTTCCGTCCGGGGCCAGAAGTTGTTGAGAATACGGAATCCGGAAAAGAGCTGCAATTCACGGGAACGCTGAAAAGTTCCCTTGGCAGGCATCCTGACAGCCAGTTCACCCAGATCCTGCCGGGGATAATCGGTCCCTCCTGTTTTCTCTTTGCGGGCAATGAGATATTCGCTCATCTGCCATATCTCACCGTAGATGTCAAATCGTTTCATATCAGCGAACTCCTCCTTTCGGGTTAAAAAGTTCTTTCTGTAAGCCTGCGCCCATTTTTACAACGGCGGGATTCTGAGCAAAGAAGTCCTTGAAATCAAGTTCTTTGTATTTGCCATTGACAAGGTGCATTTCTTTGGAAAACTCTGCACAGACCTCTTTGTAATCCGCCGGATGCTTCTCTTCAAGGGTCATATACTGGTGCATGATGGGAGGCGCTTTTTTGAAGGAGGCAAGTTTTTTCACCACAGGGCATGAGGGGTTGACTGTCAGAGAAGTACCTTTGACACCCATCAACTTCTGCAAATCAGGATAATTGAAGCGTTTGCCAAGTGTTTTCCCTCCGGCACGGCTGACCCGGAAGATCCCCTTGCCCTCTGCAGGCATGCGGGGATAGAAACAGTTATGATCTTCCCGCAGAGCCTCAAGATGATATATGCCGATCATATTCATGAAATATTTGCCGGGGATCAGGTCATAGAAAATATTTTTTATCATTGTCACCTTATCCTCCGGATGACAATGGAAATATGTCTGGACAATGGAGTTGATATAAAACACATTGTTCCGCATGACAAGCTGCGGACATACCCAGAAGTTGCTGCCTGAAAATCCCCCCATGATCACATTGTTGGCAAAGAGGAGATCCTTTGTGTGTGAAGCGGCAATAAAGGGGGGCGTATATCCTCTCTGACTGCGCCCGTCGTAAAAGCAGCGCTGAACAGTGTTATTGCTGCCGCCGCTGATCATAACGGCTCCGTGTTCGGCTTTGTGGTGGATGTTGCGGAAATAGAATCCGTCAAGGACCACATGAGATTTGGTATCGATATCAACACCGTTGAAAAGCACCATTTTCCCGTCGAGGATCACTTTTTCCCCGGGATAACTTCTCAAGGTGAGTTTTCTGCCCCGGTCGCCCCCGGTACGGAAACGGATCCTTTCGTTGTAAACTCCGCCTCTCACCATGACAGTATCACCGGGAGCAGCTTTCCAGAGAGCGGCATTGATAGAGTTGAGGGGGGCTTTCAAAGTGCCGGGGTTGTTTTCTTTTCCCGCAGGGGAAACATAGATGATGCGTTTGGGCGCCGCTTGGGCACGGGTGGTGAAACTCTCTATATTTGAGGAGATGACCTTGCGTTCTTTCACCATGTCGGCGGCAAAAAGTTCCATATTGCTGTGATACTCCCGGGGGGGCGTTCTTGAAAAAAGTCTGAAGTAATATTTTTTACCGGGCTTCAATCCGGTCAGCGTGGCGGTGTGATAGTTGGACGCACGGAATATGCTCCCGGTCTTGTTATTGCAATGGGGCGTTTCTCCCCAGCGCAGTTCGCTGGTGGCATTTTCAGCTGTCCACCATTCGATGTTGGCGGTAGTGTCTGAAACGCTGTGGACAAAAGGACCTTTGACCGCTTCGGTATTATGTTTGCGAACCAGCCGGTAGGGTCCGACAGGAAGAGCATCGAAGCCTTTTCCTGCAAAATCTTCAGGATTTTTGACGGTGAAGTCTCCCTTTTCGGGGGCGGTAAAAAGGGGTTTTGCATGAACTTTGTCAAAGTCAAAAAGTCCGCCTTTGCTGATTTTCACGGTATAAAGGTTGCTGTGACGGAATCCTGTGGCACGGGTAAAGTCGCCCTTGACGGTGAAAGCGTTATGACAGATTTCAGCACTTTTGCCTGTAACACGCAAGGGAGCGCCGAAACCGCAGCAGCTCACAAGGGCATTGTCACCTGAAACAAGGACTCCTTTTTTGAGGAAATTCACCCCTTCGATGCGGCAGTTTTTCCCGGAAACGGTCAAGCCCCCGGTAAAAAGGGCACGCCTGCCGCTGCCGCGGGTTTTAAAGGTCACTTTGTCAGCCTTGATAACAGCCGGGAAATCATACACGCCGGGGAGCAGATAAACGGTACTTCCGGGTTTGACATTCTTCAAACTCTTCCAGGGCTTGCTGATGGAACGCCCTGAGTTGCGGTCGTTTCCTCCGGGGGAGACAAAATAGACATCTTTTCTGTCAACAAGTCCCTCCCCTATCCCCTTTGCCCCCTCCTGGGGACGGAAATCGTGGTTTTCAGGATCGGCAAAGAGAGTGTTGAAATCCGCCTTTTTCTTTTCCAGCAGATCGAGGCGCAAGCCCCCGTCTTTGGCGTAGGAGTTGTAATGACGAAACACATTGTTGGTTCCGAAACTTGAAGCAAACTGTCTTTCATTGTAGTTATTGAAACAGATGTTCCGCATGGCAGGGATACGGTCGATAGAACCTTTGACTCCGATACCGCTCTCGCCGAATGAAACGTTGTCCTCCAGACGGTTGCCGGTAATTTTGCCGCCGTAGAAACGGATCCCCAGACCGTTGGGGTGGGCGCTGAAAAAGGAACGGCAGCGCCGCAGAATGTTGCCGTGACAACTGCCCCAGACAACCAAATTGCCCCCCGAAACAGGGGCTGGTGAACCGTTGGCGTAGACGGTGGAGTCTTCGATCACAGAGTTCTGCTGCATACCGAAATGGATGCCGTTGCTGTTGAAAAAGGCTTTGCAGTTCCGGATGATCCCGTTGGTTTTACCATTGAGACGGAGTCCGTATGTATTACCGAGTGGGACGCTGTTGAAGGTGTAAAATCCTGTTGCCATAACTCCTTCAAGAGTGACGAAGGAGCTCTTGTTCATACAGAACCCGCCTCCGGTGAGCAGACTTGCAGTGTAATAGTGACGGTCAGGAGAAACGCCGTCAGAGGGTGAAATGTAAAGTTTCTTTTCTTTCTTATCGTAAAAGAATCTTCCCGGGGAAAACTCAAGTTCCGCTTTTGTTCCTCCGGGAGTCAGGATCTTGAAGGAGTCTCTTTCATTGACCGCCTGAGGTTCCTGAGGGAAATCTGTGACATAAACAAAGCGGAACCCCGGCACGGGGGAAAAGGTGCTTTTGATCTCCCTGTCCCCCCGGATCAGCACAGAACCGGGAAATCGTGCTTTGACCACAACGGCTTTGCCGGTTGACTCCTCGGCAAAACTCCCTTTGACCGCTTCAAAGTATTCACCGGGACCGATGGTCAATGTATCACCGGGGCGAAGGAGTTTCACTGCCGCATTGATGGTGGCTTTGGGGGTCTTTGGTGTTCTGCCGTCATTGGCATCGGAACCGTGTTTTTCCACAAAGTAATCCGCTCCGCAAAGCAGACTTGCCGCCAGCATCGCCCAACTTACTGTCAAACTGAAAATTTTCATCATTGCACCTCACATATTTCAATACTTATTTTTCCATCAGTTCAAAGGCAGTAAATCCTTTGAAAGGCGGCACTTTGATACAACAGTATCCATCTTCAAGGGTAAAGGGGACCACCTTACGCTCTGCGCCGCAAAGGACCTTTTCCACCTTGAATCCGTCAAGCCG
The DNA here is from genome assembly GCA_017457065.1 of Lentisphaeria bacterium. Classification (GTDB taxonomy): domain Bacteria; phylum Verrucomicrobiota; class Lentisphaeria; order Victivallales; family Victivallaceae; genus UBA1784. Next base: position 22,093 of record JAFTIE010000071.1, read on the forward strand.
TACAGCGATCTTAGCAGAATGAAGTTCTATTTCATCTTCCACAGCAAAGGCATTTCCTCTTGCTTCAGGAACATAGTTCAAAAGGCAGATAAGCCGCCTGCCGGGAGCATCCGCCACAGAAATACGGGTGAATGAATAGAGATTTTCACTCTTGAACTGAGGAGCTGGCAGCACCTCATCAAGAAATTTTTTCAACAGATCGCGCAAATGAAGCGCCCCTCTTTCATAGTACCCTGAAAAGATGTGTCCCGCACAGAAAAGATTTTTTCCCTTGCGAACTTCCAGAGGAAAGCCTGACTTGCCTTCCGGGGGATAATAACTGAGCGCCATGCCATTTTCAAATCCGGGGGAGCAGTAGGGCTTGATCAGAGCCCCTCCCCCCTGAGCGCCGGGAAGCAGCTCCACATTATCGGCGCCGGAGTAGATGGAAAGCGCCATACCGGGGGCATCGAAATAAGCCGGTTCTGCAGCAGCGCCTTTGTATTCCACGCCGAAAAGTTCTCCTGCCTTCTGTGCCGTTCCGGTACCGATCCCGATAATGGAACCCTTGAAATTTCCAAGACGGGAAAGAAGGTGCTCCGGAAACTCCGTATTTTCGGGCAGGATCACCACTTTGAAGCTGTCAAGAGAGCGCTCTCCGGCAGTGATGATGCTGAAAGGCAGTTTCAACTCTTCGAGCATCCTGACGGCGGCACGGACCGGTTTGTAAAGCTGCTGCATCTCTTCTTCTGAACTCAGCACCAGAGCGATGTCGTTATTCCGTGGGGCGTTTGTGTAGTAGTTTTCAAAACGGCGGAGTTTGGCGTATGTTTCAGCAATAGTATCAAAGACCGGCATATCCAGATCACCTTTAGGGTTCATGTGACCGCCGATCTCCGGACGCATACCGTGCATGAGTCCGTAAAAAAGATCGTAGGAAAGACTGTTGACACTGCGCAATCCGCCGAAATCTCCCCAATCGTAAAATCTGCCGGTCATATTGAGCACAGTTTTTCCGGGACGCAGTTCCGGTGCCCAGTGGACCAGTGTGGGCAGACATTCATAGCCCCATCCGGCAGTGGGAAGACATTCGCAATCAAGGAAGGTATCGTATTTCCCTGCGTAACGGAATTGGCTGTTGCTGTTGTAAAAAAGTTCCCCCCCGGGGAAACTCTTGAACACCAGTTCACCAACGTCAGCGCAGAAATCTCTGAGGGTGTGTTCCCCCAGTTCTTCATGTGTTTTCAGTCCCAGCTCCGCAAGTTTTGCTTTGCAGTAAGGACAGTAACAGGGAAAACTGTGGACACAATCAATAAAAACCCCTGATACATAAGGGTACATCTGTGCCGTTTCAGCGATCATGGCTTTAAGATGTTCCCGGTAGGGGGAATTGAGACACATTCTGACGGTAAAGGGATTTGCAGGAGCATCAGTCAGCATGGTATTGCCGTCCGCATAAACGGCTTTCCAATCGGGGTGCTGCACGGCTTCGACGCCGCTCAATCCGCCATTGAAATAGATGGCAAGTTTGATATTGTTTTTCTCACAAGCCTTTGCCACGCCGCCCACCATATCCTGCTTGAGAGCAGGGTGGACAGTTCCGATTTCAGTCGGATAATAGGCAAATCCCCGGTTGCAGCGTGCATGGATGGTCAGAAAATCAACGCCGCAGCGTTTGACCTGTTCAACAAAGGCTTCAGGATCAAAGTTCACACCGCAGTCAGAAACCTGCTCCTGGGTGTGATTGTCATAAAACAAGACATATCTGGGATCAAACATGAACTATTCTCTCATTATATTGGATTTGCAATTTTCACTGTACACTTGTATATTATACCACATAATGAAGAAATATTAAATGTTGATAAAAGATAAAATATGTACAAAAACATCAAAGTTGATCCTCCGACGCCTTTATCCACCCGGATCATGATCTGGGAACCGATGCAAACAGTAAAATTCTGGAACTACCCCCGGAACATCGTCCAGCACTGGCGTTTCTACATGAATGACAGTGAAGGAGCCATTCTCAACGGCGCACCTGTCCCCACGGACAAGATCCTGCTGATCCCGCCGGGACTGCTCCTTACCATCAATAACACCAAACCCTTCCGGCATTTCTACATCCATTTTGAAACGGGACCTCTTTACAACAGTGCATCGCGTGAAGTCTACTTTTTCCCAAAAGAGGATTTCGGCACACTCACGGAGCAGCTCCGGCAGCTGACAGGGGAGGAAGATCTTGAATTTACCAGAACTCTGCTCTACTGCGCCATTTTCAGCGCTTTGCGGATGATCCCTTCTGAAAAACTCCATGTCAGAGAACAGTACATGGACGGCCGTATCGCCGCTGCAAAAGATTATATCCACCAGCATCTCGGAGAAAAAATTGAAAATGCCGCTCTCGCCAAACGGGTGGGCATCTCGACCAACCGTTTTATCCGTCTCTTCCGGAACGAACTGGGCGTACCGCCTCAGCTTTACCAGCAGTACCAGCGCATCCAGCAGGCGATGACCTATCTTTCAGAACAGCAATACAGTATCGACGAGATCGCAGATCTCCTGGGCTTTGTGGACCGCTTTCATTTTTCCCGTGTATTCCGCCGGGTCGCCGGAACTCCTCCCGGAGCCTACCGCAAACGGGAAAATCCCGGCGAAAGGGAGATCGAATAAAAAATCCCCCCCGCGATCAAACCACTCATCTCTGACCGGCAGAACCATTGCATTACCGGAAATGATTTTTAAATCTCTGCCGTCAGTTGCTTTTGCCTTCCCGGACAATAAGCCAACTGGCAATAGCATCGCCGAGCTGATATCCTCCTTCACGGGTGGGATGGAGACCGTTGTTGAAGCGAATGACGCTCCGGGAGGAACGGGCGTGGGCTTTCGTTTCGATGGTGACGTAGCTGTTGACCGGATCTATCGCCTGATGGATCGGCACGATCATTATACGCTCATCGCCGAGTTTTCTGACAAGTTCAGTCAGTTCACGGTTGTAACGATTGGCATTCCGCCGGTATTGATAACGGGACTGCATACAATTATAATTTGCCCCGAATCCATCCTGACCGCAGCCGAGGGGACAGGTGGTCACACCGATGACCGCTTGAGGTGCAAGTTTACGCAGCTCAGCAAGAAGTTTTGAGGCATTCTCCATCACTTGAGCAACTTTAGCGTCGATCTCCTCCGGACGGGGCATAAAAATATCGTTCCCGCCCAATTCGATCACAATATAATCCGGAGCCTTACCGCCGTTGATTTTTTCAAGCCATCCGGGCAAGTCTGCTGTCACCTTGCCATCCACAAGCTTCAGCAGAGGACTGCGCAATCTGTAAGCGTTTGACTTTGGCGTATCCACGATCCCGAGGGCACGCATCTGCTCTGCTTCAGCTTCATTCTGCACATCGGGAAGTTCTTCGGCGCTGTAAAGCCAGCGGTTCAGGAAGCAGTGCCAGCTGAAACCGCCGTAACCGTCGTGCATCGCTTCGCCGGGACCGGCTGTTGCCCCGGCTCTGCTGTGACTGCCGACGGGAGTGTAGTTGACAAAGCCGTATTCCTGCATCACTTTCAGCATGTGATCGGGATAACGGCATCCGACGCCGGAGTCTGCCAACAGAGAGAGGGTGAATTTGCGTTCCGGATTTGCGGCTTCTGAGGCAACAACGACCTTGCATTGGGCTGTAAGGAGCTTTCCATAATCGTTTATCACGCTCAATTCCAGATCAAACTCTGCTCCGGCATCACTTTTTTCCGGAGTCCAGAACCAGCGGTGTTCCCCCTGAGTCCCCCGGTCGCAGCGGACCTCACAGGTGTAATTTCTGTAAACGGCAGTATCAAGAACATTTTCAAAGTAGATATTGCACTCGATACCGGGAACGGCATAAATTATTTCCGGCAATCCCAGTTTCAGGAAAGGGGGAATAAGGACATTAGCGGCGGTATTTTCCATTTTACATCAAACTCCTCTCAGATATTTGTTTCATTTGAGGCAATTTCAAAACTCCTCAAAATTGTCAAAGCGCCCTCGCTTCGATCTGATAAAGGGAGCATTTTCGGCTGTTACCTTGCAGGTAGCAAGTGCAAACTACCCTTTACAGCTCTTTGCGAATGACATCTTTGCCATTTTTTGAATGACTTTTGAAATTACCTCATTTATAAAATATGCTCTGAAGAGAATTTTTTCAAATCACAACAGTTTTTTCCGCATACAAAGAGGAGGATTTAAAAAATTTGTTCAAATCTTTTAATTCTGCACTTGTATTTTTCATTTTTACAACTATATTAAAGTTAGTGAATGATAACTAACACACCAAACAAGGTACAGATCATGGAACTGAGCAAAAGACAGAAAGAGATAATCGAAGCGGCGATTTGCCTGATTGCCCAAAATGGAATCGAAGGTTTGACGACTAAAGCTCTTGGCGCCGCTGTCGGGATCTCAGAACCGGCTTTGTATCGGCACTTTGCCAATAAAGCCGAAATCGTCCGGGCAATGATGGCGTACTTTGATGGTGATGTGGAAAATTTGAAAAATACTCAAAGGGGATGGCAATTCGTAAAAACTTTTTTTGCCCACCGTATTGAACAGGTCAGAACCCGCCCTGCTTTGGCGAACATCATCTATTCCGAAGAATTGTTTATCCATAATGTCGAATATGCCGGTCTTATGAAAGAGATGATGCACACGCACCGGGAGATGCTCATGGAAAACATTGTCATTGCATCAAAGACCGGGCTCGTCAGAAATGACATCGCTCCGGAAATGATTTTCCGTATGCTTGCCGGTTCCCTGCGCTTACTGATAAAACAGTACGGCATGAGCGGAAATTCATTTGATTTATGCGCCGAAAGCACTATCTTGTTCAATACATGGGATGTTCTTTTCACGGTAAAATAAATATTCAACAGGGAGTTTTGAAATGGAAGAAAAAATGTTCTGTTTTCAATGTCAGGAAACCTGCCGCAACACCGGGTGCACCTTTGCCGGAATGTGCGGCAAAAAGGCTGAAACTGCAAATTTGATGGATGAAATCATCCGGCAGTTGAAACTTATTGCGCTGACCCGGAAAGTTGACCGCGAACTGGGACGGTTCGTGATCAAGTCTCTTTTTATGACCATTACCAATGCCAATTTTGACAATACCGCACTTCAAAAGCAGCTGGATGAGGCAGTAAAACGCATAGGGGAAAATCCGTCAAAACTCCCAATCGGCGTGCTTGCTTGCGAAAATGAGGATATCCGTTCCCTGCGGGAATTGCTCACTTACGGACTCAAGGGCATTGCGGCTTACGCTGAACACGCCGCCGTTTTGGGCAAAGAAGATGACAGCATTTACGCCTTTTGCTTCAAAGCATTGCAAGTTGCCGCAACGGAAACGGATTCTGAAAAACTGCTTGCAGTTATTCTGGAAGCGGGCGAAATCTCGGTCAAAACAATGGCATTGTTGGATAGCGCCAATACAGAAACATTTGGAAATCCACAAGTAACAACGGTCAAAACCGGAGTCGGCAGCCGCCCCGGTATTCTGATTTCAGGACATGACCTTCTGGATCTCAAGGAGTTGTTGGAGCAAAGCAAAGATGCCGATATCGACATTTATACCCATTGTGAAATGCTCCCTGCCCACTATTATCCGGAATTGAAAAAATATCCCCACCTTTACGGTAATTACGGAAACGCATGGCATTTGCAGAATAAGGAATTTACATCATTCAACGGTCCGATTTTGATGACTACCAACTGCATTACCCCTGTTCAGGATGCTTACAAAAATCGGATTTTTACGACTGGGGCTGCGGGGTATCCGAGCGTACCACACATTGCGGACCGCAAGAATGGCAAGCAGAAAGATTTTTCAGAAATCATCGAACTTGCCAAAAAATGCAAAGCTCCGGAAGAGCTGGAAAACGGTACCATCACCGGCGGCTTTGCCCATGCTCAAGTCTTCGCCCTTGCCGACAAAGTGGTGGAAGCAGTCAAATCCGGAGCGATCAAACGCTTTGTGGTAATGGCAGGCTGCGACGGCAGACAAAAAGAACGGCAATATTATTCCGAAGTGGCAGAAAATCTGCCTGAAGATGCCGTCATTCTGACTGCCGGATGTGCCAAGTTCCGTTACAATAAACTTGTGACCGATGATATCGGCGGTATTCCCAGAGTTCTGGATGCCGGACAGTGTAATGACTGTTATTCTCTGGCTGTCATAGCTTTGAAACTCAAGGAAGTTTTCGGGTTCAAAGAGATCAATGATCTGCCTATATCCTTTGATATTTCGTGGTATGAGCAGAAAGCTGTTGCTGTATTACTTGCGTTACTGCATCTTGGATTCAAAAATCTCCGGCTCGGTCCGACGCTTCCGGCATTTCTTTCGCCCAATGTTGCAAAAATCCTGATTGAAACTTTTGACATCAAAGGGATCACTGATCCGCAAACAGATATCAAAGCAATGATGGCTGGAAAATAATTTTCCCAAGAGATTGGCGGCAGGAGAAATTCTGCCGCCCTTTTGTTAATGGGCGTGATTATGATGAAAGTAATTAGTGCCATTCTATGTATGTTTTTTATAGACAATAGGTTAGTCGGTAAATTATTCTCTCTTTTTGTATTTCCGCTTGACAAGTTGGATTACAGATGATACATTACTTGCAGTGTTGATGTGAAAAACAAAACGGGTAGAACGTTTGCGTTTCGAGTAACGATAAAAGAGAATAATTTAATTGCAAATACATGATAGAAAGTTATTTGTATGGAATGGCACCAATTAATACTCAGAAGTTCGCCTCATTCAAATATCAAATTTTTTTAAGAATTTCAAATTTCCACTACATCGTTCTTTGTTGTGCATATCAGCAGCGGGATCTGATCAAAACTGGGTTTCCCAAGATTTTGATTGGGTCCGTTGAAATGGCACATCCTGACCGATTTCTGCGGAAAGTTCAAAATTATTCAATTTTAAATGTTTCACACATTTTGCAACAATCGGTGATTCTCCCTCAACATTTCCGGAGATATCTGAAAATGTGATGTTTTTGAGAACAGTATGGCAGGATCCTTCAAGTGAGATCGGACGTTTTGATTTGATCCTGATGTTTCTGAAGTTGATCCTTTCGATCCCCCTGAGTTTGATTCCGGCATCACATCCGAGGCGTATAGGGTAACGATTGGTTGTAATGTCGAAATTTTCAAAAACAATGTCACTTATCTGCATATACCCGGTACAATTTTTCCTCAGGTAGCGGAAAGGATGTTCACTGTGTATTCCTGTCCCGACTCCTTTAAAAATAATATTGCTGAAGGAACAGTTCCGTATTGTATCATCGCTGGGACATCCGAGGCGGATTCCCTGACAATGGCTGTTCAGGATACAATTTGTTACTGATACCTGTTCGCAAATAGCAGGCTTTTCCAAATCTCTTCGAATCGCCCGCAGGATGATGCAGTCATCTCCGGTTTGGAAAAAACTGTCACTGATAACGACCCTGCGACAGCTGTCGATATCTATTCCGTCATTATTGCAAATCCGAAGATCTCCGATAATGCGGATCCCGGAAACTCTGACATCTTCACATTCCGAAAGCCAGAATGTCCAGTTTGGAGAATTCACAAAGGAAACTCCTTCAAAACGTATATTCCTGCATTGAAAAAATTGTATCATACGCGGTCTGGGATGTGCCGGTTTATTGAATTGTCCCATGCCGTTATCACTGCTGCAGTCAAAAAATTTACAGCCCTGGCCGTCAATTGTTCCCGATCCGGTAATGGAAACATTTTCACATCCGTTACATACTATCAGAGCTTTTCGACTATTTTCCGGTGTAACAGAATCAAATCCGTCAAAAAAGATATCATCATACATTTCACTTTTGGGATATCCTTGAATGATTGCCCCTGCAGGAAGGTGCAATTCGATATTGCTTTTCAGGTGAATTGTTCCGGAAGGATATACTCCCGGCGCGAGGATGATTTTACCTCCGCCAGAGGCTGCAGCCCGATTGACAGATTCCTGGATTGCAAGACCGTTTTTTTCAGTAACGATATATTCCATAATAACGCAAATTCCTTTCAGTGGTAGTGCTTCAAATTAAAAGGAGGTAATTTCAAAAATCATTCAAAAAATGGCAAAGATGTCATTCGCAAAGAGCTGTAAAGGGTAGTTTGAGGATGCTACCTGGCTTGTCCCGCCGTAGCTTTATGCGGAGGGGGAAAGGTAACAGGCGCTTGTCCCGCTGTAGCTTTATGCGAAGGCGGAAAAACGCTCCCTTTATCAGATCGAAGAAGAGGGCGCTTTGACAATTTTGAGGAGTTTTGAAATTGCCTCAAAGGTGAAAGAATTATATCTTTCTATCATTCCGGACAGATGGATTTTAAGTTACATTCAGTTATTCAAAAACTCTCTCCAAATAGAGATCGCTCCCAATGCTGACCAGCCGCAGAAATCTCTGCCTGCTCTGGTCGAAGGCCTTTCACACTGATCGGGAGGGATATTTTCCCAAATTGTCCCGGTCAATTCATAAAGTCTGGAAATTGCTGAATGGTATTTTTCAGCAATTTCCCGTGCCAATTTTTCTTCGCCATAGTCACGCAAACCATTAAGAACCATATAAACTATCGGAGCCCATACCGGACCACGCCAATATCCATTGACCAAATCAAAATCCGGATCATCTGCCGCCAAGCCGGGTATTCCGCACGGCAATCCGAAACGGTTAGGATTTTTTAATTCGGCAATAAGAGCATCAGCCTGTTTTTCTTCTGCGATATGGGCAAAAAGGGCCCAATAAGCACCTGCATGGCGGCGGGAAAGAAATTTACTGTCCAGACGATCAAAATAAAACCTGTTCTTATGGTCAAAAAATGTTTCATTGACAGCATCTTTCATATTTTCAAACTCCTGCTGGAATTCAATTTTTTTAGCTTCCTCTCCAACAAGATCAGCCATTTCAGAAAGAATTCTTGCATTCATCGCCATCTGACAGGAAAGATCACACCAGTTGAGCTGCCTGTTCCATTCATGGTGAAATTTTTTCCAGCTCAAGATTTTCTGATAAAAAAGATCTCCGGCATCTCCTGAATATCCCACGTGTTCCCTGAGAAATGGGATCCCTCCTTCCGGCGTTATATCTTCTTCAGAGTCCCATCTGGGCAGATCATCCATTCCGCTTCCCAAAGTACTCCCAAAATAAAGTCCGTTTGAACGGCGATAATTATCTCTGTTCCATTTGTGGTGGAGGCATAATTTAGGGAACACTTTTTTCAGACGGTCAATACCTCCGGGATTGTACTTGAAAAGTTCCATTTCTGCCCATCCGAGAACGGGCGGAGCAAAAGCAATCGGACTTTTTCCGGTAAACGCGGCGTCGCCCTCTGCAGAAAATTCCCTGGCGATAAAACCATCCTTATCCTGAAGCGTATAGAGATTATCCAGAGAATTTTCTGCTCCGAACTCTTTTGCATGATATTTTGCCCACATTACGGAAAAAGCTGTATCCCACAGGAAAATACCGGAAAAATGTCCTCCAGTAGAAATTCGGGGGACCTTGATTTTTTCAGGCAGCGGGCTTTCCGTTATACGAATCCGCCTGGCAATATCTAATGTTTTTTCATAAAGAAGTTCAGGAGCAATCATTTTTTTACCTCCACCTTTTATTTACGAATATAAGCATTGTCTGGTTCAGGAGCTTGGAGCATAGCTCCAAATTCGGGAGATCCTACAAAAATGTAGCGAAAATCACACTCTTGCAATGTAAGATTGATCTTATCTCCTTCAAATGTTTCACCGCTGACGGGATCCATGACCACTCCGTCTGGAACGATCCCCATTTTCTTTCGGTCAAATTCAAAGGTTGTGGTGCCAGCCTTGCCGCAATTGGTGATGATAAACAATGCTGTTCTACCACGCTGATAGCAGCTGACCAGATAATTCTCCGAAACTCTGAAGGGATTATTTTTCTGATAATAGGGGAGAAAACGGCAGTCAGGCTTGTGGGTACCGAATGCCCATTGCAGATAGCGGTCCTTGAGTGGTTCGTTAAAGTTGCCCCAGAATTTTTGCATGGGGAACATCCGGTGCTGATTCAGAAGCCCCAATGCCGTTCTTTGAGCACGGTCGTACTTGGGATAATATTCTTTCAACGGGAGTTTTGCCCGGTTGGGGATTGTTGGCAGCACCAGAGCCACAGGTACAAGTCCTGCTTGAAGTCCGGTGGAATGAGCTCGGATATAATCCGGCGGGAACTGTTCAATGAAGTTACCCGGCACACTGTATTCCCAGCAGATGCCAAGAGTTGCAAAAGCGAACTCCGGAATGATCATCGTGTTGGTCAGATGCGGTGCAATCAGCCGTTCTTTTTTGCCACGGGATTCCATGATATACGCCAGTCGCTTGAAGAGCTGACGTGATGCCAGGATTCCCATAGCGGGCAGGGGGCGGTTTTTGTAGTCCCGACACGCCGCAAGATCGGGATTTGTCTGCGGAATTGGGAAAGTCTCGTCAAAGTTTATGCCGTCGGCACCAGCCTCCAGCAGTTTGTCGTATGTCCAGAGAAGATAATCCACAGCACGGGGGGTCATGTAAATGCGGTCGGACAATCCTTCCTGATACATCTGACGTGTTGCCCACTCTGCCTTATGGAACTGCCATGCAGGATCCGACACGGCAATAATACTTGCGCAGTTGTAAGGACAGACCCGATCCAATGTCAGAGCCATCTGCTGAAATTGCGTTTCAAGATACATTTTATTTTCGCGTACAAACCGTTCAGGGGATTTCCAAAAGGTCTTTCTCAGGAATCCTGCGTTCTTATTTGCATATTCATCCAGCGCCTTACTGTCCTTTTCATGAAATTTTTTCATGAATTCGTAGGGGATCCGCCGGTTTTTCATGGCGCTCTTGAACGTTTTTGTGTAGGAATAGTCGTTGTTGTATGGAATCTTGCGGAATCCGTCCGGGAACATGCCGCCTGCCACCCACGGACTTCCGATCGGCAGAATATGAAGCATACCAGGCAGTTTCGAGCCCCATGTATAGACCCAGTTTTCCCATCCTTTCATGCGGGTTTTTACAGGCGTTACCTGGAATCCGAACGAAAATTCAATTGCCTTGCCAACACCATGATTACGGTTGACGATGTCGCACTGCATCGTCACTGTTTCAGCATTCTTTCTTACCAGCCGGATCATGGACTTTCCGTCTTCAAGATCAAATCCTTTGGGAGAATCAAAGAGAAAACAAAGTCCTCTTTCTTCTGCACCGAACCATGCGTAAGGTGTGAATTCACCAGGAACATTGGGCAGACCATACTGATTTTTCATTCTGAGCAGTTTGCCGGAGTTCCACACTACACCTTTTCCTTTGGGGATAAGTCCCGCCGGATTGCCGCGGGGGGCATCTACAAGCGCATGGAACAGAGAGGCGTGTTCAGCTTTCATGTCCACCGCAAGGGTGAGCCTTTGAGCTTCCTCTTTCGCCGGGGGAGTCAATTTTACGTTGACGAACGCAAATCCGTCATAGTCCCATGTGGTTTCTGCCCGGTAGTCCCAGTTACCGAATTTTGCAGAACTGACGGTCAGGACTTGATGCGGTTCAGCTTTTACAATATTCAAAGCCGCTTTGGATGCTGTGAGTTTCTTTCCGCCGGAGACCAGCTCGAATGACAGCGGTGAGGAAAGGATCTCCTCGTTTTTGCTTTTGACCTGATCAATTAGCCCGGTTTTTGAAAGTGTATGTGTGCGAAGAAGTGTGGAAAGCTGTTGTTCTTTGTTCACAACAATAGGAGTGAATGGCGAAAGGATTTTGTTTGAGTATCCCAACTGATTGTTCAGCCAGGGAAAATTTTTTTCCTCAAACCGGAAAGCATTTTTGAATATTTGTGTTTTTCCGTTTTCAACGATCGTCAAATTCCCGTTCCAGATACCGAACGCACGCTTAACCGGCAGCTCAATCATTGCCTTCCAGGTACCATCGGGTTCTCGACTGGCAGGAGTTTTGAAACTTTTTCCATCTGGTGAAATGATTTCTACCTGTTCAACTTTTTTATCCCGGTTCCCTGCCAGAGAAACTAACACAGCCACCTTGTTGTAACTGGGGTAGTGTCGGACAAATGCGTAGTTCCCTTGACCGAACTGATACTTCCCACTGACAGGTGCTCCGCTGAGCTGCCTGCCCATTTCAAAGGGAAAAAAAGTGCGCCAGCAAACAATACCGCTTCCTTGACAATGTACCTGATATGAAAGAAATTTCCAAATTCCGTTGTGAGGAAGAGTTTGTATTTTGCCGGGGATGTGGCGTTTGATGATCACTCGTTTTTCATAGATATTCCCTTCAACGATTTTGTTTTTTGCATCACCTTCGCATCTCAGCAAAAAGGATCCGGAAACAAGCAAGGTATCGGTTCCGTACACTCTGACACCACCGAAGTTCTTGATAACTCTCGTTTTAAACATTTTTGTCTGATCCAGAACATCTCTTTGCCCGGTCAGATTACCGTATCCAAATCCGGCACTGACAAAGTTCCTGGCAGCATTGAATCTGAATTGCGCCGGATTGACACCGGAAAGATTTTTCCACGGGATTGCCGCTTCCAATACCCAAAAACCTTTGTTGATAGTACTGGCACTTTCGACTCCAGAATGCCAATCCCTTGTGCTTTTCCGATTGGCATATTTCATTTCCAGCCTGGTATTAAGACGATTAAAGAGGAGTTGGTATATATTGTTTTTTCCATCTCCAATAAAAAATTCAATGCAGTCATCGCTGTAAACGGCTCCTCCTGTTTGAGTAGCATTGGCGATCAAGCCGCCTCCCGGTTCAGAATCCTCCACCGGAGTGCGAACCGCAAGATAAAGTTTTTCCGGTGAACTTGCAAGATATACCTCCACATCACGGGGGATCATTCGAGTTCTGACATAATGAACCATTCCGCCGAGCATTGATGTTTTGGCATATTCGTCTGTGTTGATCTCTCCATCGATCCGGATTTGACCTTCAGTAACTTCCGGCAATGCCAGCATATTAGCATGGCAAATACAGCAGAAAATAAGTATCAGCGCAGCAATCAGAAACCTCATCTTCATTTTCATTTCCTTATTTGATATCTGTCAGAAGGATACATTTTTTCAAAGAAATGATATAGGCGGCTTTTCCCATGGTCACATGTCCATCGTGCCACGCAACCACTGCTCCTCCGTTGTGTCTCAAATCCACTTCCCAAGCCCTGGTGTCTCCAGGACTGAACGGGCGTAAATCATTGGTAAAAGAACATGCGTTCAAATTATCTCTCATCACATCTGTCAGGTGCATTGTTTTTGACGGCTGGCGGATCTGACTTAACTTGACTGCACCTTTGCCGCCGGCATAATTTTTGCTGTTAATATTCGGAGTAGTACTGTCAAGAGAATTGGTATAGTAATTTTTACCGTAACTCCAGCAAACTTTTCCTACTGCGTCAGTTCCTGTCCATGCCATTCTTTTGCTATCAGAAGGACAGAGAAAGATACCAGCATCTTTGGCACTTTTTGAGGCTTTTTTGTAGTCGATCCTGCTGTAAGGGGTCAATTTGGCAACAAAACCGTTATGATCCATACATTCAGAGGGTGAAAGATATTCTTTATTGTCATCAACATACATCCCGGCAAAGGTGGCAATCTGTTTTAAATTATTCTGACACGCGGAGGAACGGGACTGTTCTCTTGCGTTCTGCAAAGCGGGCAGCAGCATGGCAGCAAGAATGGCGATGATCGCGATAACGACCAAAAGTTCAATCAGCGTGAACGCAGATCGAATGAAGCACGGTTTCACCGTATGAAGCATTTGCCTTCGGCAAATATGAAGCGTACTTTCAGTGCATGAAGCGCTTGCTTTGCAAGCATTATAAGGCATTTTTCTGATTGTTTTTTTGAAGAGATACAAC
>JAFTIE010000072.1 GCA_017457065.1 Lentisphaeria bacterium
AAATGGCAAAGATGTCATTCGCAAAGAGCTGTAAAGGGTAGTTTGAGGTTGCTACCTGCAAGGTAACAGCCGAAAACGCTCCCTTTATCAGATCGAAGCGAGGGCGCTTTGACAATTTTGAGGAGTTTTGAAATTGCCTCAAGGAGTAAAAGTCAAAAATGAATACAGATATCCCCTATTGCAACTCACTTTATGATTACTTTGATCTTCTGAACAACCGTGCCAATGAAGCACGGTGCAAAAAGATCTTTGGAGTTTCTTCTTTTGAAGAAGCCCAAAAACACTGTGCTGAAGTCAAAAAAAAATTGACCTCTCTCATGGGAAAAGACAAGTTCCCCTGTGGGACCACGCCGCCGCAAGTGGTCGCGACCATCAAAAAAAACGGGGTCCTCATTGACAAGGTGCTTCTTGAAGTGCGTCCCGGGATCTTTACAGCGGGACTTTTCCTGCGTAAAGAAGGCGTTCCCTCCCCCATGCCGGGTATTCTTGGCGTTTGCGGACACTCCAACAACGGCAAGGCGTGCAACTCCTATCAATCCTTTGCTTTCGGATTGGCGTTAAAGGGATTCGGCGTTCTGATCTGCGACCCCTCCGGACAGGGGGAGTGCCACCAGTTCGATCCCCCGCCGGCACCGACCATGGAACACTCCATACTGGGCAAAGCACTGCGGAGCGCAGGAGTTCTGACGGCATCGCTTTTTATCCACGATGCCCAAAGAGCGCTGGATTATCTTGTTTCCCGCCCTGAGATCGACGGGGAAAAAATCGGCGTCACCGGCTCCTCCGGCGGCGGTCAGATGAGCTTTTTCCTTTTCGCTCTTGATGAAAGGATCAAGTGCGCCGGTGCTTCCTGTCACATGAATAAACTCTACGATGTGTTCCGCAACGAAACTGCCACCGACGCAGAAAGTACTCCCGAAGGGCTTATCGCCGCCGGGTGCGACCGTCCGGACTTTGCCATTGCCGGAGCTCCCAAGCCCTTTTTGCTCATGGCGACAGAGCAGGACTTTCTGGACTTGCGCAGCGTAAAAAACGCTTATGCTGAAACTGCCCATATCTACAAACATCTGGGTGCCGAAAAGGATCTTCACTTCAACATCGCTCCCGGCCCTCACGCCTACTGCAAGGAAAGCCGTGAAGCCATGTATGGATTCTTTACCACCCGATTTATGGGCAAAGAAGACAGAGCAGAACCGGCGTTTGAACTCCTTACAGAAGAAGAAGTTCAGGTCACGCCCACAGGTTTCACCATGGACCTTCCCGGTGCCCTGACCGAAAATGAAGCTTTGCTCAAAACCCTTCCTTCATCTTACAATGCCTCTTCCGGAGAGATCACCTCTTTTCTCCGGGAGGCTCTGGCGCTGCCTTCTGAACTGCCCCCTGCCCCGGATTACCGTGTGCCCCGGAGCCGCCCCCTGACCGATCACTCCGCTGCCGGGCGCTTCGTGCTGATAACGGAACCCGGAACCACCATCCGCCCGGTACTGCAGACGGAAATACAGCATGACACCCCGCTGCTGCCTCAAGTTGAAAGTGCAACGCTCCACTGTGCCCATCTTTCGGCGCAAGAGGAGCTCCGCAGCCGCAGCGGCGAAAAGGATCTCTTTGTCCTTGATGTCCGTGGTGTGGGAGAATCCCGCTCCACAGCAGCCAGAGGGACGCCCGATGATTTCTTTGCCCCCGTCGGCAGAGACAGTTTCGTTGAAGGTACCGCCGAACTCCACGGATGTCCCCTGGCAGGAGGAAAAGTCCGGGATCTGCTGGCAGCCGTCGCTTTGATGAAAGAGAACGGCTGCAAAAACCTGACTCTCTCAGGCAGGGGCATGGGGGGGATCATCGCCGCCTTTGCCGCCGCCGCAGTCAAACTGCCCATCAGCAAACTCATTCTTACAGAGGTCCCCCTCTCATTGAAAGGGCTTCTTGAAAAGAGGATCTTCAGAGTTCCCAACTCCTGTTTGCCCAAAGGGATGCTGCAGCACTTCGACTTTCAGGAGCTTTATGCACTTCTCAAGAAAAATTACGACGCAGAGATCAGCTGCTCAGAAGATGTTCCTGCAGACATTTCCTGAAGGGTTTTTCAACTTGGGACTTGAAAAAACATCTTTTTTGTGCTAAATTTTGCAAATGCACAAACATCCACTCCCCCACACAGGCAGTGCGGGGGTGTTTTTTATATTTTTTGCCCCCCGGAGAAAGGAATATCTTGAGTTTTATGGATACTGTTCTTGGAATCGTTTCATGGATCAACAGCCACTGTTCTGACTATGTTCTGACTGTACTGCTTTCAGGGGCAGGAATTTTTTTCACCTTCAAGACCCGTTTCGTTCAGGTGCGCTGCTTCAAAGAAGGATTCAAAAATGCCTTTGGCAGCTTTTCTCTTTCAGGAGCAAAAAACCAGAAAGGATTGAGTTCTTTTCAGGCATTGACTGCCGCTGTGGCGGCTCAGGTGGGGACCGGCAACATCGTGGGCGCCTCAGGCGCTATCCTTGCCGGCGGTCCCGGTGCCATCTTCTGGATGTGGGTCATCGCTTTTTTCGGCATGGCGACCAGTTACGCTGAAGCGGTCCTCGCCCAGAAGACCCGCCAGACCGATGCCAATGGGACACCTCACGGCGGACCTGTCTACTACATCAAACAGGCGTTCCCCAATTTTTTCGGTTCTTTCCTGGCTGTATTTTTTGCCGTCAGTACCATCATTTCTCTTGGATTTATGGGGTGTATGGTCCAGGCGAATTCCATCGGGGAATCCTGCAGCAACGCCTTCGGCTTGCCTGCCTGGGGAGTGGGTATCATCATCGCCATCGCCTCATTCCTGATTTTCGCAGGCGGCATCACCCGTCTGGCAAGCACCACCGAAAAACTTGTGCCCTTCATGGCAATACTTTATCTTCTGGGGGGCGTTGCCGTATTGATCATGCGGATCGAATATCTGCCTGCCACATTTTTTTCCATCTTCAAATACGCCTTTGCCCCTGACGCTCTCATTGGCGGCTCCTTTGGAGCGGCATTGAAGATCGCTGTCTCTCAAGGTGTCAAGCGGGGATTGTTTTCCAACGAAGCCGGTATGGGATCCACACCTCACGCCCACGCTTCAGCCAAAGTGGACTCCCCCCATCAGCAGGGAACTGTTGCCATGATCGGTGTTTTCATTGATACGGGCGTGGTCCTCACCATGACCGCATTGATCGTTATTTCCACCATCTACTCCGGTTCCGGTCCTCTTGCACATGCCACGGGAGCCACCTACACTGAACTTCTTGCCAGTTCCGGTCTGACCAAAACTAATCTGGTCCAGCACGCCGTTGCCTCTGTCAGTACTGTCGGCGCAGGCAATATCTTTGTCGCAACAGGTTTGCTTTTCTTTGCCTTTTCCACCATTTTAAGCTGGCACTATTTCGGCAAAGTCAATTTCCAATATCTTTTTGGCACCAAATGCTCATTGATCTATTCCATACTGGCAGTACTGGCGATTTTTTCCGGAACCATAATGAAAAACGATCTGGTCTGGGAATTGCAGGATATGTTCAATCAACTCATGGTGCTGCCCAATATCCTTGCTCTCTTTGCACTTTCAGGATTGGTTGCGGCAAGTGCAGTTGCCTCCAAAAAATCTGAAACGGAAAAATCAAAATGAAAAATGATCTGCAAGACAAAGTCCTGCTCCTGACAGGCGGCGGAGGCGGCATTGGCAGAAGCATTGCCCAAAGAGCTGCTGAACTCAAGATGAAGGTCATCCTTTTTGGGGGAAATAATCTTGCCAAACTGGAAGAGACAAAAAAAATCGTTGAAACACACAGCACTTGCGCAGTTTTCCCCGGAAACCTCACCGACTTTGACTTTTTGTCTGAAGGTGCCGCTGCAGCTGCTGTTCTCTGGGGCGGTGTCGATGTTCTTGTCAACAATGCCGGAAGCGCCTCAAATACTCCCTTTGCCCATGTCACTTTTGAGGAATTTGACCGCATCATGACAGTCAATGTCAAAGTGCCTTTTTTCCTCACCCAGAAGCTTCTGCCCTTTTTGAAAAGATCCGCAGCGCCGACCGTTATCAACATCGCCTCGGTGACAGGACACGCAGGCTATGTGGACCAAAGTGTTTACAGTGCCTCCAAACACGCTCTTCTCGGCATGACCAAAACTCTTGCAACTGAGTACTACAAAGAAGGGATCCGGGTCCACGCCATCTCCCCCGGAGGTGTCTACACCGATATGGTCAAAGTCACCCGTCCCGATCTGACGCCGGAAGGTATGATCATGCCTGAGGATATTGCCGATATCGTGGAGTTTTTCCTTCTCCATCGCAGCAATGCTGTTGTGGATGAGATCCTTGTTCACCGGGTGGGGAAAGCCCCCTTTCAAGTGTGACTTCAAGGCTGTTCAAAAAGCATTTGATTGGCGAGGTCGGCGACCTTGAGGTCCTGAAACGCCTTTGCCGGAACAAAACGTGCTTTGGCACTCAAATGCTGAACGGAGGCACCTTCGCATTGGGCGCAGAGCTGTCTTACAGCGTTGCGGACTGTGTCTTCAGCCTGTTCCAGTATGATGCCGCAGAGTTCAAAGGTTTTGGCGGCGGCAAGAGTCCATTCGTTGTAAATGCCGATCACATCGCTTTTATGGTTGATTTCACGGCAACGGTCAAGAAAAATACGCATGGAGTATTTTCCGTAAAGTATGACTGCCGGTAACTTTTCCTCTGCCAGAAGTGCCGCCTGTTTCTTTTCGTGGTGGAGTCTGTAATCACCTTCCACGCTCCATTTGGCGCAGCTTTCCAGAAAGATCTGTTTTGTGACCTGATTGTCCAGTTCTTTACCGGTAAAAAGGCAGAGGGTGATTTTTTTGTGCCCTCTTGCAGCAAGATCGCCCACAGCATCAAAGAGAGCTTCTGAATAATCGGGCGCCGCAGAAGAAAAGTTCCATGGACTTCTGCCGCACAGGGTAAAAAATGGATACCCCCTCAGGACAAGATTTTCCATAAGTTCCTCCGGGAGCTGTTCCGGTGTGCATGAGGTGATGATG
>JAFTIE010000073.1 GCA_017457065.1 Lentisphaeria bacterium
CTGCGTTATCATGTGGGGATTTCTCAATGAGTGCGCCAGCGAAACCCCTGCAGCGCCGGGTATCATCGCTCCCATTGCCGCCATGCTCCGCGAAGCCGACCCCAGCCGTCCCATCACCTTCGCCTCCCACAGACTGCAAAAGGATATCTGTCTTGACCTCATCGACGTCATTTCCTTCAACACCTACCCCTGCTGGTATGCAGGCGAACCTGACCAGTTTTTCAATAAAGAGTGTCTTCTCAATCAGTTGAAAACACTGGCAGAGTACGCCTCAGCTCCGGAGTACCGTGATAAGCCCCTCATCATCAGCGAAATCGGCGCCGAAGCCATCCCCGGCAACCACTCCGAAATGCGCTGGAGCGAAGAGTATCAGGCAGGACTCCTGAGTGAGACCATGAAATTCATTCTCGACACCGACCGTTACACAGGGACTTTCCTGTGGCAATTCTGCGACAGCCGGACCTATGTTTCCTGTGCCAGTCAGTGCCGCACAAACGGCTTCAACAACAAAGGCATGGTAACAGGCGGCCGTATGCCCAAAGCCAGCTGGCACGCCGTCGGCAAAGTCATCAAAGAGTACCTCAACAGGAAATAAACTTTATGTAAAAGAATCTGATTGCAGATAAGTTAAGAGAATACAAACTATGTTCGATTTCACCTTTTCGTGCCAGGTGTACTTTTGTTAAAAACTCATTCCATTCACGAAATTCGGGTCATTAGCTCCATGAAAAAAATAGGTATTATTTGTTGTTATTTTGGAAAGTTGCCGAACTACTTTCATTTATGGCTTAAATCCTGTGCTGCCAATCCCACGATCGATTGGCTGTTTTTCGGAGATCAGAAATTATCAGGATTGCCGGAAAATGTCAAACATTACCATGTAACGCTGGAAAAAATCCATAAATTATGCAGAGAAAAAATCGACGAAAAGTTGATCTTGCCCAAGCCGTACAAAATCTGTGATTATAAAGTTTTTTATGGTTCTATTTTCACAGATTATCTTGTCGGTTACGATTTTTGGGGATATTGTGACTTTGATATGATTTTCGGTGATCTACGGGAGTTTTTTTCACCGGAGCGATTGGAAAAATTTGATAAAATCCTTCCTTTGGGACATTTATCTATATACCGGAACACTCCGGAAGTCAATGAGCGTTTCCGTTGTGCCGGTTCCCAATATACTTTGCATCAGGTTTTGACTGATGAGAAAACATGTGCTTTCGACGAATGGCGGGGCATCTATGCCATTTACAAACACAATGATTTCCCCATGTGCGATGATATGCCTTTCGCAGACATTTCCTGCATGCACAAGCGTTTGACCATTCACAGCAGGACATCCGGAAAATATAAAAAACCGGCTCCTAATTTTGAGCACCAGGTTTTTTATTGGGAAAACGGAAAAATTTACCGGACCTACATTGACGGAAATAAGAGGATCTGTCAGGATACTTTCCTCTATATCCACCTGGCACGCCGCCAGTTCCCGGATGCTCCGGAAGCGGATGCTTTTTATTGTACTCCGGCGGGCTTTGTGCCTAAGATCCCCGGTGTTGTTCCGGGAAGAAAGGAGATCGATCAATACAATCCCTTTTACGGAAAATTGTTTGAGTGGATCGAAAGACGCCTCCGCCGCCGGATGATGAAACGGGAAAACCACAGGCGTTTTGCGGCAAGAGCAAAAACTTCAAAATAAACTTCTGTCGATGATCGATTTATCCCAGTTCAAACGCTTTTTAGTTTTGGCAGCAAAGGGGAAAATCAGTTTTTTGATTCCCAAGATCCGGTAAATTTTTTTCTGTCCGGCAATATTGGCATATTTACGGACAGTCAATGCATAGGGATGATGAAAACTTTTCCACATCTGCCACGGCTTGTGACTTCCGGTAAAGTGAACGATACCGGGTGCTTTCAAGGCTTCTTTTATCTCTTCCTCAGAAATTCCTGCAACAGGCTCATTGCGGAATGTTGATGTAATAACGTTCCATCTGGAGTGAAGAATTTTGATGTCTTTGCAAAACACAAGATTGAGGATATCCTGATCCGGATATCTAAGTGCATCAATGTTTGCGGCAAAACAAGCCTTGAATTTTCCGATAAAATTGTTTTCCTTCCACTGCTTGGGAGAAAAGAGAATAACTCCGGCATTGAAATAATTTTCCGGTTTCATACCGAGTTTACAGATATGAGATGCCTTGATTCTGGTAATTACCGCCATGACAGACTTTCCGTCGAATTCAGTATCATAGAGTTTGCCGATATCATCAAGAACACACAAATCGCAGTCAAGGTAAATGATTTTTTCCAATTCAGGGAGCAAATCAGGCAAAATCAACCGGTAATAAGTTGCCCTTGACCAGCGCATCACCGGCCACTGCTGGAAAAAGGCACTGCTGATCTGATGTTTCTGAAAAGTTACATGATGAAATCGTTTCAGAAAATCAAAAACGGCAAAATCGGCATCATCAAGCTCTTCATAAAGAAAATGAAACACGATTTTCCGGGCTGTGTTAGCC
Source organism: Lentisphaeria bacterium (assembly GCA_017457065.1). Lineage (GTDB taxonomy): Bacteria > Verrucomicrobiota > Lentisphaeria > Victivallales > Victivallaceae > UBA1784. Next base: position 2,517 of record JAFTIE010000073.1, read on the forward strand.
GCGGCACTTGCCATCGTTATTGCCGCAAAAGGCAGATATTTGCGGTCTGAAGCCAATGCAATATGAATTGTTTCAACCATGATAAAAGTCCCTGAAAAACAGATCTTAATGCTAAACTATAGTATCTGGTAATACATTTAACTGTAAAAATTTATGTTTACATATTTATACAACAAAAAAATGTTGACATCTGATGTTCCAAAAAAAAATTGAATTGCTTAACTGCATGAAACAGCTTCGGCAACATTTCAGAATTTCAAACTTTCCTCAATGGCACATTTCAAGGCGGCATCGCCGGTGCCGGGAGCAAAGTGGGTGGCACCGAAAGCTGTCTCATAGCCTTGGCGGGCAAATTCAAACTGCAAAGGCAGATAGCCGTTGTAACCGCCTGTTACAGAGATCAGGACGGCTTCCGGATTTGCTTCTTTCAGCTGCAGAGAAATGGCACTCAGCACCTCAAAGGGCATTCCGCAGAGCACTTTATCCCCCAGACGCAGAAAACGCAGCGGCATGAGCTGCTTTTCTTCAGGATACTCTTTGAGGAGAAGTTTTTCCGCCAGAGCCCCCTTTTCGCCCCGACCTTCCTCCGGCGTGATCCTCCTTACAGAAAGCTCCACCACCTTCATGGCGACAGCCTGCTTTTTGTCGGGCTGAAAAAACAGTTCATTCTGCCGCAAGGTCAAGGCAAGGATATCGCCGATCATCTTGCGGGAACTCACTTTGCTGTGGGAGTTCTGAGTGCTTTCACCACGCAGACGGGGAACAGTGTCCCCCGCAGCCCCCAGCATAAAGAATCCGGGACAGCCGAAAAGTTCTTCCACCTTAGCCTTGAAGTACCAGGGGTAGTCTCCTGACACGCAGTAGGCATCTTTGCCCCCCGTCACCGGGTGGCATCCAATGCTCATCAGCATGGCTTTGGGACCGTGGGCAGTCACAAAACGCCACGCCGTAAGGGTACTGTCACAGTCTTGAAAAATCAATTCGTCCGGATCGTCGGGGTAAGTATAGCTTTGCTGAACAAGACCGTCACTCTTTTTGATGGTGCGGCGGTTGAACATGATCCCGGGTACATCCACCTGAAGATGTTCCAGTGTGCACTCCTCCATTGAGTCCAGCGCACTCCGGACAGCATCGGTCAAACGGCTGTGCCACAGCGCCCGGTAACGGTCATCTGCGGGGTGTTCGCCGTAGGCAAGAGTTCCATCGTGATGGTCGATGAAAAACCCCTCAAAGCCGGGGGCAAAGTGAGTGTGGGAACTGCTGATCCAGACTCTGTCGGCACCGATGGAAAATTTTTCCTCAAGGAGCGCGTAGATCAAAGCACACTCTTTCACATTGATCCCGGCGATGTCAGCGGTGACGATCAGGATGGGCTCTCTGCCCTCAGCTTCTGAAATCGCCATGACACCCAGTTCAACAGGATCCTCGATGCCGTGGGAAAGTTCCTTGCGGAACCCGTATCCCCGGAGCATGGAATCCCGGTCAGGCAGAGTCAAACGCTTTGCAACACCGATCCTCATATCTGCAGATAATCCTTGATGAATTTAATGTATTCCATATCTTTCCCGGCAGCATAGATGCCGTCGCCGGTGTTGGGGAATTCAACAGCAAACATGCCGGAGCGCAGCGTATCTTTCAGGCGGCGCATGACCTCCATGGTATTGATATGGCCGTCAGAAAGACGGCAGCCGCAGTAGGAGCGGTTGTCGGTCTTGCTGATGATAAGCATGTTCTTCAAATGGGCGTAATAGATTTTGTCGCCCACAGTTTCAAAGACTTGAGCAATGGAGTTGAAGTTGGGGTTGATGATGATATTGCCCTGATCGTAGTTGAGTCCAACGGCGTCGCAAGCGGTCATATCCAGCAGTTTGCGGCAGGGAGCGACCAGGTCGTGAAGATAAGCGTTGTGGGTTTCCAGAGCGATAAGGATACCCAGTTTGGCGGCTTCGGCGCCCACGGTCTTCAAACCCGCTGCGGAGCGTTCGTAGTCCCCTTCATCGGCGCCGCCGCTGCCGTTGTTGGCGTAATCGGTCCACACGACGCCTTCGGGCTGGATGTCGCCGGTAAAGAAGTTCATGACTTTAGTGCCGCACTCTTTTGAAGCCCAGTTGAGAAACTCCAGATAAGCCTCTTCGTCAGCTTTCACCTCATCAGCGGCGCCCCGGCAGTATTTGACACATCCGCCGTAAACGATCTCCATTTCGGGATGGGCGCTTTTCCATGCTGCCATGAACTTCCGGTAATCCTCCTGAGTCATATCGTCATAGCGGTATTTCCAGCGCAGTTCAACGCCGTTGTAGCCGTATTTCAGGGCAAGATCAAGAAATTCCTGCAATCTGCCTTTGCCTTCAAAATAGTTGACATGAAGAAGAGTTTTCATATTTTTCACCTTTTGTTTTATGGACATATTACACGCTGCAGGTAAATATAACCCGGCATAAAGATAAATTCAAGAGCCGATACTGTATATTTTATATAAAAAGATCGACTTATTGAAGGTCAGGAGATTGATTTTAACACCGGAAGAGGCTATATTATATAAATAATAAGAAAAATCAAAATGGAGAACCTCTCAAATGAAGATGAGCCAAATGGTGGGGCGCCGCCTGAAAGAAGTGCCGAAAGATGCAAAAACAGCCAGTCACCAGTTTCTGATCCGGGGCGGATATATCCGTCCTGTTTCCACCGGTATCTACTCTCTGCTGCCCGCAGGAAAAAAAATCGTTGAACGCATTGAAGCCATTATCCGCGAGGAAATGAACAAGATCGACGGTCAGGAGATCCTGATGCCCGTGGTGCTGCCCGCTGAGTTGTGGAAGGAATCCGGACGCTTTGAAAGCGTTGGTGCTGAACTCCTCCGCTTCAAAGACCGCAACGACAAGGATATGCTCCTTGCCATGACCCATGAGGAGTGCGTCACCGCACTGGTCCGCAGCGAAGTCAACAGCTACAAGCAGCTGCCTGTGATGCTCTATCAGATCCAGACCAAATACCGTGACGAAGCCCGTCCCCGTGCCGGATTGATCCGCACCCGGGAATTCACCATGAAAGATGCCTACAGCTTCCACGCCGATCAGGAGGATCTGGAAAAATACTACAAGCGCGCCCATGAAGCCTACGAGCGGATCTTCCGCCGTATCGGACTTGGCAATGTGCTTTCCATCGAATCCAACTCCGGCATGATGGGGGGCAAGGTCTCTCACGAATTCATGGCGATCTGCGACTGCGGTGAAGATACTATTTTTGCTTCACCTGACAACTCCTACCGTGCCAACCGTGAAATCGCCGTGGCAGCGTGGAAGTACGAAAAGGCTCCTGCTCAGGAGCTGGAAAAGGTCCACACCCCCGGATGCAAGACCATTGAGGAGGTCGCTTCTTTCCTCGGTCTCAAAGCTGAAAATACCGGTAAAGCGGTTTTCTATCAGAACGCTCTCACAGGTGAACTGATCTATGCCATGATCCGGGGCGACTTTGAAGTCAACGAAACAAAGCTCTGCAATCTGACCAAAACCTCAGAGCTCAAATTTGCCGACGATGCCGCTATTGAAGCCATCGGATGCGTGCCCGGATATGCCGGTCCCATGGATCTCAAATCCGGCAAAGTGACCATCGTTCTCGACAACTCTGTGGTCAACAGCTCCAATCTGGTGGTGGGCGCCAACGAACACGACTGGCACTTCAAGAACTTCAACTTTGACCGGGATTGTCCCGGACTCAACTGCATCGTGGGCGATATCGCCACCGTCCGGGCGGGAGATCCCTGCCCCGTTACCGGAGAACCTCTGCAGGAGCTCCGGGGCATTGAGGTGGGCAACATCTTCCAGCTGGGGACCAAATACTCCGAATCCATGAACTGCACCTTCCTCGATGTCAACGGCAAATCCAAACCCATGATCATGGGCTGCTACGGTATCGGCGTGGGTCGTGCCATGGCATCTGTCATTGAGTACTCCAGAGATGATTACGGTCCCATCTGGCCCATGTCCATTGCCCCCTGGCAGGCGCAGATCTGCGCCATCGACCCCAACCGTGGTGACGGTTCCGTGGGCGAAGCGGCTGAAAAG
>JAFTIE010000074.1 GCA_017457065.1 Lentisphaeria bacterium
AGTGCGTGACCGTATCGCAAGGGGAGAGCAGAGCATACTCTTCCTCAATTTGCGGGGGTATGCCCGGGTGATGGTCTGCAAAGAGTGTTCTTATGAAGCCTGGTGCCCGGAGTGTTCAGTTCACTACACCTACTCAAAATCCCGGCAGACCTTGAGCTGCCATTTGTGCGGAAATGTGATCCCGGCACCTGAAAGCTGTCCCCAGTGTTCATCCCCCACGGTCCGCTTTGACGGAGCGGGGACCGAAAAGATCGAAAGCATTGCCAGAGCTGTTTTCAAAGGGGCACGCATCGCCCGTATGGACTCCGACCTCATGCGTTCTGCCAATGATTACGAAGCTGTTCTTGAAAAGTTCAGAAGAGGTGAGCTGGATATCCTCATCGGCACCCAGATGATCGCCAAAGGGCTGCATTTCCCCAATGTGACGCTGGTGGGGATCCTCATGGCGAACCTGGGACTTTCTTCTCCTGATTTCCGTGCATCCGAAAGGACCTTTCAACTCATCACCCAGGTGGCAGGACGCGCCGGCAGAGGTGAACTGCGGGGAGAGGTCTATCTTCAAACCCGCAAGCCCGAAAATGAAACCATCATCCACTCTATGAATCTGGACTTTGCCGCCTTCAGCACCTACGACCTTGAGTTCCGTGAACTTTTCCGTTATCCTCCTTTTTCAAGGCTCATTGCGGTCTGGTTCCGGGGCAGCGACGAGGAGCAGTTGGCGGATTACGCCTCAAACTTTACTGAACAGCTCCGTCCCTACGCCCACGAAAAAATCAAGCTGGCAGGTCCCGGGCCTGCCCCTATTGCCCGGATCAAGGGAAAGTTCCGCTATCTGCTGACCATCAGAGGTGAAGGCTTGAAGGTGATCCGTCAGGCGCTGAAGGTGCTGGCGTTCCACCGCAAACACCCCGGCGATATAGACATTGCCATTGATGTGGACCCTCAGTCGCTGATATGAAGCGTCACTGGGCTGTAAAGCGGGTCAGATCCCGTTGGACTTCCATCAAATCCCTGCCGTACTCCTGATAAAAAGGTTTCACGTCGGAAAGAGGACGGTCATTTCCATCGGTTATGACCTGTTTGGCAAAGCTGAAGGCATCCTGAGGGATAATGGATTTGTATTTTTCCCCGGCAAAGAAAACCTCGCTCCAGTTGGCAATGAGTGAATAACGCCGCTTTGCGGCTTTTCCGGCAAGCAGATCAAAACCGCAGGAATAATCTTTGGGATCATTGCGGACACCGAAAAGTTTTGCCAGCATGGGAACAATATCCAAATGGCTGCTCATAGAGGTATATTCTCCTGGTTTGATCCCGGGATAGTAAAGGATCAAAGTGGTCTTGGTCTGTTCGTTGACAAAGCTGGAACTGTGCCCCAGATAGTTGTGCTCGAAATACTCTTCACCGTGATCCCCCACTACGACGACGATGGTATTTTTCATCAAATCCTTTTCTTTAAGCACCCGGAAAACTTCGGCAAGACACATATCAAGATGGCGGGCACAGTTGGCTGCCCTGCGGAAGATCCGGGGACCGTCTGCTGCTTTGACCTGAGTTGCAACAAAAGGATTTATATAATCTTTGGTATATTCAGCTTCCGGAGGAAATTCGTATGGATTGTGGGGAGATTCAAAAAACATGAAGGTGAAAAAAGGTTTTCCGGAGTCGGCTCTCCGGGCAATGGTGCTGACCAGTTTTTTGACATTGCGCTGATCCCGTTCATAAGTCCTGCCTTTGGAGTCGCTGTGCAGATTTTCACTTGGGACCTGAAAAAACACTGTCTGATCGAACTCCGGATAAGTGAACTTTGCAGAAGTGATACAATCAAAGGTGTAACCATCCTCCTTGAGCCAATCAATGAAAACCGGTCCCCGCCGGGCGGCAAAAAAAGCATGCCAATAGCTGCCGGGAAGTCCATAGAACATGGAAAACACACCTTGCCGGGTGACATTGCCGCCGCTGAAGTGATTCTTGAAGAGGACTCCTTTTTTAGCAAATTCAGCTGTTGCAGGCATGATTTCAGGAGAATAAAGTTTGGCAGCCCACGATTCACAGGCAAGCCAGACAACATTGTATCTATGGCGTTTTCCGTCACGGAGAAGAGCTTGCTGCGGATAATTTTTGAGAGAACTTGATTGACTCAATTTGATACGCAGTCCTTCCCGTAAAGGACGCTTCAAGCCCAGTTTTTTGTACAGTGAAGAACTGGTCCCTTTTATGTAGAGAGGTATGACATCAGCAGCCCGGAGAGGAACGGGATTCATCACATAGTGGTGATAGGAATAGGTCAGAAAATTGAAAAGTTGAAGAAGTCCGAAGACAACCACCCCTGCACCGTAACAGATCATTGATTTTTTGGTGAAGCCGCTTTTCCCCATAAATGACCAGGATTTGTAACGCATAAAGCAGAAAATCAAAGCCCCGTGAAACAAAGCAAGCAAAGCGATCCCCACTGCCAGGGCGCAAATCTCTCCGCTGCGCAGCCCCATGCTTTCAAATCCGCCCGGGGTGGTAAATAAATTGAGAACGTGGGGATTGATGTGGTAAGAGTAACGGAAATATAATCCGCTGTCAAGCAAAAGCAGAAGATGGGTAACGAAAATGCTCACAAAGGTAACAGCTCCAACAATGATCCGCCGGGTCAGGGCTTTGCTGTTTTCAAGAGCCCCAGTTGCCAGAGCGGCAACGGAAGACAAAAGGAGAGAGGGAGCAAGATAATAAAAGGGATAGAGCAGCAGCGCCGGGATCATCAAGAGCCAGACAGAAGGTTCCCAGCTCCGGACACTGAGAAAAAACAACATCAAGGAAAATACGAACACCACATATTCCACAGCAAAAAAGCTGGAGAAAATGCCCGGCAGGGGGAGTTTTCTCTTCATTCACTTTCTTTCCGGCAGTCAATTCAAACTGCCTGATATTTTTGCAATTCTCCTTCATTCGTAACTGAGTTGTCACACATTGTTGCGCTTCTTCGTGCTGATCATGCCCCCCTTATGCACTCTGCAGCTGCGCAACAACACTCTTTGTTCCGAATGTTACTCAAGAGAGTAAAATACAACTTTTTTTAATTTTTTCAACTCCCGTTTCAGATTTTTTGAAATTTTTCTGTCTTGGCGAAAATCGATTCAGCAAACTCTTACCGCACTACTCTTCGACAAGTTTTTCGCTGATGTTCCGCTGATGGTGGTTGTAAATAAGCGTAATGCGACCTGCCGCTTCTGACATCTCAGTTGCCCGTCATCGGTGACGGTCGTAACTGCCTGAGGAAAATCCGGCAATATCCAGTGTTATTTTTTCAAAGCCCAGCTTTTCAAGCTCCCGGATGATCCTGTGCCGTTGGTTGAGGATCAGAGAAAAATATTTTTCATTAACTTCAATGCGTCCCAATTTTCCATGGATACGCAGCCGCAAATCGGCATCGTCGGGCAAAAGTTCTCTCAGCACTCTTTCCCCCTCCCCTGCCATCTGAAGCTTTTCCTCAGTCAACTCTGTTCCGTAATCAAACCGGGTGGCAAGACAGGGAGAAGAGGGACGCTCTGCCGTTTTCACATGGAGTGCTTTTGCCATAATGCGTACTTCGTTTTTTGAAATACCAAGTTCAGCAAGGGGAGAAAGTACTCCCAATTCAGCAAGAGCCTGTCTCCCCGGACGGTAAGATTTCAAATCATCGGCGTGTGTCCCTTCAAGCAAGGTACTGATCCCCTGTTCTGCGGCTTTGGCAAGCATTGTTTCAAAGAGGAGCTTTTTACAGTGATAACAGCGCAAAGGTGCATTATGCCTCACTTCGGCAATGGCAAGAACATCACAGTTGACAAAGTGCACCTCAACACCGTATCCGGCGGCAACAGCGTTGATCTCCGCAAGATCCCGGGCACTCTGGAGCGTGGAAAGGGCACTCAGAACCAGCAGGGGGAATTTTTCCTCACGCTGCATTTTCACCAGCAGCGCCAACAAAAGCGAACTGTCCACTCCACCGGAAAAAGCAAGAGCGATCCCCCCGGAGCACAATGGACGCAGGAATTGCTCCAACCGCTGTAAATTATCTGCTGCCATGAGCTGAACGGACTGCGGCGTCAAAGACCTGTTTGAAAGAAACATTTGCTTTCTCTGCGGCACTTTTGACGCTTTCATATTCAGGATAGAATTTAACGATCTCTTTCCATGAACACTTTTTTACTGCGATCATGCCGTACTCAGTTGCAATTTCCACTTGTTCCCTTGACATACAGCTGCGTTCCAGAGGACGCTTGCGGATGCCGATGGTTGTCGTGTGTTCAAAAATAAGATCTTCCGCTCTTTCGACCAGTTCCCCGGGAACGATAACACTCAGTATGTACCCCGGACGGTTCTTTTTCATGAAACAGGGGGTGTAATGGACATCCAGCGCTCCCCCTTCAAGGAGTTTTTCCATGGCATATCCCATGACTTCACCTGAGCAATCGTCCATATTTGCCTCAAGAAGCCAAACATTTTCAACTTCTTTTCTTTCCTCCCTTATCAGCATGGCACGAAGGATATTGGCATGGGGAAATTCTTTTTTCCCGACGCCGATACCGATTTTTTCAATGACATACTCCTCCGGAAGCTCTTTCGCCGTGCGCAGCGCTGCAGCAATGGCAATACCGGTGGGAGTTACCATTTCCCCTTTGACACCTGTGGGGCGCAGAGGGATCTCCCAGCGGCGGGCGATGTTGACCACAGCCGGAACGGGCACGGGTATCATGCCATGCTGACATTTGACAAAGCCTTCTCCTTCTGAGATCCCGGAAACGATACACTCAGTGATCTCCAGATCATCTATCAGCACAGCGGCGCCGACGATGTCAGCGATGGAATCAACAGCCCCTACCTCGTGAAAATGGACCTCTTCAACAGGGATCCCATGAGCGATGCTTTCAGCGTCAGCAATAATGGCAAAGATTTTTTTAGCAAGAGCTCTGGCACGGTCACTCATAGAGCCTTTATTTATAATAGCGCAAACATCAGCAAAGTTGCGGTGTTCGTGACAATGATGGTGTGCGTGCTCATGGCAATGATCGTGCTCATGGTCATGGTGGTGGTGATCGTGCTCATGGCAATGATCGTGCTCATGGTGGTGATGATCGTGCTCATGGTGGTGATGATCGTGCTCATGGTGGTGATGATCGTGCTCATGGCAATGGTCATGATCGTTAAGTATCACATCGAAAGCACATCCTTCGATGCCGCAGGATCTGCGGCGTCCGATTTCGTAATGCAATCCCCCGACCCCAAGACTTTTGAAGACGGCATCCAGTTTTTCCGCACTGCCGCCCAGATCAAGGAGTGCGGCAACTGTCATATCCCCGGCGATGCCGGAGCTTCCTTCAAGGTAAAGTGTTTTCCCCATGAGAGAATCCGTTACTTTCTGTTGATCTTACGCAGGATGCGGCAAGCCATCACTCCTGCTCCGAAACCGTTGTCAATATTTACGACCGCCATTCCTTCTGCGCACGAGTTGAGCATGGCGAGCAGAGGCGCCACACCGCCGAAACTGGCTCCGTAGCCGACCGATGTGGGGACGGCGATCATGGGAGCACTGACAAGCCCTGAAAGGACGCTGCCCAGAGCACCTTCCATACCGGCAACGGCAATGACCACATCCGCCCTGCGGATCTCGTCGATCTTTCCCATCAGTCTGTGAAGTCCGGCAACGCCTACATCGTAACAACGCAAAGTATCACATCCGAAAAACTCCGCTGTGCGGCACGCCTCTTCGGCAACGGGGATATCGGCAGTTCCGCCGGTACACACTGCCACCAGACCGGGCAGTTTTTCCACCTCTCCCCAATTTGAAGTCAGAATTTTTGAAACACTGTCAAAAGAGACGTCAAGGGAACGCTCTTTAACAAATTCGTATTGCTCAAGTGTGCATTTGGTTCCCAGAACGGGGACATTATTTTCACAAAAGGCGGCAAAGATCCCGGCAAGCTGCTCACAATTTTTCCCCGGACAATAGACAGTTTCAGTGCATCCGGTGCGCTCACGGCGGGTCATATCAAGCTTGGCAAAACCAACATCTTTGAATTTATCCATAAAAATCTCAACCCTTACTGCCGGAAAAAAGACACAAAAATGGTGGAACCAGACGGACTTGAACCGCCGACCCGGAGATTATGAGTCACCTGCTCTAACCGACTGAGCTATGGTTCCACTTGGAAATACATAACTATAATATAAACGCATAAAGACGATATTGCAAGTCCGGCGCAATTTTTTTTCCGAACATTTCCTTATCCGGCAATTTTTCAGACAGATCATATTCCCTTTTTTAATGGTTGAAGGGCAGCTTACCCGTTATGATTCGGGAAAGCTGCCCTCTGAGCATGTTGATGCTCCGGATCACTTCTCAGAGCATTTTATCACTTCTTGATCTTGTACCCTTTGAAAGTCATGGTAAAACTCACTGACTTACCGGGTTCAATAAAGAAAGGTGTATTCCCCTTGATCCCGGGTTTGTTTCCGTAGAAGGAACGGAACACTTCAAGAGTGTAAAGTTTGAACTTACCTTCATGATTGCCTTTGGAGTTGTGCCACAAATAAGCGTAACTGATCTGCGGATCAAGCTGCCAGGTGAATCCGACCTTTTTCACCGGGTTGAAAACGCCCAGTTCAGGCTTATTGAGAGGCACAGAGCGCTCTTCGTAGAAAACAGGCTTCTTCAGATCAAAGACCGTAGCCTTGAGCTTTTTGGAAGTCGGCACCACGATGGTATCAAACTGACAATCGGCAGCGATCCGGGGACGGAGACGGCCGCGCCAGTGGAAATGGTAGTGGCTGGGATCGTCAGATTTGAACTCAGCCGGATACACATTGGCGATGGTGTAATCGATCTTCAGCTCAGGCTTGCCGGGAACGACACTCATGATACGGGAAATCCGGAATTTACCACCCCGCATCAGCATGGAGCACTCAAGAGCGATCCGTTTGGCAGAAAGTTCTTTCACAGAAACATCCCAGTCCACAGCGGATTCGGGGAGCACCTCTTTGGCGGCATCCTCGTAACCGGCAAGGGAGGGAATGGTCTTGTGGGTGAAGGTATGGTAGAGTTTTCCGGCACGGACCTTCAAAGGCAGTGTCTTATGAAGATCTCCGGGGGCGAAAGTTTCCACGCCGAAAACCTTGAAAGAAACGATCCTGCCACCCAGCTCAAGCAAGGTGAATTCGATCATACCATTGGAAATACGGAATCCGAAATTGCCGTGAAGGTTCACAGGAACGATCTTCATTTTTGACTTGGCGGGCAATGTGGATTTTGCAAATTCATCAGCCAGATCCAGATAGTATCCAGCCCGCTCATAAAGAGCGTTGTCAAACATCCATTTGGACTGTTTATTCACAGCATTGACAAGAACGTTGGAGGAGTTCCTGACCGCAGCAAGACGCCCCTGCAATATCTTCTTTGCAGCTTCATTGAGCAAAGCGGCACACTTGCTTCTGTCAGCAGCGGTGTATTTGCCCTTTGAGGCGGCAGCGAGGAATTTCTTGAGAGCACTGTTGTCAAGTTTGTGCTTTGCCATGGTCTCTGCCGCAGCTTCAAGTTTCTTCAAATTGGCATCCCGCTTCAAGGTGAAAAAGAGGCTGCTCTTTTTGACTTTGCCTTTGTAAGAAACGGCAATATCAAAGGTATTGAGTCCCAGTTTTTCAAGGGACAAAGTGAAGGAAAGTTTCCCCTTGCTGATGACACCCGTTTTTTTGCCGTTGACCGAAACGACGGCGCCGTCGGGTCCCAGAAGTGTGACAGAAGCGCTGGTCAGTTCCACAGCACTGTGGTTCAGGGGAATGGATTTGGTCAGGAAAGCAAAACCTTTGTCAAAGTTCTCGATCTGGCAGCCGATACGGTTGCGGACCTTGTAAAGCAGTTCCAAATCATTGGTAAAACCGAAAGGCAGTTTTGGAAGGAGATCCCGGATCTGGGAGTAGACGTAGTTTTTTCCTTCACCGGGAAAAGATTTGTTGACCTTCTTTTCAAGTATTGTCAAATAGTCGGCATCATCCATGGACTCCCGCACCTGAGCCAGACGCAAGGTGGGGATCAGATTGCCCTTCGGGGTCACTGCAGGGAAGATGGTGGTGGCTTCACCGTTGGCGTGGGTCTTTTCAAGTTCGGTCCAGGGATTGACATGGGGACCGGGGGTGGCGGTGGTCTGCCACTTCAAACCGCCCTGACCGCCGTTGGCGTAAATCTGCCAGGCATAGAGACGGTTTTTGATGTAGTTGTGGTGATCCAGAGGCTGAGTCCAGTTGTAGTACCAGATCTCTCTGCCTTTTTCCAGTTCAGGTTCAACATATCCGAATCCAAAGGGCACACAAAAAACCTGAAAATGGGGCAGATCCTTATCTACCTTGTGAGGAGCAAAGAAGCGGAATCCCGGACATTTGGCACGGACAGCCCCCATGAATTTATTCAGCTCTTTGTAGACTTTGGCAGGGGGTTCATCATAGATATAACTGAAGTAACGGGTATCTTTGGGCATGGTTTTGAGCCAGTGCTCGTGGAACTGTTTTGCATAGTCTCCAGCCAGCTGGCGTGCTTTTTCAGAGAAAAGAGAGACGCCGAACATGGTGGGGTATCCCTTCTTTCTGCCGAACCAGCCGCCGTTATCCCCTTTCATTCCCAGGATCGGAACTGTAAAATTGCGCATACCAAAATCGTTGTAAAGGCGCATGATCTCTTTATCAAAGGCGCTCCAGTCTGTGATGGTAAGCTTACCGTCTTTGATGGTGTATTTCGGGGGAGCAGGGTAGATACAGACATTTCCCGTAATGCGGTGCTCCTTGAAGATCCGGGAAATATCGTCAGCGACGACTCTACCGGGACGAGGGTCTGAATAGCCTTTTTTCGTCGCCGCAACATTGCCGTAGAAGAAGGTGCGCATAGTGGGAGTGTCAGGCAGTTCAAAGCTTCTGACC
>JAFTIE010000075.1 GCA_017457065.1 Lentisphaeria bacterium
TCCGGTACCGGCACGTCCGTGAGCCGTCCCTCAACTGCAAGCCGTGGAACATCCGTGAGCCGTCCGTCGACAGCGAACCGTCCTTCTGCCAATGCAGTCTACAGTACCGGGCGCGCAAGTTCTGTGAGCCGTCCCTCAACTTCCGGTACCGGCACTTCTGTGAGCCGTCCTTCAAGTTCTGTGAGCCGTCCCTCAACTGCAAGCCGTGGAACATCCGTGAGTCGTCCTTCAAGTTCTGTGAGCCGTCCTTCAACTTCCGGTACCGGCACTTCCGTGAGCCGTCCTTCAAGTTCTGTGAGTCGTCCCTCAACTTCCGGTAGCGGCACTTCCGTGAGCCGTCCTTCAAGTTCTGTGAGCCGTCCCTCAACTTCCGGTAGCGGCACTTCCGTGAGCCGTCCTTCAAGTTCTGTGAGCCGTCCTTCAACTTCCGGTACCGGTACTTCTGCGAGCCGTCCTTCAAGTTCTGTGAGCCGTCCCTCAACTTCCGGTACCGGTACTTCTGCGAGCCGTCCTTCAGCAAGTTCCGGTTCCGGCAGCAGCGGCGGCAGAGTTTCAACCCCCGCAGGGAAATCTCAGTATATGGAAGATTGACGGCAAAGTTTCCCATCAGTTAAAAAAGAATCCGCCAGTTTTTATAACCGGCGGATTTTTATATGCCTGTCACATGTTTTCAGTGGGGTTTTAAAGCAGGCTTTCGGCTTTTTTCAGGCTCTTTTGATGACGAACTCCTCAGCGGGGATCCCCTGTTCAGGAGCTTTGCCGAAGTTGGCAAAGACCTCGGTGCCGTCAGAAAAGACAGTGTGCTCCAGAGTTTCTGAAAGGAACTCGTGTTTGACCATCTCTTTGTTGGAAACTGCCCGCAGTTCCTTTGAGATCCGCAGGGAGTCCTTGCCGAAATCCCAGGGGAGCATACCGTATAGCGCCACCCGGTTGATGTAGGCTCTGCCGTGGACTCCGGAAACACCCTGCCCGCAGAAGGTGAGGAGCGAATCATGGTAGACCAGCTGGAAGAAGGGGATGGGTTTCATGTTCCCCCCCTGACAGGAGTCGATGCGGGGATAGGCGCCCAGATCGATATCCTGAATGGCAAACTCATGGGGAGCCCCTTCAGTGGCGACGGCGCCGATGTGCTTTTTCGCCTCCCGGAATGTTTCAAGGCGCCACCGGGCGTCATCCCTTTTGGAACCGGGGTGGGCGGGGTGATAACAGTTGTTGAGAGCGGTGCACCCCTGAACATCCAGATAGATCGCCCCTCTGCCGCACATTTCCCCGATGCGGGGCAGGTCTCTTCGGGCGAATTTCAGAGTTTCTTTGCCGCAGATGATGTAACATCTGCCGCCCCGCCAGATGCCGCCTTTGAGTTTGCCGCCGTCGATGTTTTGGAGTATTTCATCAAAGGTAAACTCTTCACTGTTGGGGTAAACATCTCTGTAGTTGTCGTGAACAGAGAAGATGTAATCTTTTGAAAGGCTTCTGCCGTATCGGGCGGCGGCGGCGAAGTCTGCTTCAGTGCCCCTTTCGGGGTTGACGGGGAAACGGGTGGGATATCCGCTGTCAAAGCCTTTGTTGTTCCACCCGGTATTGAAAATGCAGACCCGGTCGAAGCCTGCGGCATGGGCGGTGTCAAAGATCTCTTTTGCGCTCCAGTTGCCGGGGCGGCCCTCGGCTTCTCCTGCCGCAGGAGTGGTCACATAGAGGGAATAATCCTTTTTGACTCCTTCGGGGACAGTTCCGGGGTAGACATTGTGTTTCCAGATGACGGAGCCGTAAAGTTTTTCCACTTCCGGGGCAAGGGCAGCTTTTTCGTCCAGAGATTTGAAGCGTCCTTCCTTTTTGACACTTTCACGGTGCCACTTGGCAAGGTCAACATAGTTGCTGCCTGCGGGGAAAAGTTTTAAATACGTCCTTCTTTCATACTCGCTTTTGCCCCTGTCAAAGCTGTGGAGTATGGAACAAGTGCCTTCACCTGCCGGAGCATTTGACATGATCCTGAGTTTGTGGTCGATGATGTCAGGGGTGCGGATCCCCACGCCTCCTTTTGGAGAAAAGTAGCCCGCTACAGGGAGGATGCCTGAATACTCTGTGGTATAGCGTTCGATGGAGGGATAAAAGATGCAGCTGCCCAGACTGTTCCAGGCACCGGCAAGGTGTCCTTCGCAGGAGGTGTTGAAGCTGATGGGGGCTTTGGGGAACCAGAGTTCAAAGTTCTCGTCATCCATGCCTTTGGGGGGCTCGGTGATGAACTTGACCTCATCTTCCTCAAGGGCGATCCTGAAAGAAAAAGCAACTTCGGGGGCGGGATCGGGTTTCAGATAGCCATGTCCGGGGAACCGTGCCATCCAGACAAGGTCACTGATGGAAAAACAGATCTCATCTGCTTTCTTTTCCATAAAAACCTTTCCGCAGCGCACTGCATCAAGAGCGATACACCCGCCACCGTAAAGAAAGGTCACAAGATCACGGCTTTCCCAGCTGCCGCAGGAGGAGTCTATTTTCATCCACTGAGCGTCT
Organism: Lentisphaeria bacterium; assembly: GCA_017457065.1. Taxonomy (GTDB): domain Bacteria; phylum Verrucomicrobiota; class Lentisphaeria; order Victivallales; family Victivallaceae; genus UBA1784. The sequence continues at coordinate 2,512 of JAFTIE010000075.1, forward strand.
GCGGCAATGGTCAAATGAAGTTTGCCGTTGTCAAGTTCAAAGATCTCTGTTGCCATAATAAAAGTCCTCTTGTTTTGTTATCGTTCAATAATATAATCCCGCAAAAGAGAAAAAACAATGTCTTTTTGTACACATCAATGCAACAAATAGTACAAGTATATTCCGCAGATGCTTCTTATTTTTCCAAAATTTTTTTATTGCCTCTTGACAGACTGAAAAAGAGGAACTATATTAACTATATCGATATAGTTAATTCCATCAAAGGATGAACAAAATTGAAAAAGTGCGTATCTATCAGTGACATAGCCCTGAAGTGCGGGGTTTTCCGTGCCACAGTGGGGCACATTTTAAGCGGCAGGAACCGTTACAAGTTCAAGCCGGAAACGGTGGAGCTTGTCCGCAGAACAGCCGCAGAACTCAATTACCGCCCCAATGCCTACGCTTCAGCTTTGCGTAATCAGGAAAACAGGATCATTCTCTGCATCGTAGGCGACGTCTGCCGCCACTCCGATATGGAACATCTCAAGCGTTTGGAGTATGAACTGGGTAAACGGAACTATAATCTGCTGATCCAGTTTCTGGTCGATCTTTCCGATGAGATGAAACTTGAATTTATGAAAAAGACCATCGCCCTTCCTGCGGGGATCGCCATCTGGTCGCTGGGGTTCAAGGAAAAGCAGAGTATGGAGCAATTCAAGGAGATTTTTGCAAATGCGCCGCCGACTTTAAGCATGACGGAAGAACTCCCGGGAACAAAAATCGATTACATAAAAATTCTCTGGGGAAGTCCTACGATCCCCATGGCAGTGGAACACTTCAGGCAAAAAGGATTCCACAGGATCGGCTGCTGCTGCAATGATGAAAGTGAGCTTTCCGACATTTTTACAACTGCAGCCCGCCAATCCGGTTTGGAAGTGAAAAATTATGCTGTATCAGGCGACTGCCACTCCTATTTCAGCAACGGGAAAGAGATCGCTCTCAAGCTCCTTGCGGAAAAAGAAATTCCGGAAGCCCTTTACTGCATCTCTGATGAAATGGTATTTTCTCTGGTCGATGCCTTGGGGAAAAAAGGGATCAGGGTTCCTGAAGATATCTATATTCTGGGAGGCGGAGACTCAGATTTTTCCCGCCATTATGATCCTCCCATCCCTGTACTGATCCATGATATAGACGGTCTCTGCCGCACAGCGGTGGAAAATCTGGTCACCCGAATCGAACAAGGTGAAGTCAACTCCGGTTCCGGCAGATGTGTTGCTGAAATCGGACGTACGATATGCGAAGCTGTTTAAGCTGCAAGTAAAAACACTTGTCAAAGAAAGGAAAAGCAATATGCCTGAATATGCGATCGACACCCATGCGCATCTGAGATCTGACTATGATCCGCATGTATTTGAAAAAATTCAAGAGGACGGGATCATCAGACAGTTGTGGATGCTTGCACACGAATGTCATGTTGAAACGCCCACTTATCATCCCGCCACCACCGCACAGGTGTTGGAGTCTGCCCGGCTTTTTCCCGGCCTCATACTGCCCTTCGGCTACATAAATTGGCGGAAGGGCGCGGAACAGATCGAAAAATTGAAAGAGCAGGGCTGCTTCGGATTGAAAGCCATACGTCCGATTTACGACTACAATGATCTGCGCTATTTCCCCATTTACGAAGCCGCTGAAAAACTTGACATGCCCATTCTGTTCCACACAGGCATTATTGCCCGCCGCCGCCGCGAAGAGTTGACTGATCCGGAGTTGTGTACCGGTCCGGACAAGATGCGTCCTTCTTTTATCGATTCCATTGCTGCGGCATTTCCACAATTGAAATTGATCCACGGTCACATGGGCGTTCCGTGGTGTAATGAACTTTTTGAGTCTCTCTGGTACTATACAAATGTCCGGGCCAGTGTTTCCGGACTTATTGACTGGAAATGGCTCATTGAAAATCTTGACTGCCGTACAGAGACCGGAGTGCCGTTTCATCAAAAAATGATGTTCAGCACCGACTCCTATTACGGCGGTGACAATTTGGAGTATACCTACCGAAAAATCAATTTCACACGGGAATTTTTCGACCGGGTCGGAATGACATACTGCTGGGGAAATGCCAAAGAGGATTTCATGCACGGCAACGCCGAGCGTTTTTTGCTGGAAAAATTATAATACGGAGAAATGACCATGAAAAGAAATTTTACCCTTATCGAGCTTCTGGTGAGTGCTGCTTGTAAAGTTAGGGTTTTTCCGTTTTATTACCTCAAAATAATTTATAAAAACGACACATCCTTACGCCCGCAAGGGCGCACTTCACGCATTTTTGACAACGGTCAAAAATGCTCTTCACACCTTCACATCTTCACTCAATCAGCGTTCACGCTGATTGAA
>JAFTIE010000076.1 GCA_017457065.1 Lentisphaeria bacterium
GAACAGGTCGTTTCCGCACTCCCTGTGGTGGGATATGTCCACCGGGGACTGGAAAAACTTGCCGAACAGAAAGACTTTGTGCAGGATACATTCCTCATTGAGCGGGTCTGCGGTATCTGCAGTTTCATGCACTCCATGGCTTACAGCATGGGCATTGAAGAGCTTATGGGTATCGAAGTTCCTGACAGAGCCCGTTACTTGCGCACCATTTGGGCGGAGCTCCACCGTATGCACAGCCACCTGCTGGCTCTGGGGCTTCTGGCGGATGCTTTCGGCTTTGAAAATCTCTTTTACACCATCTGGAAGATCCGGGAAGAGATCATGGATGCCATGGAATGCACCACCGGTGCCCGGGTCATGCTGGGAACTTGCTGTATCGGCGGCGTCCGGAAAGACATTTCTCCTGAGCAAGCCAGATTCGTGCTGGAAAAACTCAACAACTTTGAAAAGATGTTCAAACGCTCCTCCGAAGTCCTCATGGGGGACTACAGCGTCAAAGAGCGTCTGGTGGGCGTTGGCGTCATCGACGGCAAAAAGGCTTACGAACTGGGCGCCGTCGGTCCTTCACTGCGGGGCAGCGGCGTTGCCAAAGATCACCGCATGACCGGTTATGCCGCCTACAAAGAACTGGGCTTTGAGCCGGTAGTGGAAAAGGATGGAGACTGCTACGCCCGTTCTATGGTACGGGTGCGTGAACTTTATCAGTCCATGGAACTGGTCCGCGCGGCTCTTGCCAAACTCCCTGCAGGGGAGCTGAAAACCCCTTTCAAGGGCAATCCCACAGGCGAAGCTGCCGTCCGGGTAGAACAGCCCCGGGGCGAAGTGCTTTACTATCTCCGTGGAAACGGTACCGATAAACTTGACCGTCTGCGGATCCGCACTCCAACCTTTGCCAACATCGCGCCTTTGCTTTCCATGCTGGTGGGCTGCAATCTGCCCGATGTGGCTGTCATCATTCTTTCCATTGATCCCTGTATAAGTTGTACGGAGCGTTAAAATGCGTTTATTTGCCATATTCAAAGATATTCTCGGCAATCTGGTCAAGGGTCCCGTGACCCGTAACTATCCTGCCTTCAAGCGTGAACCTTTTCCCGGCGAAAGAGGTAAACTGGTCATAGAGGAAGATAAGTGCATCTTCTGCGGCATGTGTGCCAAAAAGTGCCCTTCCAATGCCCTGAAAGTGACCCGGCAGCCCAAGGAGTGGAACTTTGAACAGTTCCGCTGCATCCTCTGCGGTACATGTGTGGAGGCGTGCCCGAAGAAATGTTTGAAACTCCTTCCCCGGCTGGCGGAAGAAGCTTCAAAAGAATAACTCTCTTCAAAAAATCCCCTTCCTCATGGAAAATTTTCCACAGGCGAAGGGGATTTTTTTATCTGATGCTCTGTTCAAATCAGGGAGTTACTTGATCCTGTTCATCTTTTCAAGGAGCTCCCCGGTCTGACGGTGGAGCATTTCATAAGCAGCAGGATCGTTGCTGATGATGACATGGAGTTCATCTTTGGGGGAGCGTCCTGTCAGCGCAGCCGCTTTTTTGAGCAAAGCTCTGCCCTGCGCCGCAAGTTTGGGGGCTTTCCTGGCAAGACGGGCACATTCCCGCTCCAATTTGGTGTAATACTCGTAGTCCTCGATGCCTTCACGGGTATTTTCCATACGCAAAGTGCTCAAAGGACCTTTGGGAGAAGGGACCACCCATGAGGCGTTGCGGAAAGAATCCCATCCCCGGTTGCCGCACTCTGACCAGCAGTTGATGACCCACTGGTAAACATAGCGCACCTTTTCACGCCAAAGGTAGTTGTAATAGCCTCTGACCTTCACCAGTTCGCCGTTGTCTTTGTAGACGGGGGGATTGTAAAAGGAGTACTCCCCTCCTTTGGCTTTGACCATCTGCGCTTCCCGTTTGGAAATGGAACATCCGGTGTTCCAGAAGTCAATATATCCATTCAATTCAGGATGAAAGTTTCCGGCGTAAGTAAAGCGCCATTCGGGAGCTGCGGTGCGCAGAAGTTTGATGGTTTCGATGATCACAGGGTAACTGTCTTCATAGGGTTCATCAAAGAGATCCATAATGACTCTGTGACTGACATTGAGCTTTTTCAGATGAGCACGGAAATCTTTGGCAAAGTTGAGCATCTTCTTTTTCCAGAGAGGAGTCAGGATTTCTTTAGCTTCACCGAAAAGATTCTTGCGCAGTTTGTGTCCGTATCCCAGCATGAAACAGCGGGCAATGATGAGAGGCTGCTTGTAGATTTCGGTATAAAGTTTGACCGATTTATCAAAAGCGGCGTAATCCGCCCCGACCAGGTTGCCCTCTTTATCAAAGGCAACTTTAACGCCAGCCAGCCATCTGCCACCGCCCCGGGCGTCGATGACCATTTTTTCGATTTTTGCAAATTCTTCATTATATTTGGGTTTGGGGCTGAATCCGTATGGACGCCACCAGAAATCGTGGGCGGCGGTGAGAGTGCGTTCAGCAATGGAAAAATCCCGGACGGTCAAGTTCACAGGCACAACTGCCAGAAGTTTTTTACCGCTGAAAAGTTTGATATCTCCTTTGTAGACTCCGGGTTTTGCGTCGGCGGGGACGGTAAATTTCACATAAAGAGCCCCACTCTTACGGGGGGCAAGAGAAAGAGTTTTTTCTTCAAGCAAAACATCAGGATGCTCCCCGATGATCCCCCTGAAAAAATCTCTTTTGGTCAGCTGCACAGGGAAAGCCTCCACCTTGAAAGGCATGGCAGGCAGCTGCCAGCTGATTTCCATACCTGTATTGCTGCGGAGCGCCAGATTGAAGCCTTCACCTTCCCCTTTGGCGGCAAAGAGCTCCACACAGCGACCTTTCTTTGAGGGAGCCGGGGCAGAGGGATAAACCTTCTGACTGCTCAAATCATACCAGATGGAAAGATCTTTCGCTTTTTTGAGCAGTACCCCCGTCTCAAAGCTCCGGGGGGAAGCGTAAACTTTCTGCAGTTTGGCAACAAATTCGGGAATGACTTTTTTATTCAGCTCTTCAGGAGAACCGGTAAAGGGAAGGACTTTGAACCAGGCATCCAGAAAGTTGTTCTTTTCTGTGCCGCTGAAAAAATAAGGGGAAACGTTGCAAAAAACGCTTTTGGATTTTTCATTCGCCATGCCGATGCGCAGGGGCAGACGGGAGCGCTCCGCCATCTGCATCATAGCAGCGCCCACATCTGTTTTGGGGTCGTAGGAGCAGGCAAAAACTTCCCCGGTGATCTGCTGCCAGCGGTAATTTCCGTCAACTTTGAACTTTTGAGTGACAGGATCCAGGAAGGGATGGACTATTTTTTCCATACGGGTCACGACCTTGCCCTCTCTGACTCTGGAGACAAGAGTCCAGAACTCGTTAGTCACAGGGAAACTGGTGGAAAAAAGGTTGAGCCAGTTGATGGTATTTTTGTTCCGCACCTCAAGACGGATCTGCACCTCCAAAGCAGGAGAGTCCCCCCGCAAAGTAAAATTGCGGATCAGAGACATATTCTTCCCCTCCCCCCGGGTGGCAAGAGTCAATGCGTTGCCTTTTCTGATGATCTTATGGGTACGGGGAGCCATCTTGTAAAATTCATAAGGCTTGTTTTCCCAATACCATTTGTCTCCGGGGAGATTGTAGGTAAGTCCGAAACCTTTGACCCAGAAAGACCGTCCCTTGTATTTGGAGCCTGTCAGATGGTAAAACTGCCCCTTCTGAAATGTGTACTCCGCCCCGGCATTGCGCAGTATGATCTCATTGTCCTTGATTTCAACAGAGGGAACGGCTCCGCAGACAACCGCACAAAACAAGGCGGCACAACAGCATAAAATTTTTTTCCCCATAAGATCCTCCTTCAGTTTTTATCATGAGGTAATTTCAAAAGTCATTCAAAAAATGGCAAAGATGTCATTCGCAAAGAGCTGTAAAGGGTAGTTTGAGGTTGCTACCTGTAAGGTAACAGCCGAAAACGCTCCCTTTATCAGATCGAAGCGAGGGCGCTTTGACAATTTTGAGGAGTTTTGAAATTGCCTCATCATTACAATTTGTTTACGTTGTTGTATTTCCCGTGAAAATACCTGTTGAGTGTATTAAGACAATACTGCACATCATGGGTACTTACATGCCCATCGACCTTGAGGAAGTTCCCCCGGTTGGAGTGACGGAACCAGGCTCCTTTGTTGATGCCGTTGCCAACGGGAACAGAGGTCTTCCAGAAAGGCCAGCAGTTCTGATCGAGAATGGTGTTGAAAAGCGCCGTATTGTAGTGGTCAGCAATGTAGATTTTTTGGGAAGGAGTGGAAACATGATCTATCTTCAAGGCATAAGCTGTCGGCTGTGCCTGGGGGCTGTATCCGCCATCGAAGTTGAAACTTGAAAGATAGGTGTTGTAACCGTAACTGTAACAGGCGACATTCTGAGGTCCGAACCAGGTATCAGAAGGGCAGTAGTAGACGCCGGAATCCTTCATGGACTGCTTTTTCCATGTTTCGATTTTTTGGGGATCGACTCCCGTGTAAGGATACATGCCGTTGCGCCAGGCAATTTTCATATAGGGGGCGGGGAAAAATCCCTTGTAATCGCCTGTATACATCACAAGGGCGGTACCGATGGTCTTGAGATTGTTGATACAGGTGGTACTCTTGCCCCGTTCCCGTGCCTGCTGCAGAGCGGGCAGCAGCATGGCGGCAAGAATGGCGATGATGGCGATGACAACAAGCAGTTCGATCAATGTAAAAAATTTTTTCATGATTCCACTCCTTCTTTTTATTGACAAACAGTGACGACACATCTATATTATAACCTGAAAAAATAACTTTTGCAAGAAGTGGAACATGAAAAAAATCATCTCAAACTTGGATAAATCCGTCAGAGATAACTCCCGGATCACCCATTCTGATGGGCTCTGGCGCAGTGAACACTCCCCGGAAAGTTACGACCTGTGGGGGGGAGATACCCCCAATGAACTGCTGAATCAGATCTTTTACTGGCCTGCCCCCAACGATGTGCTTCTGCCGCTTTGGCCATACTATTACATTGAAAACCGCCGTTGCGACCAGCA
>JAFTIE010000077.1 GCA_017457065.1 Lentisphaeria bacterium
CTTCGATCTGATAAAGGGAGCGTTTTTCCGCCTTCGCATAAAGCTACGGCGGGACAAGCGCCTGTTACCTTGCAGGTAGCAGCCCTTGTCACGGCATAGCCTTGGCGACGCCGGATCAAACTACCCTTTACAGCTCTTTGCGAATGGCATCTTTGCCATTTTTTGAATGACTTTTGAAATTACCTCACTTTTTAAAAATATCGGAAACTATGCGTACAGAAAGAAAAAACAAATCAGCTCTTGAGTTGATCCTCAGAGATGAAGTTCAGTCGCTGCTTGACAATTTTGCTTCTCTCATAGATGCCCGTGTCACCTTTTTCGGACCTGACGGCACCCGGATGCGCCGGGGAAAGGAAATGTGCAACAGTGATTTCTGCCGCCGTATCCAATCCTGTCCTCACGGACTTGAAAAGTGCCAGGCAATGGATATCTACAAGCAGCAGGAGGCAGTCCGGAAACGCGATGTGCTGCTCTACCGCTGCCATGCCGGGGCACATGAGATCGTGGCGCCGGTCTTCATCCACGGTAAATGTGCCGGATTTCTTATGATCGGTCAGTTCCGGGTGGATGATGCATTGCCTTCGGGAGCAACTGAACTTGAACCCTTTTACCGTCAGCTGCCTAAGTTCAGCACGGAAAAACTTTCTGCCATTACCGGGTCGTTCCGTACTTTGATCGACTACATCACCATCCGTGAGCTGGCAGTGCTCCAGAGTGACCAGCTGCGGCTGGATATCGACCGCTACATCACCCAGTACGGACATGAAGATATCAAACTGCCCGATATGGCGAAAAAGCTGGGAAAAAGTGTTTCCTCCATCTCACAGTTCCTCAGACGCAACTACGGAACCGGATTCAAGGAGCTTCTTATCAACCACCGGCTCCGTCTGGCGGAAAGTTTCTGGAAATCCAATCCTGAAGCCACCGTCGCCGAAGCTGCCTTTGCCGCAGGTTTTCAGGATCAGTTTTACTTTTCAAGACTTTTCCGCAACCGCAAAGGAATGACTCCGGGAGAATACCGTGAACAACTCCGTTCCGGAGAACAGAAATAAAAAACATACATATAAGGACAAAGGAACGATGAAAAAACTGTTTACTTTTTTGATGGCAGTTGCGGCATTGACTCTTGCTGCAGCTGAAATGCCCCGTTTTGCCCCCAAAGCCGTCAGCCCCAGGAGGTGTGTTCTCGGCAAAAAGAGTGAGATCACCCTTGTTTCCAATGGCAAGCTCTCCTTTGAGGTGGTCGCCGGTCAGAAAGCTTCCCGGACAGTGAAGTTCGCCGCTGTTGAGCTTGCAAAGTTTCTGGGAGAGATCACCGGAACAAAGGTGAATGTGATCCAGAAAGCCACAGGGAAGAAATGCGCCTTTCTGGTGGGGGATAAAGACGCTGCCAAAGCAGCGGGTCTTGATTTGAAAAAACTGGACCGTGACGGATTCTATATCAAGTCCCATAAAGGGAACATTATCCTCATCGGCAACGATGATCCTGCCGGACATCCCCCCCGCATCGCCAGCTGGAATGAAAGAGGGACCCTCAACGCTGTTTATGAATTTCTGGAACGTTTCGGCGGTGTGAGATTCTATTTCCCCGGCAAAATCGGAACTGTCGTGCCGGAAAAGAAAAATTGGAGTCTGCCTTCCATCGACCTTGCCGACCGTCCTGACAGCCAGTACCGCCGGATCTACTGTATCGAAAACAAAGGGATGGAAAGCAATAAAAATGACTTTATGCCTTCGGGAATGAAGTACAGCGACACCAACCGTCTCACCATACTGCGCAGCCGCATGAGCACTTTGAACATCCCCAACTGCCACGGACTTGCCTATCTGGGGTTGATCCAGCGTTTTGCCAAAAGCAACCCCGAATACTTCGCCTTGCGCGCCGATGGAGGAAGATTGGACGGCACCAATGTGACCCATCCGAATTACAAAGACGGACACGTCTGCTTCAGCTCTCCCATCAAAGAGGTGATCTATCAGGACGCCGCCGCCTTTCTTCAGGGAAAGCCTGCTTCAAGCCGCAAGGTCATCATGCCCAACGGCAAAAGTTACTGGCACGGACAGCTTTTCAACCGTCCCTTCTTCAACATCATGCCCAACGACTCCATGTTTCCCTGCCAGTGCGGACCTTGTAAAGCGGTCTACGCCAAAGGGAAGCAAGCCGTTTCCGATCATGTGTGGCGCTTCAAGACCGACATCGCCAAAAGGCTGCAGAAGAACAGGATTCCCGGATACATCACCGCTATGGCGTATACTGAGTACAAACTCATCCCCACCATGGAGATCCCAAAAAATATGATCATCCAGCTGGCGATCACAGGTCCCTGGAAGGAGCTGAACGCCGCTGAGCGTGAAAAAGATTTCAAACTTCTCTTTGACTGGAACAAAAAACTGGGACAGAAAACCTATCTGTGGACCTATGTCAACAAAAGCGGCGCCCGTATCGCTGATATTCCCAACTTCACCCCTGAGGTGGTGGGGAGTTTCTACAAACGCGCCTCAAAGTACACCTTCGGCGCCTTCATGGAGTGCGAAACTGACCACTGGATCTTCGGATTTTTGAATTACTACATCTTCGGCAAAGTGATGTGGGACAACAATACCGACGTTGAAAAAGTGATTTCGGAACACTGTCAGCTCATGTACGGCAAAGGAGCTCCTTTCATGCGTCAGGTGTACAAAGCCCTTGAAAAACACTGGGTGAAAGACATAATGACCAACATCCGTGAAACTTCAGCGGGACCCCAGGCGGTGCTGCCTTCGCAGTACGATTTGTGGAGCAAGATCTATCCTCCCGCCGAGATCAAGCGGATCGAAAAGCTTTTCGACGATGCCGAAAAGGCTGCGGGAAAAGATAAGAGTTCTCTTGAACGCATCAAATTTATGCGTAAAGAGCTGTGGGGCAAAGTTGCCGAAGGGCGCAAAGCCTACGACAAAGCCAACAGCGACCGCAGCGTCTGGACAGGATTCATGGGTGAAACCGCAGAAAAAATCACTATTGACGGTAAAATCAATGAAAAGGCATGGAAGAGCGTCAAACCTCTGTACATGATCCCCCGGAAGGGCAGTGTCAACGAGGTGAATACCACCATCAAACTGCTGAAAGACAAAGAAAACATCTACATCGCCGCCGAGTGCGAAGAACCCTACACCGATGCCATGGTGGCGCCGGTACGCAAGAAGGATGAATTTTTCATCTGGCAGGACAATCTGGTGGAGTTTTTCTTTGCTCCTGCAAAACACTCTGAATTGATCTATCAGATCATGATAAACAGCAGCGGAAGTCTTTCAGACAACCGCAGTTTTCTGAAGCACGACTTCAAATGGAGCAGCAATGTTGAGTACAAAACAGGAGTCGTTCCCGGCAAAAAATGGGTGGTCGAAGTGCGAATACCTTTGAGCAGTATGCCTGAACTGAAAGACAAAAAGGAGTTCATGGCGAACTTTACCCGTGGCCGTGTCATCAAAGGCAAAAAGCTGATGAATTACTATGTATGGGCGCCTTTCCCCCGTCATATCCCTGAGAATTGCGGTGTGATCAAGGTGGGCAAGGAAGGAGCGGACAACTCTGTCATCAAGTTCGGAGACTTTGACGGCAAGGTGCTCCAGAAGCGTTTCATCGGTGACTGGGGCAATAAAAACAACTGGTTTAGCGGAAAAGTCATCAACCGTGATGAAAGGGTGTTCCGGACCGCTGGCGGATCTCTTCGTCTTGAGCGGACGACACCCGGTACAGAAACGGTTTGCCAGTACATCAGGGATTTGAAGCCCAAAACGAAATACCGTTTTTCCTACTTTGTAAAACTTGAAAATGTGCGTACTCTGAAGCGTGGCGGATTTTACATCGACATCCGCAATGGAGGCAGCGGAGCGATCCGGCAGGTTTTTTCCTTCCCCGGTCAGCCCATGACAGGCAGCAACGACTGGGTACGTTTTGAGCACGAATTCATAACCACGCCTGATGTTGGGAGCAAACACATTCCCTACGTCGGACTTTACCTGCGGAACGGCACTGGAAAAGTTTGGATCGACAACATAAAGCTGACAGAAGTAAAATAAATCAAAAAAATTGAAAAAAAGTCAAAAAGTCTCTTGACAAAATCGAAAATCGGATATATATTAAACACATGATCACGGGGCAATAGCTCAGTTGGCTAGAGCATCACACTGGCAGTGTGAGGGTCGAGAGTTCGAGTCTCTTTTGCTCCACCAGGCTTCACAAAGGCAACCAAAGAAATTTGGTTGCCTTTTTTACGCCCGGGCAAGCCATCGGCGCAGACCGGAGCGGAAATTGGCGCAGCCAAAGTGAAGCCTGCCACGGCGGCTTGTCACGGCGTAGTATCACGAAGCCGGAAGAGTTGCGCAGCAACCCGAAGCCGGGCGTTACGGGCAATGAATGCGGAATAATTTGCGCAGCAACCCGAAGCCGGGCTAACCGGGCAATTTACTCAAAATGGAGAAAATCGGCATGGCAAAATTCTACTACGTTTACTTATTGGTCGATGTTGCAACAGAAACGCACCGTTACACGGGAGTTACGGAAGATTTGCAAGCCAGACTTGCCAAACATAATGCCGGAGAAGTCCCACACACCTCCAAATTCAAACCGTGGAAAATTGAAACAGCCGTTGCTTTTTCCTCCAAAGAAAAAGCCTATGCTTTTGAAGCATATTTGAAAACTCATTCCGGCAGATCCTTCGCCAATCGTCACTTCTAAACCTCTGATCCAACCCGCTTGAAATGTGCCGAAACCTCTAAAATCGCCATTTCCTATAACTTTTACAGATTCAGAGGGGGACTCGCCCCCCTCTGATTTCCCCCTCAAACGCAAACAAGAGTTTGCAAAACTCTATGCTTACCATTCTTAATAAAAATACCTTGACATTTTCGATCAATGGCAGAGAAAATGAAAGGAGAACATTTTATGGAATTAGATCAAATCATACAGATGCTCAAAGGCAAAACAGAAGTTAAGCTTGTGAGGTTTATTTCCGACAAAGGACCAAACAGCTGCAAGGCTTGTCTCGTCCATCATGGTAAAGTCTTCCGGGCAGACGATCCAGATAAACCAAAACTGCCAATTCACCCCAACTGCCGATGCAAATTTGTAGAAATAAAAGCTCCAGATTCAAAAAGTAAAACATCAATGCAAAAAAAATCAACGAGCAGCCAATTCTTACAAAATCTTCCGGAAGCAACTCAAAATGCTTTGGAAATGAAATATCTGCCTGCTGTAACGGGAGAAGTGATTGGAGGAGTAAAAGCTGCTGCCATTATTGCAACCGAATACAAGATATGGGCAGGAAGAACCAGAAATGTTGTTTCAAAATCAAAAAATTTGACTTTTGAGGAAAAATTAGATATTTATGAAAAAATTGCCAATGCACTTGCAAAAAATGATATTCGTACTATCTTAATAATATACAATAAATACAAATAAGGAAAAAAAATGCACAAAAAATTGATTTGGATTTTCGTTATACTTTTACTCCTTCCGGGAAATATTTACCTCATTTATCATTGTTTTGTTTCTGTGCCTGCAAAAAAAGATGAATTTAGGGTTGAAGGGCAAAAAAATGATTTCCTTTGCCGTTGGCAGAACAATATGGCCTCGGTTATTGTTGAGAACGATAATATCATCGCAGTCGGAGCAGCTGCCAAAGAAAGTGATTTTTATTGGGCCGTTGTCGGAAATTGTTTCATGCTGAACTACAATAACGCAATGGTCATTGATTACAATCAGGATTTCCTTGCCGATTATATCTTGATGCCGGATGGAAAAAAATATATTCAAATGAAGGGGCAGCTTATTCCGATTTCCGGCAGTGATCTGAAAAACAGATCCGTCACTTTACCCTCCGGAAAAGTAATGTCGTGGCAGAACGGGGCATGGCAATAAATAAGTCCATGTGTAAGATATTGAAAAAAAATCTGTTGCATTGCAGTACTGTTTCTGGCAGCAGCTGTATTTATTACAGGCCTTGCCTTGCTCGTGCCGGGTTTATTGCCGGAGTGATCCTGGGTGGAGCAAATTTTTTTCTCACAGGTTCCGGCAATATTTGGCAGCTTTGTAGCTGCATCCAGCTGTTCCTCTCTTTACGGTTCGGTACTTGGAAAAACAGGCAGCTCCCCGCACTTGTATTTACCTTGCTTTGGGTCCAGGGCGGCATTGTTTCCTGTATAAGTGCAATGCATAAAATTTCAGAAAATGAATAACTTCCGCTGCTCTTCCCAGCTTTCCGGAATTCCCTTGCGAAGTTTATCCAAGGTCAATGTTGACGGATGACGGTTTTCCCATATCAACTTTACAATATCCGGCGCAAGGTTTGCCAGTTGCAGTGTCCGGGCGAGATATGAGCGATCCATCTTGAGCTTTTCTTCGATTTCATTCATTGTTGCTGCTTTCCCCGAAGTCAACTGTGCCATTCCCTGATGTGCCTGCAGAATTGCTGCTTTCAAGGGAGTCATCGGTTGTTCCGGGGTATCTTCGCTTTCCACTTGGATTTCCAGTTTACCGCTGGAACGGCGCAACAGACACCGTACAGTGACAACGCACTCCAACTGCTTGTTTCCGTCTGCGGTCATCTTTCTGACAAACATAGTAAAGATATTCCCTACCGTTTTTCTTGACTGCTTTGGAAAGAAACATGGGAGCATTGCAGTTGCCGCAATAAACCAGTCCGGCAAAGGGTGACTCTACAATGTCCGGACCAGACAAGATTCCTCCCAGTACCCCTTTAATTACATCTTGAAACAGTTTGTCAAACATATTGAAATCCTTTTATTACTTTTCATTATAATATAGCAGAAAAATGATTTATTTCAATCATTAAACTACTTTGTCATACGGCAATTAAATATGAAAAATGGCACAAAGAGTTTTGGCAAGTTCTATGGTAAAAGAGTTTTCCAAAAATAAAAGCCCCCGGGGTTTCAGGGGCTTGTTGGTATTGCGTTTCTATTTGCCGGGGTAAAGCACCGGTGGAAGGTGGTGGTTTACCCCGGGGGAGGTCAGAAGTAGATCGGATTGCTCCAGGCTCGGCGGCCTTGGGCGTCGGAGATGCTCCAGCGGGCGTAGCCTCCGGCGGGGAGGTGGGCGGTCAGGTCGTATTCGGCTGAGGTGCCGGGGGCGTCCTGCCCGGGGATGATCAGGCATTTGCCGCTCTGTTTGAGGACCAGGGAACAACGGAC
>JAFTIE010000078.1 GCA_017457065.1 Lentisphaeria bacterium
TTCATTTTCCATGATGACTTTGCCGTTGAGTTCCAGTGTAACGGAGTCGCAGTTAGAGCAGCAGTAAAGTTCAACCGGGGTCCCTGCGGGAACATTTCTGTTCCATGGAGGGAAGATGTGGAGTACATCTTTGTCGGTCCACTGCATCTGGTAGTAGTAAAAGACGTCTTTGGGGAAACGGCAGATATCCAGTACTCCGAACTGGCTGGTTACGACCGGGTAGCCGCAGGTTTCTCCCCGGTATTCAATGGCGGACCACATGAGACCGCCGGCGAGGAAAGGATTCTTCATAACGTGTTCCCACTCTCTGGAGTGTACCTGAAGCAGTCCGAGTTCAGAACAGTACTTGCCGTTTTTCGCCATTTTTCTGCCGTCACCGAGGATCTCAAAGATTCCGCTTTCGCCAAACTCCTCTTCTTCGTAAATGCCCCTGGCTCCCCTGCCGGAACCGTATTCGCTGATGACCATGCAGCGCTCCGGGAAGTTGGCATGATCGCGTTCATCGATCCTCATGCCGCCGCCGTTGTATCCCACAACATCCACCGTATCGGCAAATCCGTTGGCATTGGCATCGGCATTGGCTTCAAGACCGACTGCTGTCGGACGGGAGGGATCAAGTTTTTTGGCGAGATCATGAAGCACTTTCAATTTGCGTGTCAGATTGGGGTTCCCATTCTGTCCCCCCGCCGTGTTGGCAAGAGACCAGAGAATAATGGAGGGATGGTTGCGGTCACGGCGGATCAGGGCGGTCAGATCTTTTTCAGCACCTCTTTCCGGATGCAGGTTCCGGGTCTCTGCCCAGAGAAGCATGCCCAGTTTGTCGCACGCCTCCATAAGGGCAGGGGCGGCAGGATTGTGGGCGGAGCGGATCATGTTGGCACCCATCTCTTTGAGAACTTCCACATTCTTTTCATGGGCACGGTCCGGCAATGCTGTACCCAGACCGCCGAAATCGTGGTGGATATTTCCGCCCCGCAGCTGCAGAGGTCTGCCATTGAGGAAAAATCCCCTGTCCGGGGTGAATTCAAAGTAACGGATCCCGAAGTTGACATTTTCTCTGTCAACACCTGAAGTACTCCTGAGAGAAAGCTCTGCCCGGTATCTGCGGGGAGAATCAACATCCCAGAGCTGAGGTGAATCCACGGTCAAATCAAATTCAATGATCGAAAACTCTGCTTTGTCAAGATACCGTTCCGCCTTTGCCGCAACTTTTCCGTCAGGAGTGAAGATCTCAAGCAGGAGAAAGGCTTCTGAAGTGATCCCGGCAAGTTCAGCTTTCACATTTATTCCGGCTGAAGCAGCAGTGATGTTTGAAGCTGTGACCGCTGTTCCCCATGGGACCAGGTGAGTTGCCGGCTTGACGATCAGCCGGACATGACGGTAGATACCGCCGCCTTCATACCACCAGCCCTGCATCCTTTCGGCTGAGACGTGAAGTTCAAGGACCGTCTCTTTTTTGCCGGAAACCAAAGGGGTGATATCATAGAGCGCACCGGTGTACCCGGAGGCGTTTTCTCCGGCTTTGACACCGTCAACATAGAAGGTGCTTTCGCCGAAAACCCCTTCAAATTCAATAAAAACCTTCTGGTTTTCAAAGAGCTGAGGTATTTCAAGGTGTTTCCTGTACATGCCCCACCCTCTGGGCAGGAAGGAGTCATGGCGGAATTCAAGATGTCCCTCCTCGCGGACACTGGGGATATAGTTTTCTTTGGCAAAAGCACCGTCTTCGATGCACCAGTCATGCGGCACATCAAGAGTGCGCACCGGAAGTTTCTCAAAATCGGAAAAACTGCCATCGTCTTTCCGGAACTGCCATCGGCTGTCGATCAATTGTTTCATGTTTTTGTACCTTTACGGGATTTGCACTTTACTTCGGGGATAATATACCACCTTCCCCGCCGAATGTCAAGGAGCCATTTTTCCTGTGAAAATAACCTGACATATCAACAGGAAAGATATTGAAAAAATCTTCAGTTGGTGGTATATTATCACGAAGACGTTTTTGTTTCATTATTTATTAAGGAATGTTGTTTATGAATCCGGAATATGATTTCAAGTCCATTGAGGCAAAATGGCAGAATTACTGGGAGTCGAACAAGACTTTCAAAGCTGATGATTTTTCTGACAAACCCAAATATTACTGTCTGGACATGTTCCCCTATCCCTCCGGCGCAGGACTCCACGTGGGACACCCCGAAGGCTATACCGCTACCGATATCACCTGCCGCTACAAACGGATGCGGGGATTCAACGTGTTGCACCCCATGGGATGGGATGCTTTCGGTCTTCCTGCCGAACAGTACGCCGTCGAAACGGGAACTCATCCTGAGATCACCACCAAAAAGAATGTTGACAAGTTCCGCAGCCAGATCAAGGCTCTGGGCTTCAGCTATGACTGGGATCGTGAGATCAACACCACCGACCGGGGCTACTACAAGTGGACCCAGTGGATCTTTATGCAGCTCCACAAGAAAGGTCTTGCCTACCTTGCCGAGGTTCCCGTGAACTGGTGCCCCGCTCTGGGAACCGTTCTTGCCAACGAAGAGGTTATCGACGGCCGCAGCGAACGGGGAAACCATCCTGTTGAACGCCGCCCCATGAAACAGTGGATGTTCAAGATCACTGAATATGCCGAAAGACTGCTCCAGGATCTTGACGATCTGGATTGGCCCGAAGGCATCAAAGAGATGCAGCGCAACTGGATCGGTAAATCCACCGGTGCCGAAGTGATCTTCAAGACTCCCCAGGGTGTTGAGATCACCGTTTACACCACCCGTCCCGATACTCTTTTCGGTGCCACCTATATGGTTCTTGCTCCCGAGCATCCTCTGGTGGATTCCATCACCACCCCTGAGCAGAAGGCGGCTGTTGATGCCTATCGCAAAGAAGCTGCCAACAAGAGCGACCTCGCCCGTGCCGAAAATGCCACTGACAAGACCGGTGTTTTCACCGGAGCTTATGCCGTCAACCCCGTGAACGGTGTTCAGATCCCCATCTGGATCGCAGATTACGTTCTCATCTCTTACGGAACCGGTGCCATTATGGCTGTTCCCGCCCATGATGACCGTGACTTTGACTTTGCAAAGAAGTTTGATCTGCCTGTGATCTGCATTCTGAAACCTGAAAAGGAGGTTGCTGAAAAGGCCGGTGTCAACTACGGGGATATCCTTGCCGGTAAGGCGTGCTGGGTGGGCGAAGGCGAACACATCAACTCCGAAAACGCTGAAGTTTCTCTCAACGGACTTTCCGTTGAAGATGCCAAAAATACCGTCATTGACTTCCTTGCCAAAAGGAATCAGGGGAAAGCTGCTGTCAAGTACAAACTCCGGGATTGGCTTTTCAGCCGTCAGCGTTACTGGGGTGAACCTTTCCCCATCATCCACTATGAAGATGGCTCCATTGAGCTGGTTGATGAAAACGACCTTCCTGTGGAACTGCCCCAGATGAGTGACTTCAAGCCCAGCGGCACCGGTGAGCCCCCCCTTGCCAAAGCCACCGACTGGGTCAACTATGTGGACCCGAAAACAGGGCGCAAAGGACGCCGCGAGACCAACACCATGCCTCAGTGGGCAGGCAGCTGCTGGTATTACTTGCGTTACATCGATCCCGGCAACGACAACGCCGCTTGGGATCCTGCCAAGGAAAAATACTGGATGCCTGTGGATCTCTACGTCGGCGGTGCGGAACATGCAGTGCTCCATCTGCTTTACGCCCGTTTCTGGCACAAGGTGCTCTATGATTTGGGACTGGTTTCCACTAAGGAGCCTTTCAAAAAACTTATCAATCAGGGAATGATTCTGGGTATTTCCTACAAAGATACCCGGGGCGTTCTGGTTCCTACCGATCAGGTGGAATTCACTCCCGAAGGGCCTGTCCGCAAGGCAGACGGCGAAAAACTGGTCGAATTTCCTGCCAAGATGTCCAAATCTCTGCGCAATGTGGTCAATCCTGACGATGTGATCGCCAGGTACGGTGCCGACAGTATGCGTCTTTATGAGATGTTCATGGGTCCCCTTGAGGCTGTGAAACCCTGGAACACCACCGGTGTGGAAGGTGTTTTCCGCTTCCTCAAGCGTGCCTGCCGTGTGCTTGCCACTGTTCCCGTGGTCGATAAAGATTGTTCCGCCGAGCTTGCCAGAGTCATTCACGGCACAGTCAAAAAGGTTTCCAATGATTTGGACAACTTCGGATTCAATACCGCTATCAGCGCCTTGATGGTCTGTTTGAACGAACTTGCCGCACTCAAGGAGATCCCCCGTGAGGCTGCTGAAAAGTTTGTTCAGATGCTTGCTGTTTTTGCGCCCCACCTGGGCGAAGAACTCTGGGAACACCTGGGACACAACGAGTCAGTTGCATACGTTGAGTGGCCCCTTTGGGATGAAGAAAAACTCAAAGTCAATGAGGTCGAGGTCATGATCCAGATCAACGGAAAACCCCGTAAACGGATCATGGTCGGCGTGGACTGCGATCAGGAGACCGCACGCAAAGCAGCTCTTGAACAGCCCGAAATCGCCGCGTTGGTGGAAGGCAAAGAGATAAGGAAATTCATCTTTGTCAAAGGACGTCTTATCAATATCGTGATTTGAACCAACTCCGGGAGGCGTTTATGAAGAAATTTTACGGAATCATCTTGATGCTGGGGATCCTTTTCTCCCTTACCGGCTGCCGGAATCTGCAGCTGCAGGGGGGGAAGTATACCGGGAAGGACCGCGGGGAGTTTGCCATGGTCTATGAGGATCTTATCTTTCTCCGTGTCAAAGCAGGGAAAAATATTCCCGGTTCACTGACCTACTGGGAGTGGGGAGGAAAATATTCCATAGATCCCGATACCCGGCTGTTGAGTTTTGACATGGAACGGGAAACCGGAAAGTTGTGGAAATTCAGCTATAATATCTATGCTGAACGCAATGCGGTGGTTCTGGAAGATCTCAGCGAGAATAAACGGTTCTATCTGAATTATGAATATCCTGCGCTGAGACGTAAGCCTGCCAATGCCCCCAAACCTTTCAGCTCCCCCGGAGTTGATCCGGTTTATCAGCAGCTTGCCCCTATTGAGTAAAAAGAGACAGTGAGCGTTTGAAGGAGTGATTTGAGATGAGTCAGGAATTTGACAACAGTAATAATTACGGCAATAACCTTGATTTCATGCCTGCTGAGTCTTGGCGTATATTGCGGATCATGTCTGAGTTCGTCGAGTCTTTTGACCGAATGGGCAATGCCCGGCAGCTCCATGTGTCAGTTTTCGGTTCTGCCAGAACGCCGAAAGATTCAAAGTATTACAATGAAGCTGTTGAGGTCGGAAAACAGTTGGTCAACGCCGGATACGGTGTGATCACAGGCGGCGGTCCCGGAATCATGGAAGCTGCCTCAAAAGGTGCTTTTGAAGCCGGTGGCCGTTCTGTGGGACTCAATATTGAGCTGCCTATGGAACAGTATCCCAATCCTTATCAGAATGAGTCTCTTTCTTTCCGTTATTTCTTTGTCCGGAAAGTTTGTTTTCTGAAATATTCATCTGCAGTGGTCGTTTTCCCCGGCGGATTCGGGACCCTTGATGAATTCTCAGAAGTGCTGACCATGGTGCAGACAGGGAAGATCAACATGATCCCCATTATCTTTGTGGGCAGCGAATTCTGGAGCGGACTTGTCAGCTGGTTCAAACAGCAGCTTGTTGATGACGGAATGATCTCTCCCGGAGATATGGATCTTTTCAAGGTCGTGGATACCGCTGAAGAAGCTGTTTCCTACCTTGAAGAGTGTCACCGGTACAGCAAACGCAGTTCCGTCAAGTGATTTTTCCGGAAGGGCGCTTGAATGGGATTTGACCGGGATATCAGTTTATTGACAGGGCATCTGACCATCGAAAGGGGATTGAGCGGAAACTCTGTGTCTGCTTATGCTTCAGATTTGAAGGATGCTGCCGCCTTTTTTGCTGATTCCGGTAAAAGTTCCTGGCTCCTCCTCAAGATGGACGATCTTCTGGATTACTTGCAGTACTGTAAGGAACATCCCCTGAAAAGTTCGACTGTTGCCAGAAGGCTCATTTCCTTGAGATTGCTTTTCAGCTATCTTGCTGATGAAGGGCGTATTGAAAGGGATTTTACTGCTGTCATGGATTCTCCCCGGCGGTGGAAGATCCTTCCGGATTTTCTTTCTGAATCTGATGTTGACAGGCTGATCGGGGCCTTCAGTACCACTGAGGGGGAGTTGGAGATGAGAAACCGGTTGATGATCGAGCTGCTCTACGGGTCAGGATTGCGGGCATCAGAATTGACTGCGCTCAAGGTGGCAGATTGCGACATTGACGGCGGAATGCTCCGGGTGACCGGTAAGGGGAA
>JAFTIE010000079.1 GCA_017457065.1 Lentisphaeria bacterium
CCCTCTCTGAATCCCCCTAAAGAGTATGCCCAGACCAACTATGTTGCCAACTCTCACAATGTCACTTACCCCGGTTACGGGATCGCATACGAAACCGCAGGCGGCGGTCGTTACCGCCGGGGAGTGGATACAAAGGTTTCCAATGCCAACTCAGCCCTTCACACCACCGATGTCCGTTATCCCTCAGGGATGTATGTCATTATGGATGCCCGCCAGACCTATGCCTTCAACGGCGGACATTTCGGCTGTCACCGTTTTTCCTACAGTTTCTCCTCTTCCGCCACCAAGCGCATGGGCAATCCTGACGGAGAACGCCACGGCAACAAGCTGAATATCCTTTACGCCGACGGTCATGTGGCAATGAAAAAGGTCAATGCCTACGATCCCTATATCGAACTGGGTTCAGTCCGGACTCTCAGGGGCTGGTGCGGCTGGTATTGAAAAAGGAGTTTTTAAAAGATGAAAAAAAACACTTTCCGTTTTTTTGTACTGCTGCTCCTTTTTCTGCTCTACGGCAGAGTCACGGCGGGGGAAACTCCCGGTGAAACAGTCAAACGTCTGATCACATATCAGGAGCAGCACGAGGATTTGACGCCTTTGCTCAAAGAGAGCGTTTCCCTGCTGAAAAGTCCCCACTACGACGTGCGCTTTGCCGCTTTGCGGACTCTGGTCTTTGCCGGAGTCCCCTGTCCGGAGGCAGTTCCTGAACTTTTGAAGATCCTCCGCCGTCCGGTGCCGGAAAAAAACCGCCGTCTGGACGCCTTGCACGGCTACGCTCTGGCGGCGCTGGTCACAGTGTGCGAAGATGAAAAGGTTTTTTCCCGCCTTCTGGACTCCAAAGACCCCAAACTTGTGACCTCCGTAAGCATGGCGCTGTTGGACTCCCCCCGCCTGACCCCTGCTCTGCGTAAAAAAATGCGCTGGACGGGTTCGGCATACGGTCCCCCTCTCCCCGGGCAGATCGTTGATGCCTCTTTTGAAAAAGGGATCAACTTCTGGGAATTGCGCCAGGTTGAAGGTGCAGAAGGCAGCGCTGCCCATGACCGGAGCCGTGCCCGCACCGGGAAAGGCTCTTTGAAGATCACCAAAAAAAACAGCAAAGGATTTCTGGAACTGCGCTGCCGTGATTTCATAAAAACCACCCCAAACGAACACCTTTTCTGGCGGGGATTCTATCAGGCAAAAGTCACTCCGGGCAGTACCATGCTCATTTTCGGCTTTGAAGATGAAAAGGGGCAATTTATCTATCAGGGAACATCCCTCGGACGTTCTGCCCGGCAGAGCCAATCCTTTGTTGTGAACAACGCCCCCGGCGTGTGGGAACAGCGCATCGGTCTTGCCGAAAAGAGGCCCTTTTCCCGCCGTCTGCGTCCCGTTATCCGCCTTTTCGGCGACCCGGCAACGATCTATGTGGATGACCTTGCTCTGCCCGGGGCTTCATGGAGCTCCCGGAGAGCCTACTCCATCCCCGAGATCTGCCGCATTTCCCCCGCTGAGGCGAAAAAACGCCTCGCTGCCCGGCGCAATGCCACGGGCAAGGTGGGCTTTTATCCCTCCGGCGCAGCAGGTCTTGAGATCGACGGAAAACTTCTTCCCCCTGTGATCTACTTTTCGGCGATCTTTCCGGAACTGGGGGACTATAAACTCTTTTATGACAACAAGATCAAGGTGTGCAACTTCACGCTCCATCTCAACGACCTTGCAGGTCCCCATACCAAAGGCAGCATCACTGAGATCTCTTCCGCTCCCGTCTGGCAGAGTGCGGGCAGTGACAAGTACAACTTTGCCCCACTGATCTCACGCCTTAAACGCCTTATCCGGCAGGAGCCTGAAATATATGTGGTCCTCGGACTCAATATCACATGGCCCGCCGACTACTTCAAGTACAATCCCGACACCCTCTGGCTGGATGAAAAGGGCAACAAAGCCTGGGGAAATTCTCTCCATTTGCGGGGGTTCGCCCCCAAACCTCATGGGCCCGGACTTTTCCCCTGGCCTTCACCCTACGCTGACAAACCCTTTACCGATGCGGCAAAGGTGCTGCGGGCGTTCATCCGTGAACTGAAAAAGGAAAATCTCCACAAGGTCGTGGTGGGGTGCTTTGTGGCAGGGGGACACGACGGACAGTTTGAGATCCGTTACCGGGATTACAGCCCTGCGGGGGTGAAAGCGTGGCAAAAATATCTGACACGCCGTTACGGCAGCGACAGCCGTCTCCGTCAGGCATGGGGTGACAGCAAGGTCACTCTTGCAAAGGCACAGGTCCCTTCAGAACACTGGGGAAGGTACAAAAAGGGGCTTTCTCCACTTTTCTTCGACCCTGAAAAGGAGGCGGCTGAAATCGACTACGAAAGGTTCCGTCAGGAACGGATCTGGCAAGTCAAAGAGATCATGCTTTCAGCTATAAAAAAGGAGCTTGCCAAACCGGTTCTGGGTGTGGCGTGGCAGATGGAAAAGTTTTTCGTGAAAGATCCCACAGCTTTTCTTGAAAGCCCTGTCATTGATGTGATCGTGACCCAGCCGGTCTATCAGAACCGCCGGGGCGGGATGCCCTTCGGCAACCTTGCCCCCATGGAGTCCTTTGCACGGAAAAAGAAATTGTGGATCAGCGAACTGGATATCCGTTCCTTCCTCCGCTCCATCTATGCTGAAGAGCTGAAACACCTGAAAGTGGGCATCCCCGCCAACATGGCAGAGTTCCGTCAGACTGTGCGGAAACTCACCGCCGAACAGCTTTCTTCCGGGACCGGCGGCTGGTGGTATCTGGATATGTTCTGCGGCGCCCATGCCCATCCCGGCATGATGGCAGAGATCCGCCGGGGCGTGGAACTTTTTGAAAAGATCCACAATCGCAAGGATGCCCGCCGCAGAGCTGAAGTCGTGGCGGTCATCTCTCAGGATGCCATATTGAATCAGCGTCAATGGGCGGCAAGTTTCCCCATGATGTACCAGTTTTTCGCACTCCATCAGTCAGGGATCCCCATTGATGTGCGTTTTGCCAAAGAGCTTTTCAGCGCTCCTGACGGGGATAAGTACAAAGTCTACTTTTTCGCCAATCAGTTTGAACTGAATGATGCCGATATGGCGTTTATCAACAAAAAACTTAAAAAAGATAATAAGATCCTTATCTTCAACTATGCCGCAGGATTCATAGATCCTGCCGGAAAACGTCTTGATCCTGAAAGGACAGCCCGGCTCACGGGGTTCAAAGTAAAACATCTTCCCCAGATGACGACTCCGGCTGTGACGCCCCGGCAATCTCCCGGTAATCTCTATCGTGCCTATCACGATCAAAGGGATTCCTCCCCCATAGGCAAAGTCCCCCGCTTTGTTATCAACGATCCTCAGGCGCGGATCATTTCCCGCTATCTTGATGACAACACCCCTGCTGCAGGGATAAAAAAACAAAAGGGATGGACCTCAGTCTTTCTGGGAGCTCCCAACTCTCTGACGGCAGCACAATTCCACGCCATTGCCGGCAGTGCGGGGGTGCATTGTGTGCTCGCTCCGGATAAAGCCATTGTCATGATGAACAACCGTTTTCTCGCCCTCACCGCCCTTGCCAACGGCAAAGTAACCGTCAAACTGCCCTTTACGGCGAAAGTGACCGATTGTTTCAGCGGCAAAGTGCTTTCAGCGGGCAAGAGCTCCTTTGAAATGACGCTCCGCAGCGGCGAAGGATATTTTTTCACTCTTGAACCGGGGAAAACGCTTCTTCCCGCACCGGTCCGCAAAGTTGTAAAGCAGCCCCCAAGCCCCGCTGGGCGGCAGCTTTTCAAAGAGGGGGAGTTTGAAGGAAAAACAACCAACTGGCGCCCCCTTATCAACGGCAAAGTTGAAAAGAGTTCCCGTTTTGCTTTTCAGGGGAAAAGCTGTGCCCGCATGACCGCAGTCGTGCCGGGAAAAGCTGCGTCGGTATACTGTTCAAGGTTTTCAGACAACTACCTCATGGGAAGAAGGCTGAAACTGGAAGTCCAACTCCGGGGAGAAGGTATCGCCCGGATGGTGGTGCTCCCATATATGCCGGGGAGTTCCAAGACCGCCTTGCTCCGGGGCGAAAGGATCAAACTTGATCCTGCCAGGTGGCAGTGTGTCTCCTTTGTCTACGATCCCGGAAACGCCGTGACCGGCAGGATCGCCCCTGCTTTGGAACTGGAGTCCGGCAAGGAGCTTTTCTTTGATGCGTTCCGTATTTACGATTCTCCTGATGCAGGTGTCAGGATAAACGCTGAAACGCCCCATACCCTCACTGCCGTCAACAAGCCCCTTACGCTCCGCTATCATGGGGCGGCACCCGGCGGGAAGGGCAAACTTTACATCGTAGATCACAAACAGCAAGTCCGCATCTGTACAAGCCATGCTGACAAAGAGGGGAAACTCCTTTTCTCCTTCCCCCAGGGGATAAAGAAGGCTGGAAGTTACCATCTTGTTGCAGCCGCAGGGGGAACCAACACCGTCACGACCCTTGAAGTGGCAGAAAAAGGAGAACTTGAAGCCTTGCAGAAAGCAGCTTCTTCATGCAGGATCCCTTCCGGCAGCCGGATCCTCATACTGGGCGACAGTTTGAGCGACTTTCACCGGGGACGGAACTACGCCGACAAACTTGCCTTGTACCTCAAAGAGCGCAAGGTATCAGTCTGCAACGCAGGAGTCAAAGGGGATATGATCACCCGGGTGCGGGACCGGCTGACAGGAGTCAAAACCTACCGTCCCAAAGGATACGACGGAATATTCAAAAAAGTTCCTGATATGACTTGCATCTTCCTCGGACACAATGACACAGTGCTGCGTGACGGCAAGATCCAGGTGCCTTTCGCTGAAGCAGAAAAAGCCTTCCGTCAGGTGCTGAACCTTTTACGCAAGCACAATCCCCGCATGAAAATCGTTCTCATGACACCTGTGTGTCCGCTCCGGAGTGTCTGTCTTGCCAATATGGAAAAGAGAGCCAAACGGGGGCTTGGAAGAATCGAATTCGGACGCCCGGAGCTGCTGGAAGAGTATATCCGTATGCTCCGGAAAGTAGCAAAAGAGTTCGATTGTCAGGTCGTCGATCTCTACACCCCCATGAAAAGAATGAAAGAGCCTCTCCACCTTTTCAACCCCGGTGACGGAGTCCATATTTCAGAAGCAGGCAACCGCTACGTTGCCCTTGAACTCCTGAAACAGCTTTAAGCTCTGGGTCAACGCTCCTTTTTGAAGCTGCAGTAGGCTTCAAAACACCTTTCGCCGAATATGTGCTGAGAGGGGGTGTCGTAGTGGAGTTTATCCCCCCGGTCGGCAAGATCTTTGGTGGTGACAAGGCGGAAAAAGGGAAGTTCTGCGGCAAGGACCTTCAGAGCGTTGTCCACAATGTCGATGTGGCAGCTCACTCTTTCTTCGTAAAATGAAGCCATATCTCCTGCGATAAAAGGCACATCGTCCCCCAGATCAAGATCCCGTTTGAAATTTTCGATAACGCTGCGGAGCTCAGGCAGATAATTTTCGTTGTTTTTGACGGAATCGCTTTCCCCCTGATGCCACAGAACGGCAACGATCCTGCCGCTTTTCTGAGCTTCACGCGCCTTTTTGACGGCGTCATCGTAAGGATGATTCACAGGATCGTATGTATCAACGCCCCCCGGCAGCCAGGCGGAAATGGGGGTGCCTCCCACAGCAGTGGGGATCAATCCCACGCTCTTTCCCGGATTGGCTTGGAGCAGCAGACGCCCGAAGGTACGTCCCGGTCCCACGCCGCAGACCTTCTGGTCCCCCTGGGGGAGAACGGTTTCAAAGGGATCGTCACTGACCACCTTTTCCCCGGAAGCCTGAAAAGTCCCCACAAATTTTCTGTCTTTGGTAATGGGTTCAATGGCAGACTGCCACTTGCCGTCAGGGCGGATCATCACCAATCCGGGAATGGCTGTCAGATCGTCGCTTCCTGCATAGCCCCGCCCTGCCATATTGGATTGTCCCGCAAGAAGGACCAGCAGTTTATCTGTTGAATCACATGCACTGTCATGATGTTGGATATTCATTTTTCTTTGCTCCTGTCATATTGAGATTTTTCCTGTATAATATACGCCCAGAGGAGTAATAATGCAAATAAGAGGTAATTTCAAAAGTCATTCAAAAAATGGCAAAGATGCCATTCGCAAAGAGCTGTAAAGGGTAGTTTGAGGCTGCTACCTGCAAGGTAACAGCCGAAAACGCTCCCTTTATCAGATCGAAG
>JAFTIE010000080.1 GCA_017457065.1 Lentisphaeria bacterium
CTTCTTCAGCTTTCCGGCGCGCTTCTTCTTCGGCAACAATCTTTTCTCCAATAGCTAAAGCATCAGAAAAATATCTGACGGCACGAGCATAGTCTTTGAATTCAAATGCCTTTTTGCCGTTTCTTGCCAATCGCTGATAATCCGTGTTGGCATCGAAAGATAACTCCAAAGCCTTCGCTTTTTTTTCAAGCTCTTCCAGAGCATAATCCAAATCGTAATATTGATCTGCAAAATCAGAATACACTTCCTTTGTTTCTGAACTGCGATCCTCTTGAGGATCAATTTTTCCGGAAAGAGCCTCGGCAAAGGCGGTACAACTTTCAAAGCGTTCTTCCGGCTTTTTGCTCAAGGCACGGAGCACCGCTGTATTGATGTATTCAGGAACATCACGCAAAGGTCTCGGAGTTTCAGTCAAAACGCATTGACGCAAGATCTCATGATCAGCGTTTTCAAAAGGAGGAACTCCGGCAAAAATTTCGTAAACCGTTGCCGCAAGAGCGTACTGGTCGGCACGTTCATCGGGAACCTGTCCGCGCCACTGTTCGGGCGCCATGTAGGAAACGGTGCCTGCCGTTGAGTCAAGTTTGGTCACTGATACTTTGGAAAGACTGGAGTGGATCTGCGCCGCAAGTCCGAAATCAAGGACTTTGACTCTTCCATATCGGTCCACCATCATATTGGCGGGCTTGATATCCCGGTGCAGCACCTTCATGCTGTGGGCGAAATCAATTGCCTCTGCCGCCTGACGGATGAGTGTGAGAGCCTTTTTTTCAGAAAAATCCCCCGCCTCTTTGACTCTGCGGAGATAATAACGCAGTTCCTCACCCTCAACATACTCCATTACAAGCAGATATTCCCCGCGGGACTCATCAAATTCAAGGGCGTTGTAATTGGCGATGTGGGGATGGTGAAGTTTGTTGACGATCTGGTAATTTTCCCTGATTTTCTCCATTTCCCAGCTGCTTGCGGCAAGCTCCGGCGCAAGGGTCTTGATCGCCACTTCTGTTTTTGAAATTTCATCAAAACAGCGACAGACAACCCCCATACCACCTCTTCCGAGTTCTTCAAGCACTCTGTATTTGCCAAGGAGCACAGCTCCTTGTCCCGAAGAGTCACCGGCAGCTTTCTCCCGCTGTGGCGGCAACGTATCTTCAGCGGATCGCTGCCTGCGTGATCGGGGAGGCAATGTATTTTTACTGTCTGACATCCATGATCCCTTTGAAAAAATCAACTGCTATTTTCGTTAGAAGTATAATATACCACATTCTTAAAGAAAATGCCAATATCCTCATTTGAATTTCTGGGGATATAATATCGCCTTTATACCGACATTGCAGTACTCGGCTTTTGTCATTTCAGCTTCTGAACAATTTTGCAAACTCTGAGTACAATGATACCGAAGATGTCAGATCTCTGTCAGGATCCCTCTTTCTGTGATGAAGCCTGTGATCAGTTCACGGGGCGTCACATCAAAGGCGGGGTTGTAAACTTTTGCCCCTTTACAGTGAGTGATCTCATCCCCATTGCGCTGCTCAATGGGGATCTGTGAACCGTCGGCAATAGTTCGGTCGATGGTTGAAAAAGGCAGCGCTACATAAAAGGGGATCTTGTGGTACTTTGCAGCAATGGCAAGCTGGTAGGTGCCGATCTTGTTGGCGGTGTCTCCGTTGGCGGCGACACGATCGGCTCCGACGATGACGATCCCCACCTTGCCTTCTCTCATGACCTGAGCCGCCATGGAGTCGCAAATGGTGGTCACATCCACCCCGGAAACAGCCAGTTCCCAGGCGGTCAACCGTGCGCCCTGGAGCAGCGGCCGGGTCTCGTCTGAGTAGACCTTGACCTTAAATCCGGACTCCATGGCGGCGTAGATGGGAGCAAGTGCCGTGCCCATGCCCGCTGTGGCAAGGGCTCCGGCATTGCAGTGGGTGAGAACTCCCATGCCGGGCTTGAGAAGCGCTGCTCCCGCCTTGCCGATGGCACGGCAAAGTTCAATATCTTCAGAGGTGATCCTGAGGGCTTCATCAAGAAGCTGTTGATTCATTTCAGCAATGTCTTTTCCCGTAACAGCTGCCGCACACCGTTTCAGCGCCCATGAAAGATTCACTGCCGTGGGACGGGAGGAATCAAGATAGGCGGCACAGGCTTCGATCTTCTGCAAATGCTCCTGCGGAGAAGAACTTTCAAAACGCTGAGCACACACCGCAAGTCCAATGGCGGCAGAACACCCGATGGCAGGCGCTCCACGGACACGCAGCTGTTTGATAGCTTCGTAGACGGCTTCGGGAGTCTCCAGTTTCAGCCTTTTTTGTTCACGGGGAAGTAATGTCTGGTCGATGATATCCAGAACTCCCCCCTTTGCGGCGCTGACGCCGGGGGAAAAATGCTGTCTGCCTTCAGAGTCCATGTAGGACAAAGTGACGGGAATAGCCATAAAAAATTCTCCTTGCATTGAATCTTATGGATAACATACACCATCACTGCTTTTTTTGCAAGTATTACTTGAGGCAATTTCAAAACTCCTCAAAATTGTCAAAGCGCCCTCGCTTCGATCTGATAAAGGGAGCGTTTTTCCGCCTTCGCATAAAGCTACGGCGGGACAGGCGGCTGTTACCTTACAGGTAGCAAGTGCAAACTACCCTTTACAGCTCTTTGCGAATGGCATCTTTGTCATTTTTTGAATGACTTTTGAAATTACCTCTACTTGAAAAAACTGTTTTCTGTGATACATTAAATCGAAACATCAGGAGTTCTCACACACATGGAAAAAAAACTGCGTACAGCTTTGGCTTCTCTGAAAGAGAAAATCGGTGATTTTCTTCCCGGAATCGCCATTGTTCCCGGTTCCGGCTGGGAACAGATTATCGACACTGTGGAAAATCAGATGATCGTTGATTATGCCGATCTGCCCTTTTTCCCCAAAGCGACCTTCCACAAGGGCGTCTTTGTTTTCGGCAGGATCAACGGTATCAAAGTCGTCACTGCAGGAAGGCTCCACTATTATGAGGGTATCCCCATTGAAGAAACGGTCATGCCCCTGCGGCTTCTGCGGATGCTGGGGGTCAAAAAGGTGCTTCTGACCAATGCTTCAGGGGGGATCAATCCCGCTTTCGCCCCCGGCAGTTTCATGGTCATTGAGGACCATATCAAATTCGGAGTCCCCTCCCCACTGCGGGGTGAAAACATTGATTTTCTCGGTCCCCGCTTCCCCGATATGAGTCAAGTCTACTCCAAACGCTTTCAGCAGGCATTCTTCACTGCCGGAGCAAGGTGCAATATCCCCTTGCACAAAGGAGTCTACATCCAAACGGAAGGTCCCCAGTTTGAGACTCCGGCAGAAATACGCCTCATGGCAAAGCTCGGCGCTGATGCCGTCGGCATGTCAACAGTCCCCGAAGCCATTGCGGCATGTCACTGTGGTATGGAAGTTGGGGGGATCTCATGTATTTCCAATCTGGCGGCAGGACTCTCTGAAGAGCCCCTCTCTGTTGAGGACATCGTGAAAACTTCACAACGTGCCGTTCCCCTGATGAAAAGACTTTTGAAAGAAACGATTATCGAAATTTCCAAATTGAAGGATGGAAGTCCATGCTCGTCCCCCCCTGTCTTGCCGCCGGAGATATTGAATTTCTCACTAACATGGACGAAAACTCTCTGTACCTGCGGGCTCTGCTCAACCCGGTCAGCAAGGTCATGTTTCTGTCTTCCTACGATC
>JAFTIE010000081.1 GCA_017457065.1 Lentisphaeria bacterium
CTTCGATCTGACAAAGGGAGCGTTTTTCCGCCTTCGCATAAAGCTACGGCGGGACAAGCGCCTGTTACCTTACAGGTAGCAAGTGCAAACTACCCTTTGCAGCTCTTTGCGAATGGCATCTTTGCCATTTTTTGAATGACTTTTGAAATTACCTCTTGACAGGGAAAAAAGCGTTGAAATGAATATCATTGAAGATACCAACAGACATTGGAAATGGAACCTCTTTTTAATGTGGAGTTCCCAGCTTCTGGTGCTGGCTGGATTTGCTGCAGTGATGCCTTTCATTCCCCTCTTTTTGAAAGATGTCCTCGGATATGCCGACGAAAGGACCCGGGGAGTCTGGATGTCTGCGTTCTATTTTTTCGGAACCTTCGGCTATGCTTTATTTTGTCCGATCTGGGGAGCTCTTTCTGACCGTTTCGGGGTGAAGCCTATGCTTTTGCGAGGGACCTTCGGAACGGCACTGATCTTTCCCCTTATGGCTTATGCGCCCAATGGTGCGATGCTGGTTCTGCTGCGTTTTTTGTCTGCCGCCTGTGCCGGAACGACGGCGGCATCCCAAACTTTGCTGGTGAAAAATACGCCTGAAAACAAACAGGGCTTTGCCCTCGGTGTTCTGAGTACAGCCATCTGGGGCGGCACCATGCTCGGCAATGTGGTGGGAGGGATCGTGGTCCACTATTACGGTTACAAATTCACCTTTATGGCTTGCGGCGCCATGTATTTTCTGGCTGGATTCATTGTACTTCTTGCCCATGAAGATTTCAAACCTGTGGTGAAAGCAGCTGCCAAACATGTCAAAACCGGTCTGGGCGGTTGGATGCCTGAATTTACCACTGCCGTGTGGATGATGCTGGGGTTGATGTTCCTGACGGGATTTGTCCGTTACTTTGAAGTCCCCTATCTTGCTATGCAGATAGAATTGATCACAGGAAGCGAAGAGGCGGCATATTGGACAGGTATCATCAGCGCTTTTGTGGCAGTCGGAGCTTTGCTTTCAGGCACGATCACGGGTGACCTTTCTGACAGAATCAAGCCTTTGTACATACTTGTTCCAGTGTTTGCCGTAACGGTGATCACCATATTTATACAGGCTTTTGCCACCAATTTGTGGGTCTTCGGTATCAGCCGTACCCTTATGTATCTGGCAGCCGGGGGCATCTACTCTGTGCTGCAGAAGCTCCTTTCAGCGGCCACTCCGAAACGCAAAAGAGGCAAGGTCTTCGGATTTTCAACCACTGCCAACAGTGCCGGGATCATGCTTTCAACAGTTTTTGCCGGAGGTGCGATCTGGCTTTCCGGTGTCCGCGGTGTTTTCGTTGCTGCTGCCATTCTGTCGGCGCTGCTGATCCCCTGTTACATGGGAGTCATCAGCAAAATCATGCGTCAGCCCTACTTTTCCTCCCAGTATAAAAAAATCATGGCGAGTAAGAGAAAGTAAAAAACCAATAAAAAAGGCTGCTGTCTGCACCTTTTCAAAGGAGCGGCAGCAGCCTTCTTCTTTTCAGTTTCAGTTGATGGAAAATCCTGCTTCTGCAAACTTGCGCAGAGATTCTTTCCAATCGCCCATGAGAGCTTTTGCGCCCACTTCGCTCTGAACTGAGAGCAGTCTGGGAGCCCGGTTGATCCTTTCGGCGATCCGTTTCCAATCTGCCACTCCGTTGCCGGGGAGCTGGTGCAAATCACCCCTGCCGTCATTGTCGTGGAAATGGGTGGTCACAACATCGTTGAGCATGATATCAAGTTGGTCATCCTGAAAATCCATGGTGCTGTTGTCCCAGCCGATAGCTATCCATTCGGCGATCTGATCAGGGGTTTTGCCGGGGATTTTTTCCACAATGAGAGCGTGTCCTGAGTCATAACAGAATCCCAGATTGGCACAGCGTGCCTTTTCCATGATACGCATGAGGTGAGAGGCTGTGCTTGAGGGGAGAAAGAGATTTTCCAGAGCAATGACGACACCAAGTTTTTCCGCTTCAGGGAGAAGGACATCCAGCTGGCGCAGAGAACGTTCCACGGCACCGTCCAGATCGGCACGCTCGATAGCGCCTGATTCCGGGGCGAAACGGTCCACCAGACGGGTGCGGGCGGTGTGCATGGTCAGCACTTTGGCGCCGATTTCA
The DNA here is from genome assembly GCA_017457065.1 of Lentisphaeria bacterium. Taxonomy (GTDB): domain Bacteria; phylum Verrucomicrobiota; class Lentisphaeria; order Victivallales; family Victivallaceae; genus UBA1784. Next base: position 2,124 of record JAFTIE010000081.1, read on the forward strand.
GCGGTGGCACGCAGGGAGTCAAGCATGACCTGAGTGGATTTTTCTGCTCCGCCGGGGAGGGGATTACCCAGAGAATCACCGATACCGTGGGGCGCATGGGTGTCAAAAATGGTGATGTTGTGGTCGGCGGCAGACTTTACGACTGCGGCGGCAAATTCACTGTCAGAGATAACTTTCTGCAGGGTCACTGAATTGAGGGATACACGTTTGACACCCAATTCAGACAGCAGAGAAAGGTAAATTTCCATAGGTCCCTTTTCCGGGTAGGAAAGATTGATCGCAAGAGGGGGGAGTGACATGATGGGATCTCCTTTGTGTTATTTTAAATCAAGTTTTTATTTCCGTATTTTTTCCATAAAATCGGCAATTCTTTCAATGGCGACTTTGAGACGGGCTTCTTTCATGGTGAAGGCAATGCGGATGAAGTCTTTATAACACTCTCCGCCGTAAGCAGGTCCGAATACTGTTGCAACTCTTACTTCACGGAGCATACGGTAGACAAAATCTTCTGCTTCAAGTCCTGAACCGCTGATATCCACCATGGCGTAGAAGGTGGCTGGAATGGGCTTGCAGCGCAGTCCCGGAATGGCGTTGATGCCGTTGTACAAGACATCCCGGCGGTGCTGGAATTCCTCACGGATGAAACTTGGATCTGTCCTGTCGCTCAGGGCTTCGATACCTGCGTACTGCGCCGGAAGAGGTGCACAGGCAACGATGTTCTCCTGCATCTTGGTCATCTGGGCAATGACCGGGGCAGGGGCTATCGCCCAGCCCAGACGGTAGCCGGTCATGGCGAAACGCTTTGACATGCCGTTGATAAGGATGGAACGCTCTTTCATGCCGGGGAAGGAGATGATGGACTTTGAGGTTTTTCCGTCATAGATCAAAGACTCATAGATCTCATCAGAAAGCACGGCAAAGTTTCTTTCCTGAGCAAGAGCTGCAATTTTTTTCAAAGTCCCATCGGGAATGATGGCGCCGGTGGGATTGTTGGGGGAGTTCAGCACCACAAGGTGGGTCTTTGGAGTGAGAACTGCTTCAAGAGCTTCAGCGGTGAGCTGGAAATCCTCTTCCGGCTTTGTGTAGACAAAAACGGGAGTTGCTCCCAATGAACGAACCACCTGAGAGTAGTTGATCCAGAAAGGCGCATGAATAACCACTTCATCCCCCGGCTGCAGCAACGTGTAAAGGGAAAGAAAACTTGCCTCCATAGCCCCCACTGTGACGATGACTTCGCTGTCGGGATCAACGGAGATCCCCAGATTCTTTTCTGCGTCAGCGGCGATGGCTCGGCGGAGCTCTTTCAATCCGGCATTGGCTGAGTATCGGGTCTTGCCCTCCATAATGGCACGGCAGGCGGCTGCACGGACATTTTCAGGAGGCGGCAGGTCGGGATCCCCCAGTGTCAGATCCACCACATCGTCAAGAGTTGAAGCAAGATCAAAAACAGCACGGGGAGGGGAAGGAAGAACGCACTCCACCCGTTCTGCAATACGCATAATGCTGCGATCATTCATTTTTTTACATCCTTATTATTGAGATTATCCTCAAGTATTTCAAGTTTGACATAGTTGAAGCGGATCTTGCCCGCTTCGCCTTCACGGATCAGAAGATAGTATTTGTAATCCGTTTCAGTCATCCTGAAGTTGATCACATAGCGGTTGACAGATTCTCCGCTGAAAGTCGTGATACGGCTGTTGGCGTTGACAACGGGGATCGGGTTCCGCAAAACCAGCGTCCATTGCCTGTAAAGATCACTTTTCTGGATGGTGTGCATATCGACGGTAAAACGCATACGGGAATTTTCAGGGATATTTTTCCAGACACGATCGGGAAGGACCAGGCGGGCATAGTGAACATCGTGGATGTAGAAATCCCCCTCCCGTTTCAAAGGTTCGCCCCCCGCAAGACCGGTCATAAAGGGCAGATCTTTCATGGGGGTGCGGGATTCAAAGAGAATTTCTGACTTGGCTTTTTGAGGGGCTTTCCAGAATATTTCCAGAGACTTCCCTTTTTTACCGTAAAAGTTGAAGGGTTGCACAGAAATGTGGTATTCGGCGTGTGATTCAAAGTATCCTTCAGAGAAATACCGTTTCAGCACTGGGGGGCGATCGATCGGACGCAAAGGGAATGCGCTGTTGACTTTACGGGTCGCCACAAGCACCCATTTGTTTTTTGCATTTTTCTTTTTGATGGTGACCATGTAATAATGGACCTCCGGAGCGGCAGCAGGAATCTCAAGAATAACATATCCGCTGATATTTTCTGCAGGCACAACTGCAAGTTTTGCCCCTGCCGGAAACACTGGAACAGATGATTTGGCTTTACGGTGCTCCAAACGATAGGGGGCTGCAGAAGGATCAAATGGCAACGGTATGTTCCACACCTTGTCGGTGCAGTACTCTTTACCGTCGATCAGGGAATAACGGCGGAAAAGAAGTTTGCTTTTGAAAACTTCCATGATCAGCACCGTTCCGGAAAGTGTACTACCGGCGTTGACAACGGTGAATTTATCCTGCCAGATGTGGCGCTCATTAAAAGTCGAACCGTGAACATGTCCGGCAAGGTGGATGACTTGTGGGAATTTATCAAGTATCTTGCGGCGGTCAAGGTTGCCCCAGGTCTTGCTGTGAGAAACCGTGTTGTAAGGCGGAATGTGATCAAGAACAAATATCGGTTTGCCGGGAAATTTCTTTATGGCTTCAGCAATGGTCTTTTCGTAACGCTGAAAATCAAGAAACTGGGGGAATACCAGAAAAGGATACCCCTTGAGGATCAGAGTATCATAAGGCGCGTTGGGGCACTCAAGATCTCTTTTGACTGCGGCAAAAGCCTTGGCTATATCGCTGAAACCGATACGGTCATGATTTGCGTAAACATAGAGTTCCCGGGGCTTTTTTTCTCCGGGGGCAAAGAGGCTGTTGACTGTGTTGCGGTAATGGCGGTAAGCCTGCTGATTGTAAACTTCAGCAATATCTCCCAGATTGACCACCAGATCGCAATTGGCTTTTTTGAATATCTGCCATGCCGCTTTCACCTTGCTGCAGCTGGCGATATTCTTTGTGACATGGGTGTCGCTCAAAAGCCCGACCCGCAAAATCGGTTTATCAGAAGTTGCTGCAATGACAGATCCCAATGTGAAAAGAAAAAAAAGAGAAAAAATCTTTTTCATCATTTTGATTCTCCGGGTAAGGAAACGAGTTCCAGTTTGACATAATCGAATTTGATCCTGATGTTGCTGCAGGAGCGCAGCAGCAAGGCGTACCGCATTCCTGCTTTGACAGGGAATTCCGCTGCATAACGGCTGCGGACATCTCCAGCGGCAGTGAAAATGCGCCCAGACAGGTTTGCCAGCGGAGCTGGATTCGCCACCGTCATGAAAGCCGGAAGGGTGTCGTCTGATTCCTGAATGGTGTGAAGATCAACCACCATACGCACTTTTGTTTCAGGTGGATATGCCGCCAATACATTTTCAGGAAATTCAAGGCGGGCGCTGTAAGACTCAGGAGTGTAGAATTCCCCCTCTTTCTTCACCTTTGTTTCTCCTTCTGCCTCTGCAAAAAATGAAAGTTCTTTCATAGGATCTCCGCATTCAAAAATAAGTTTTGACTCTGCGGGGGCAGGGGCTTTCCACGAAGTTGAGAGGGGAGTACCCTCTTTTTCATAGAAGTTGACCGGAATGACAGAAATATTGTAATTTTTTCCCTTCTCAAAGTAAAGGGCTGGCAGAGAGAGTTCAACAGGAGATTTTCTGTATGAGGCGGCTTTATAAAAGTTGCCCGGAGTTTCCATTATGGCACTCTCCCGGAAAGTTCCATCTGCATTTTTTTGACTGATTTTGACTTTGTATTTGAAAACCTCAGGCGCAGCTTCAGGGAACCGGATCTTCAGCGCTTCAAACTTTCTGCCCTCAGTACTCAACTTTATTTTTGCCCGGGACGAAAAAGCCGGGGGCAGGGAGGCTGCTTTGCGCCTTGCAGCATTATAAGGTGCTGTTGCCCCATGGAAGGGAAGAGGAATACACCATGGAGAGTCCGGGGCATACTCTTTGGAGTTGATGACAGAAATGCGGCGGAAAAGGAGCTTTTCTTTGAAAACTTCCATGATAACGACTTCCCCTGCCGGTTTGGATTTGGGGAGCACTCCGGCAAAGTCTCCGCCCCAGTTGGCAAGACCGCCCAGATTGACGGCAGTGAAATCCCCCTGCCAGATGTTGGACTCATCAAAAAGTGAAGCGTGGATGTGTCCTGAAATATGGAGGGCTGACGGGAATTTTTTCATCACATCAAAACGGCGCTGGTCTCCCCAGAGCTTACCGTTGTGAAAGATACCGTAAGGGGGGATATGGTCGATGACGAAAACAGTCCTTTCCGGAGTTTCAGCCACCGCTGCGGCAACAGCTGATTCCAGATTTTCCATGGTGATATTCTGAGGAATGATGAGAAAGTTGTACCCTTTGAATGTCAGTTTGTCCTGCATGTTGTGGGGCACTTGCAGAGCCTCTTTCATTGAGGCAAAGGAGCTTTCAGCTTCCGGAGGTTTGGTCCAGTCGTGATAGGCGCTGATAAAAATTTCTTCCGGTTTCTTTTCTTCTGAAGCATAGACTTCATTGATGAGACGGCGGTAAAGTTTGTACGCCTCAAGGTTGTGGTGATTGGCAATATCTCCGCAGTTGATCATTATATCCACCTTTTCGGCTGCAAAAAGCTTTAATGCCGCCTTCAGCTTTTTACAGCTGCCCGGAGTGTGGTTGATATGTGTATCGGTCATCATGCCGACTTTGAAAAGCGGAGCTGAGTTTGCCATAGCTGAAATATCTCCTGAAAAATACAAAATATTTGACGGGGAATAATATAACATTGCAAAAGAGTTTTTTCAATTGCTGTACAGATCATGAAACGGAAAAACAAGAAAATATCCCTGCTGTTTGAGGTGAAACAATAAAAAAGTGCCGCCCCTGCAAGAGGTAGGCGGCACTTTCGTTTCTCTGTCAGAAAGATCAGACGTCAACTTCGCAGTTGAGTTCGCTGGATTTGTAAATGGCATCCAGCAGTTTCATGGCGACCACGCCCTGTTCGCCGGTGGCGGGAACTTCGCCCTTACCCTGAACGGCGTTGCAGAACTTGCGGAGCTCATCGGCAAAACCTTCATCCTTCTTGTCATACTGCAGAGTGATGTCAGCGATGCGGTTGTCAAATTCGGTGCAGAGAACGGGATCGGCTTCAAGATCCATCTTGATACCACCCTTGTCACCCAGCAGTTCGACATAGCACTCATCTTTTGCGTTGCAAGCCCAGGCAACCTCAAAGGAAAGAGTTGTTTCGGCGCCGAAACGGACCATGCCGGCAGCGTAGTCATCCACGTCAAAGACACCATCGGCTTTCGGAGGACCTGCCCACATGCTCACATAGTGATAGTCCTTGATGGGGCTGCCGAATTTTGAATAGGTTTTGGCACTGACTTTGGTGGGATTCCATTTGTCGGAAAGCCACATGACAAGATCAAGGAAGTGGACGGCAATGTCAATGAGACCGCCGCCGCCGGATTGGGCTTTGGTGGTGAACCAGCCGCCCAGACCGGGAATACCACGGCGGCGGATCAGTTTCACACGGATCTGATAGATCTCACCCAGACGTCCGTTTTCGATCACTTCTTTGATCAGACGGGCGGAGGGTTTCTGGCGCCATACCATACCCATCTGCAGCTGTTTCCCGGCTGCATCCCGGGCGGCGATGATCTGTTTGCCAAGCTCAGCAGACAAGGTCATGGGCTTTTCAAGCATAACATGTTTGCCGGCATTGAGAGCGGCGATGGCAATGGGGGCGTGCATATTATTGGGAACACAAACGCTTACGGCATCGATTTCAGGATCTGCCAGCAGATCATTGTAGTCGGCGTAGGTTTTGGCAACTTCGTGGGTCTTGGCTTTCTCTGCCAGACGATCGGGCAGGATGTCGCACAATGCGACCACTTCGGCGTTTTCAACTTTGGCGTAGTTGTTGGCATGTACGGAGCCGATGGTACCGACACCGATAATACCGATTCTAACTTTGTCACTCATGTTGTTTTTTCCTTCAACTTGATTTTTAGGGATCCCGGGAATCACGGGATCCTTGTACTCTGGTTATAATTTAACACCGCAAAACGGAATTGCAAGGGCTCAGAAAAAAAAATACAATTTTTCTTGACAATTTTTCATCCTTATGGTATATTGAGAAGCTGACAGTGTTCAACGATAACTTCTTTACCAAAGGAAAAAGCGATGACAAAACTTGAACGTCTTGAAAAGATCGATCCGCAGCTGATCCGGATTCCCTGCGGCGACGGAAATATCCTTGTTTCAAACAACCTGCAGGGCAGGATCATGGCTGAGATCAAAGGCACTTTGATCCACCGCTTTGAGGCCGATCTTGCTGAAAATCCTGATCCTGACAACTTCAACAATCTTGGGGGCAACTCCCTGTGGCCCGCTCCCGAAGGAGGCGATTTTGCTTTCAACTATCCGCCTCAGGGGGATTGGTATGTTCAGGAAGGGATCAACAAACTTCAGAATACCGTTCTTGAAAAAGGGGAAGGTTTTATCGTTATCGGCAAGGAGTTCTCTCTTCTCAACCGCAAGGGCAATACTTTGCAAATTTCCCTGCGCCGCAGAGTCGAAGCGGTTGCTTCACCTGATTACGGTGTGGAGTCACTGTGTTATCACACCTTTGAAACTCTGACTCTGGCTGAACCTTGTCCTCTGGATAAAGGCGTCATTTCCGCCTGGTCACTTGAACAGCTCCCCGGTGCAGCGGGCATTGTGGGATTCGGCAAGTGCGCGAAAGGCGCTGAAAAGGGGATCAATACTGACTTTTACGGTGATCCTCTGAAACGCATGAGTTTTGAAGGTGAGTGGTTCCGTTTTGATTTGGGTGGTCCCAACCGTCTGCAGATCGGTATTTCTTCAGCATCCGCCCCTGAATTTATCGGTTCTTTCGATCCGTCAAGGGGGATCGCTGTCTTGCGCCGGACTCCTGCCCGGAGTGACGGGAAGTACATCAACTTTGCTGACAACGACCAGAAAAACGGTCCCTTTTCCGCTGCTGACCAGTTCAGTATTTTCAACGGCTCAGAGGAACTGGATTTCCATGAGCTTGAAACTCTTGCGCCCATGACTCTTGACCCTCAGGGTAATGTGACAGGAAGTGAACTTGAGTCAGAGACCCTTATCCTCAAGGGGGATAATGAAAAAATCATCAATGTCCTGACTGGAACTTTCAAAGTTCCCGCCTCTTTCTTCTGCTGAATTTATGGAATTTTTTGACATTCACGCCCATATCTTTCCGCCTCATGTGGCAGAAAAGGTCATTGCCCAGCTTGAAGGGTATTACGGTTTCAAGTGGGAGGGCACCGGCGTTTATGAGGATCTGATCGCCTCAATGGATGAAGCCGGTGTCCGCCGCTGTACCATCTTTTCCTGTGCCACAAAACCGGAACAGGTGGAAACAGCCAATACTTATCTGGCATCTCTTCAGGAAAAATTTCCGGAACGCTTCTGCTGTTTCGGGACCATGCACCCGGCATATCATGACATCCCCGGCGAGTTGAAACGGTTGAAATCAATGGGGCTGAAGGGATTGAAGATCCACCCGGATTTTCAGAGGATCAACATTGACGATCCGGGCATGATCCGGATCTACGATCTGGTGGGGGATACGTTGCCCATGCTATTCCACATCGGTGACCCCTATCAGGACTACTCCGCCCC
>JAFTIE010000007.1 GCA_017457065.1 Lentisphaeria bacterium
AATGGCAAAGATGTCATTCGCAAAGAGCTGTAAAGGGTAGTTTTCGGCTGCTACCTGCAAGGTAACAGCCTAAAACGCTCCCTTTATCAGATCGAAGAAGAGGGCGCTTTGACAATTTTGAGGAGTTTTGAAATTGCCTCAACAATCTGAAAGGGGAACGACCGTTTCTTTGAAAAAACAACAGGAGAAAATAAAAATGAAATTCAAAGTAAACCGCGAAAAACTCAACAAGGCTCTTCAGAAGGTAGGCGGTCTGATCAGCAGCAGTTCCATCATGCCTCTTTTGAATAATGTGCTTTTGAAGGCAGAAAACGGCAAGCTTGAGCTGACCACTTCTGATCTTGAACTGCGTATCAACTCCTCTATTGAGGCTGAGATCGAGGTTCCCGGTGTGACCACTGCACCTGCCAAGAAGCTTGCTTCACTGACCGGTTCCATGAATGGTACCGATGTGGAATTCGATGTGGATGAAAACGATCACATCAAGATCTCCTGCGGCACCGGAAGATACCGTCTGCTGGGGCTGAGCAGTGCTGATTACCCGGCAGAGATCCTCTTCACTGCCCAGCGTGAACTGCAGATCCGGGAAAGCGAATTCAAGATGCTGACCAACTCCATCATGTACGCTGTGAGCCGCGATGCTTCCAGAAAGGCTCTGACCGGCGTCTTTTTCAACGCTGTCAACGGCAGTCTGACCATGGTCGCTACTGACGGTAAGCGCATGGCTCTGCAGGAAAAGGCTCCTGAATCCATGACCGGTGAAGACGGCTGTGCCATCGTTCCTTTGAAGGCTGTTTCCGAAGCCCGGAAGATGCTTGAAGGCGACGGCACTCTGAAAATCGCCATCGGCGACAAATTCTGCAGCTTTGAAGCGGCGAACTTCAGACTTGTTTCCAAACTGATCGAAGGGAACTACCCCAACTACCGTTCTGTGGTTCCCGCCAGCTTTGAGCGGATCATCACTCTGCCTGTTGAACCCCTTCTTGCCAAGGTGGAAACTGTCTCTCTCATGCTGCCTGATGCCACCAGTTCCGTGGTGCTGAACTTCTCTGAGAATAAAGTGACCATCGAAGCTTCAAGCAGCGAACTGGGTGACGGTACCGACTTTGTTGACGTTGATTTCTCAGGAGACGCTTTTGATGTTTCCTTCAATCCCCAGTTCCTGGTCGATCCTCTGCGGATCACCGGCGCTGAGACCATCAAGTTCAAGCTGAACGATCCTTTGAATCCTGTGGCGCTTGAAGCTGAAGAGGGATTCATCAACGTGATCATGCCTATCCGTAAAAAGGCTAATCCTGCCCAGTGATAGAGTACCTCGAACTGAAAAATTTCCGGAATTTCCGGGAGAGGAACTTTCAGTTCAGCTCAAAAGAGATCGTTCTTTCCGGACCAAACGGATCCGGAAAGAGCTCGGTGCTTGAGGCTCTGGGATATTTGAGCATATTGCGCTCTTTCAGAGGTGCCAGATCCAGAGAACTGATCACCCTGGGAGAGCATGGGTTTGAATTGAAGTGCCGCTATAACAGCGGCAAAAGAAAAAATGTGCTGGGCATAAAAGAGAGCTGCGAAGGGAAAAGAGAGCTCCTTATAGGGGGCGCTTCACCTTTGCGGACCAGCGATTTTATCAGAGAATTCAGATGCGTTGCCTTTGTTCCTGAGGATCGTGAGATCGTTTCAGGAGCTTCAGGGTGCCGCAGAAGGTTCTTTGATATGATGATCTCAAGTATCGATCCCTTGTATCTGAAGTCCCTTTCTGATTTCAACCGCGCCCTCATGCAGCGGAACAGAGCTCTGAAATGCGGCAGGGGGGATGTTGCATCCCACTTTGACCTTGAATTGGCGGAACGCAGCCCTGAGATATCGGAAAAGAGATTGAAGTACGCAAAGATCATTTCCAATCAGGTCAATGAGCTGATGAAGGAAAACGATGCCGCCTTTGAGATCAGGTATTTGAGCACATCTTCAATGGAAAAAGAGCAGAATCTCTTCTTGCTCAAGAAAAATCTTGAGAAGGATAAACAGCGCAAGTGTACCACTTTCGGACCGCAGCTGGATGAATTCGAGTTCCGGTTAAACGGAAAAGTCATGCGCTCATACTGCTCAACAGGACAGAAGGGGATCGTGGCACTGATGCTGAAACTTGCAGAATTTTCCATCGTCAAAGAGAAGAGCTCCGTTCCTGTGGCAGTTCTGGCTGATGATGTGCTCTGCGATCTGGATCAGCGCAACTCAGAGCTTTTTCTTGATAAGATCCAAAGTGCCGACCAGCGCTTTTTCACCTTTGCAAGTGTGCCTGCTTTCGGCAGATTTGATGAATATGAAACCATTGTATTGGAGTGATTTTTTATGAAGAAGTACCGTTATGAGACCTCTCCTGAAGTTTGCAGTTCCGCCATCGACCTTGCTTTGAGCGATGACGGCAGCACCGTTGAAAAAGTGGAGTTCCACGGGGGATGTTCCGGCTCCCTCAAGGCTGTGAGCGCACTTTGTGCCGGAAAAAATGTGGACGAGATCATCGCTCTGCTTGAAAGTGTCCACTGCGGCAGCAAAGCTACCTCCTGCCCGGCACAACTGGCACTTATGCTCAAGAAAATCAAAAAAATCTGAATACAGGGGGTCTTGAACAATGAAAAAAATCTTTCTTCTTCTTCTGCCGGTTCTGAGTGTGCTGCTTTCAGGAGCCCCCCTGGGAGGCGGATTGAGAGTTGATCTGGTCTCTGAAGAGATGATCCACGAAGTTGCTGCTGACAGCGGTGTCCATGTGGGCCGCCGCAAGCGCAAAGCCAAAAGACGCAGCGGCGAAAGATTTGATCTCCACGACATCTTCTTTTCAAGGGAAAGCATGTCCGGAAAGTGGGAGAAAATGGAGATCCGCTTCACCCCGGAAAAGGATGGATATGTTGCATTGTGGTTCAGAGGGATCTCAGGCGGTATTGCCAAAAATTATCCCTTTCTGCATGTTGACGATATCAAAGTCAAAGGAGCGGAAATAAAAAATCCCTCCTTTGAAAAACTTTCAAAATCAGGCACCATTGCTTCATGGGGCGGCACAAAAGAAAATGTGTGCCGCAAAAATGTCAGAGAAGGAAAACTCTGCGCCAGAGTCAGTTACAACAAGTGTCTCTACCAGAATCTCAAGGTGAAAAAGGGTGTTCCTGTGACCATTTCCTTTTATGCCCGTCAGGAAAATCCTCTGAAAACCGACCGGGGCGCCGACGGCATGACCAATATTTACACCGACAATGCCACAGGAACTCAAGTTACCATCAGCAGCGGAAGAGTTCTGCTGGTGCCAAGTTTTGAAAGCTGCTCCTACTATGTGAACCGCAAAAAAAGTGAATGGGGCAAAAAGTGCTCCCTCAAAGTCTGGTACCGGAAAAAGGGGGAGAAGGTGTGGAAAGCGGTCCTTGACCCTGTGGATATGGAACGGGAAAAGGCGTGGCGCGGCTCCATCATGCTTCTGAAAGAGGATACTCTTTACGAATTCCGGGGCGTCATTACAGGAGCAGTGAAAGATGAGATCCGCAAAGAGTTCCGCACCCGCAGTTCCAATTTCAAGGTGGGGAAAACCATTATTCTTGATGCCAAAAATTTCAAGGGAGAGCTGAAAAATATCATTTCAGGCAAGCCGGAGGCATACGTTCTTTACAAGGCTGCTCCCGGATTCACCCTCAAAGGCAAAGCCGACATCCCCGGCGGCGTCATTGAGTGCGTAAAGAAAAAGTTTGTCATCTTTGAAGGATTGACCATCGACGCCAACCGTTCACGGCACGGTATCAAACTGGTGGACTGCGAAGATGTGGTGATCCGGAACTGCGAGATATATAATTTCGGCAGATGCGACCGGATCAGGGATATGACCCAGATGGGCAGATGGGTCCACAAAGGGAAAATGACCGGATGGGACGGGGGGATCTTCCTTCAGGGAGGGGTGCGGCAGCTTATTGAAAGATGCTATATCCATACGCCCCACTCCAGTTCAAACAGCTGGTTCTACAGCCATCCGTCAGGTCCTGAAGCCATCTTTGTAGACAAGACCCGTGGAGGCACAGTGATCCGCTACAACGATCTTGTGGGCAGCGATGCCCGGCGCTGGAACGATGCCATCGAAAGCTCAGGCAACGGCAAGATCGACGGGGGATTCGGCAGAGATGCCGATATTTACGGCAACCTTTTCGCTTACTCCAACGACGACAGCATCGAGATGGAGGGGGGAGAGATGAATGTGAGATTCTACTACAACCGTGTCCAGGGCTCTTACTGCGGCGTTTCCACCGGCTGCTGCCGTCTGGGACCTTCTTACCAGTTCAGAAATGTCTACTACCGTCTGGGGGATGAGAACGGCCGCTGCGGGATACCTTTCAAAAACGGCATGGGCAATCAGGGGGACGGCGCCATTTTTATTATCAACAACAGTGTCTGGAGTCCTCTTTCCGCCGGGGTCTACGGTAATTTCCACGCCAAAAAGCCCGTTTACAATCCCCCTTTGAAGGCTTGCAGCCGCAACAATATCCTTATGGGCAAAGGCAGTTACATCAGCAAAGAGTGGAAAAATTGGAATTGTGATCTTGACAATGATCTCTTCTTTGGAGCCGATATTGAAAGTGAAAAGAAGTTCAAAGATTTGTTGAAAGAGTGGAAACAGGAGAAAAAAGCTGTGTTTGCCGACCCCCGTTACCGTGACCCCGCCGGAGGAGATTTGCGCCTTAAAGGAGACTCCCCCGCCCGGAACCGTGCCGTAAAGGTGGCTGGACTTGAAATGAAGCATCTGGGGGCGTTCCAGGATGACGGTATGGAGATCCCCTACCGCCCGGTGGAACTTTCCCTTGACAGACAGGTCATCAATTTCACTCCTGAAAACAGCGGCAAAGTTTTCAATTTCACATTGTCTTCCGGAAACTATTCAGGAAACTTCAAAGTAAGAGTCAACGACAACTTTTTCACTGTCACCCCGAAAGAGGGGAAGATCGGCAAAAACAGCAAAGTCACCTTCTCCGTCAGACTGAACAAAGGAGCTTTGAAAATGGCAAGACTCCACAACGGTATGTGTCTGGTCCGCTTTGAAGATGGATTTTCCAAGCCCGTCACCGTCTATGCCCACTTCAGCAATGACAGAAAACTTGCCGCCGCCGCCATGAAAAAGGCAATTCAGGTGAAGGATTTGAAGTTTGCGAAAGGTGTTTACACAGGTAAGATCACCGTTCCCGCCAAAGGGTGCTATTTCCTCTTTGCCGAAGGGCAGGTCAATGGATGGGCACGGTGCAAAGCTGCCATCGGCAGTGTGAAGACCAGAAACACCGCCCGCTTCATCAGCCGTGTCCCCGGTATGGCAGTGGTCCGCAAAGGTCACTTGAGCGGATATTATCTTTTCCTTGAAAAAGGCACCTTTGATTTTCAGTTCTCAACTGAAATGCCCGGTGCCAGGTTGAATAAATTTTACATAACAAAAGATCCGGAGTATTTTTTAAGATGAGCAACAGTAAATTGATCGAACGTGCCCGGGAGATATTGAAGTCCGAAGCGGTCATCATCAGCGCCGCCGACATCAGAGAGGGGGTCATGGAACAAATCCAGCTTTACTTTGAAAGCGACGGACAAGCCGTTATGGATGTGGTCAGTAAAGATGATCTGGTGCAGAATTGGCCCGATGCAGGGGCTTATGCCTTCAACAGCGACGGGAAATTCAGAAAAGTGACCATGTTTGAGGGGGAAGAGGATATGTATTTCAGAGTGGACGGTCAGAAGACCGAAAGCGACGATTTCGGTCCCCTGCCTCAAGTCGTTTTCCTCGAGACCCTTGAGGAAATTTCACAGTTGCGTGTTTGATTGAAGGATCAAGGAAATGAAAAAAATTGCCCTGCTGCTTGCTCTTGCGTTCTTTGTTGTGCTCAACGGCGCAGAGATCTTTGTCGGAGCCGGTCAGAAATACAAGACGGTCAACGCCGGGGTGAAAGCCCTGAAAAACGGGGATACCCTTACCATTCTTCCCGGCAGATACTATGAGAGTGTGAATATCGCAAGGGTGCTGAAAAATGTGACCATCCGCGCCAAAGAGCCCGGTTCTGTCCTGATCCACGGTGATAAACCGGCGCCAAAATTCAAACAGGTCCCCGGGTACAAATTTGTCTACGCCGCTGATTGGAAAGAGAATGTGACCGCCGTCAATGAAAGGGAAAATTTCAAGATCTATTTTCCCGCCGCCAGTGTGGACTTTCTGGAGTTCAACTACGGATACTGGTTCAAAAAGGATGGCAAACTTTACATTTCCACCAGCGACGGCAAGGCGCCTGAGACCCACGACATAACTGTTTCGGTCCTCAAAGGGGACGGATTGAAGTTTTCCGGGGAAAACTGCGTGGTGGAAGGGATCAATTTCAGCGGGTTTTACTCCCACTTCAGGACCGGTGCCTGGAGCGGCATCAACGGCGTCCAGCTGGCACAGAGCAAAAAGAGTGTGATCCGGAACTGTTCAGCCTTTTTCAACGCCAACGGCATCACCCTTTCAGGCGGATCTGACAGTACCATTGAAAACTGTACCGCTTTTGCCAACGGCTCTCAGTCACCCAGTTCCGGGGGCAACATCATCGGCTGGAGCGGCACCCGCAACACCATCCGGAACTGCGTTTCCATGTACAAACTCTACACCGGCGGCAGCCAGGGACCCATCGGGATCCGCTTCTACGGCATCATGAAGGATTGCCGCATCCTCAACTGTGTCTCTTTCGGTGAGGACGGTATCAATATCAAAGGCGATGTGGGCAAAAGCTACGCCGAAAACAACTACTGCGAAAGACACATCAACGTCAAAGACAGCCGCAACAATCTCTTTGCCAACACCAACGGATACAATCCAAAAGATACCTCCCTGCTGAAAAAAATCAAAAAAGAAGAGTGGAGCAAACACTTTGCCGACCCCGAAAACCACGATTTCCGCCCCATTGCCAAAGTAAAGACCACTATGCCGGAAGTTTTCAGAAAAGGTGACACTATCCTTTTACCCCCCAAAAGTTATGCTCCCGTCACGGTGAAAACAGAGGATTTGACACTCCGCACCCGGGGCAGCGGCAAACGCGCCATTCTCAAAGGGGGGGAGATCTCAGGGAAAAACATCGTTCTTGACAATCTGGTCATCGCCGGAGCTTTGAAACTCAGCGGCAGCAATATCACCTTGAGCAACTGCGAAGTCAACGCCAAAGTGACCATTGCCGGTAAAAATGTAAAGGTGATCCACAATGTCTTCAAGGTGCTCCCCGACTTCAAAAAAGCTGAAGGGTTCCGCCACAGCAACGTGGGTAAAATTGCAGGGGCAGGACTCCTTTCTCTGGAAGGAAAAGTGACCTTTGACGGACTCCCCGCAGGAGCCAACCGTCTCGTCCGCAGAGTACAGAAAAATGAGATCGTGGGACCTTTTGTCCGCTCCGTTTCAGACGATACTGTCAACATCGAATGGTGGACAAGCGTCACCAACAGCTCTTCCGAACTGCGCTGGGGCGTGACTGAAAAGTGCGAAAAGAAGGCAGGACAGCCCTTCTCAGGGGGCAACTGGCACTCCATGAGTATCACAAACCTCAAACCCGGAACAAAGTATTTCTTCAAGGTCAGCGGCAGAAGCCCCTTGCGGACCCATCACTCCAACGAAGAGCTGGCTGAGCTTGACAAAAGAATGAAACGTACCATCCTTTCAAGCAAAGTGAACTCCTTTACCACCCTTGCTGTCAAGCAGCAGCCCCGGACGCTCCGGGTCACAGGAAAGACCATTTCACCCACCCTCAACCAGGCAAGACCCGGAGACACTGTGCTGATCCCCGGGGGCGTTTACAATGAAACGCTCTTTGTCCGCTCCGCCAACATCACTTTGCGGAATGTTCCCGGGGAAAGGTCATTATCGACGGCAGAAGAGTTCTGGACTCCGGCATCATCCTTGAGAATAAACCCAACACCGTTATCGACGGTATCTTCTTCAAAGAGCTGGTGGGGGGCGGCGGTGCCGGTGTCAAGATCAACGGCGGCAGCAACATCACCTTGCGGCGCTGTTTCTACGATGGACGCAGTTCCGGATATACCCCCATTTTCGTCTCCGCCAACTCTGTGAAAAATCTTCTTATCGAACACTGTTTCATTACCAGAGGATTCCACGGCGCTTCCTTCTACCGCTGCCCGGATCTTACCATCAGAAACTGTGTCTGGTTCAACAATCAGGTCGGTCACATGTATATCCACAACATGGCGAATGAAAAGTTCAACTTCACCCGCAACGTGGTCTACGATATCATCCCGGGGAAGATCTTCAACGCCTTCATCGGCGTCTGGAACTTTGAAGCCCTCAACGAAAGTTTCAACTGCTTCGTGCCCCGTGTTGACAAAAGCAAACGCGCCATTTTCAGCTTTACCCGCAAGGATGGGAAGATGGCACGCATCAAAACCACCTATCCTGAGTTTGTGAAGCTCTCAAAAGGCAAGGGAAGCTCCTTTACAGGGGATCCCAAAATGAAGAAAGTGCCCAAATTTTTAAGGTTTGCTTCAGAGCCCTTCACCAAACCCGGTCCCATGGCTGCTCCCGGCAGAAATTACCCTGAAATACGCCTTCTCAGCAATACTTTTTCAGCTGTTGAACTGGGAGCGGATAAGAAGAAAGGCTATACCCCCTGGGACTTCAGAGGTTTCTTTGCAACAGAATCCCGCTGCGTGAAACTGAAGATCGGTCCCGACGCAAAACTTTTTGTCAACGGCGTCGCCAACTGAAGGAGAACAGCGGTACAGAAAAACTTTTTTCAAAAGTGTCAGAAATCCCTCTTTCAAAGTTCTTGAACAGAAGAGAAGAAGAGTTTTTTTCTGTACCGTCAAATCCAATATAAAGGAGCCCTTCTTATGTTTGCAATCAAGATATTTGAATATATACTGAAGTCCGTCTGTCTGGAGTCCTGTCTGAAATTTTTAGGAACCGCCGCTGTTGTGTTATCGGCGGCTCTGCTGCTGTGGCACTTTCTGGCTCCTGAAAGACCCGAGGCGGACCGTCCCAGAAAAAATGTCGCTGACAAAGCCATGGTCAAACTGATGGAGGATCTCAGAGCTCAGAGAGGGGAGATCAAAGAGATCGCCGTAATGCACTTCAAAAATGACGGCAGTGATTATGTGACACAAACTTTACGCAAAAAACTTGCCACGTCAGGTATCTTTGAAGTTGCCGAAGCAGATATGATGGAAAAGATCACCATCATGCTCAAACTGCGGAACCGGGGATCATTTTCCACTGAAGAAGCTGTCAGATACGGCAGGAAATTTGAAGTACAGGCAGTGATCACCGGAATACTGGAACGTTTTGAATCCATGAAAGGCGGCGCAGTGATCCGGGGTACCGTGCGGATCATCGGGATCCCTGACGGCAAACTCATTGCCGAGATCCCGGTGAGAGAGAGTACAGTTGTAAACATTTTCGGCAAACGCAAAAGTTCTGCTGCGGTCAACTCCGTTCCCGCCGCCCCTGCTGCTGCAGGTTTTCCGTGGCACATCAGATTTCTCATTTTTGTTATGTCAGTACTTCTGCTGCCTGTGCTGACGATCTCTTTTCTCCGCTGCATGGTCGCCAAAAGGTCCAACAAATGCAACGGTTTTGTGCTCTGTGTCTATACGGTCATCGGCATGATCCTCGCTTTTTTCATGGTGGGCGGATTTGATTCAGTGCTCTCTGTTGTGCTTTTTTCGGGCGCATCTCTGCTGGCATTTCTTTATAACGCAAGTATCATGTCTTTTGCTTTGAAGCTTGAATCCTGATCAAATATGCTGAAGTTCTTATTTTCACTTCTTCCTGCTGCCGGGGCAGCGATTGCCTTTCCCCGTCTGGCACTGCCTTTTTTGATCTACAGCTTCATTGTTTCGCTCTTTACCTTTTTTTCATACGGTTCGGACAAGTTTTTTGCCATCATGCACTGGCGCAGGATACCTGAGGATTTTCTTATCGTTCTGGGTTTTTTCGGCGGAGTTCCGGGGGCATTTGCCGGCATGAAGATATTTCACCACAAAACGGCGAAGCCCTATTTTGACAGAGCCCTTACAGCGGCGGTACTCATACAGATCATGATCGTCACAGTTTTTGCCCTGCTGGAACACGGAATTTAAAATTTTTTCTTGAAAAAACAACAAAGAGTGCTATTTTAAGAAAGGTTCCGGATCTTTACAGCATTTTCTTATTGAGGGAAAAATGAACGATATTGCAAAAGGCAGCAGATTTTCCCGTTCTGCCGGTGTGTTCCTTGCTCCGAAAGCGTTCACGCTGATCGAGCTGTTGGTGAGTGTTACTTGTCAAACAGGTGTTTTGCCGTTGCATTACCTCAAAAAAGAGAACAAAAAAATGCCTTATAATGCTTGCAAAGCAAGCGCTTCATGCACTGAAAGTGCGCTTCATATTTTCCGCAGGAAAATGCTTCATACGGCGGAGCCGTGCTTCATTCGATCAGCGTTCACGCTGATCGAGCTATTGGTTGTTATTGCTATTATTGCCATTCTTGCCGCCATGCTGCTGCCTGCCTTGCAGCAGGCGCGTGAGCGGGGTAAAAGTTCAAATTGTCTTTCCAATATCCGTCAGCTGGGCATGGCAAACGCCATGTATGCCGACAGCAGCAACGGCAGCTATATTTACAGTTCCATCTGGAGCAGCGACTGGTCGACCGGGAGTTTCTGGTGCGGCAAAGCTGAATCCGGTATCGGCGGGATCACGATCAATGGGGGACTTAATGACTATATGGGGAACTCCAAAA
The DNA here is from genome assembly GCA_017457065.1 of Lentisphaeria bacterium. GTDB lineage: Bacteria > Verrucomicrobiota > Lentisphaeria > Victivallales > Victivallaceae > UBA1784. The sequence goes on from JAFTIE010000007.1 coordinate 10,755, forward strand.
AGGTCACCGGCTGCGGGTCTGTGACATTTGAACAGAATACCGCCACCAACAGCGGTACCGGCGGTTACGGATATTCCGTAGCCATCGGCACCTGGAGAACGACTCCTGATTACCGGATGGCGCTGCCTGCGAAGCAGTCTCTTCTTTCTGACCCCGGCAGGACCATCATGTTCGCCGACCATGCGGGGGTGAACAGTACCACCGGGAAATATGAGGAACAGATCGATCTCTACGCCCCCAGAATGCTGACCGCAGATCAGGATGCCGGATGGGATGCCAACCCCACCATGCACTTCAGACACAGCGGCAGGACCAACGTCTGCTGGGCAGACGGACATACGGCTTCAGAGGGACCGTTGACCTACTCTCAGGAGGGGTGGGAGCGGAGCGGTGAACAGCTCCGCGGGACCTTCAAGATCGGATGGTTCGGCGGCGGCAAGGATGACTGCACCAGGCTTTTCAAATTGAAAAAGTGATAGGTTGCAATTCTCCCCGAAAGCTGGACAACTTGAAAAGGTGTAAAACGGTGCTGCATTAAGAAAGGCAAAGGCGGCTGTTACCTTGCAGGTAGCAGCCTTCAAACTACCCTTTACAGCTCTTTGCGAATGGCATCGAAAGTCATTTTTTGAATGACTTTTGAAATTACCTCCGGTAAAAAGTGTTTTTTATGGCAAAAGTATGAAAAAGTTGATAAAAAAGTTTTTTGATGCCGCAAGTGCTCCTCAAACAGCGTTTTTTACAGTTCTCCTTGCCACCTTGGGAACATGGAGCATTGCAGCATGGATGACCTTGGGCGGTTGGCTGATCAACTTCTCAAAAGCTTGGAAACTCTCTCCATGTTTTCTTGTGATCTTTGCTGTGTTTGCTCTTGCGGCATCGTTCTGTAATCTTGCTTTTTTTTATACCCGAGTTCCGGAAAAATTCAAAAAGTGGTTCATCCCCGCCTGTATCCTATTGTCTCTTGCTGTATGGGGAAGCGGATATTTTTTCGGAAGAGAGATAGGATATTACACTTTTATTGCAGCTTTTTTCTGGCTGCTCCCACTTGCGGTGTTTCATAAGGATTCCCATTGGGTCATCCCGGGAAGTGTTTGCTGGACATTTGTTTTTCTGGGTGGTCCGGCATTTTATGAAGTCATTGTCTGCTGTTACAGAGTGATAAACTTTATACATGCTGAAACTTTTTCAATTACGTTCAATATTGCCATTATTGGATTTTTTACGATTTGGGGAGCACTTTTCTCTCTTTTTAAGTTATATTCGGGAAATGAAAATTGGAAAAAAATGTTTTCCCGTCCCAATCTGACCGTGCTCGTTGCATTTATCATTTCCTGGAGCGTAATGATTGGAGCGGCTTTTAATGAAGAAAGGACCTATCAGAAAAATCTTTTGCAAGCCGGGAAATTTTTCGGTTTCCCATTAACTGCCGAAGGAGTACGGGATTTTTATTATAAAGAAGGGAGCGACAACATCGGCTTTTGGAAAAATCTCGAACAACACTTCAAGCCTTTTGAAGATTTGACTGCTGCCCGGAAACAAGATGACTTTATTCTCTTCCCTAAAGGAAAGCTTGATAAAAAAAACTTTGATACCTGGAAAAATACATTTGATGAATCTCCTCAATTAAAGAAAATTTCAGATCTTTTTTCGAGTATACTTCCTCCGAAAATGAGGGAATACAAGAAATATTATTTGAGCGGGATCATTTTAGATGAACTCCTGCTGCTGCGCAAGTTGGCCCGCGTTCAAGTGTGGCGTATAAGATTTGCTCTTCAAAACAATGATATAGCGACGGTTATTGATGCATTGGATTGTATCAACAAAAGCATTGACCGCTTGGACAAAGATCATGTCATTATAAGCCATCTGTTCAGTTATGCTCTGTTGTTGGAAAAGAAGAGTGCTTTTGAATTACTTCTCGAAAACGGTAAACTTGAGCAGCATGAATTAAAAAAACAGCTGGATATTCTGACCGGAAAACGAAAACAGCTTGCCGCAATGGAACGTGCTGCACTTGGCGGTGAAATAACACTCTTGTTTGATTTTCAGGATCAGATCTGGGAAGGAAAATCATGGCTGCCGGCAATTAAAAATTTCCGGTGGTTTGTTCCGCAGTATTGGTATGTCATCAGGCACAGCTGCAATCTTTTTATAAAATCCAAGCAAAAAAATTCATATAAAGGAGATCCGCTTTTAACTCAACACATTTTATTTGACAGAACAATGGCTCGAAAGAATATTCCCAAAAGGTACACAGAATTGGATACTATGTACCTTCTTCTTGAAACACTTCTGAAGTTGGAACTGGAAAAGCGTAAACAAGGATTTTATCCTGCGACTGCTCCGGAATGGCTGCCTGTTGATCCTTTCAGCGGCAAAAGATTTCATTATCTCAAAGGGAAAATTCCAGTTTTTGAACGGATCTACAACCCCCAGACAAGATTCTTTGATCGTGTTCGTTGTGAAGCAGAGTCTGTTGCAGTATGGAGCGAAGGCTGCAACGGCAAAAATGACGATGGGATTGGCAAACACGAAAAACATGGTCACGATGACATCCGTGCCATGATCAGGCTTTGAAAAACTCCTCTGTCCCCTGCCAAAACAGAGGAGGCAAACCTTAACTGAAAACAAAAAATCAGAGGCGGTCTCAAAACGCCTCAAAATTGTCAAAGCGCCCTCTTCTTCGCTCTGCGAATGGCATCTTTGCCATTTTTTGAATGACTTTTGAAATGGGGCTGTTGCAAAACCTTAGCGGGTAGTTTAACTTATGGAAAGTTGCCGATAATGTTTGGTCCACAGACTGAAATTACCTTAGCCGTGAATTTTACGCCGTAGAGGCTTATTATCCCCTCTAGCCGGTTGGCAGTCTGCGGGCGTTGGCGTTGTTTTGGCACAGCCCGCATGTATTGACCAGTGGACAAGGCGCCCGCTGGCTGAAACAATGCAAATCCCACGCCGAAGCCGGAGACCAGCGAAGGCGCTTCGCGCCGAGCGCGCAGGGTTGGAACGGAATAAGCCGCTGCGGTATTCCGCAGCGGGCGCGCCGACTCATGTCGGCGCGAATGGAGTGAAAGTGCGAGCAACTAAGCCCCCCGGAGATCAGCCGAAAGGCTGTCTCCGGGGGGCGCTGTAATCAAAGATGAACATTGTACCACCTGAGTTCGGAGCCGCACACATTCTAAAAAAGTATCACCTTTGCACCATACCGGTGCGCCGGGAGCGCT
>JAFTIE010000082.1 GCA_017457065.1 Lentisphaeria bacterium
AGGGAGCGTTTTTCCGCCTTCGCATAAAGCTACGGCGGGACAAGCGCCTGTTACCTTACAGGTAGCAAGTGCAAACTACCCTTTACAGCTCTTTGCGAATGGCATCTTTGCCATTTTTTGAATGACTTTTGAAATTACCTCTAAAATACACCTTTTTTTTCAGATTGCAATCACAAAAGTATAAAAAGTTGCAAGAAAAATTCTATTTCTCATCTTTTGATAATGTGCTATATTATAAACAGATACCACAAATTTCCAAATAAAGGGTGAAAATCGTGATTTATAAAACATTTGACGAAGATCGGGAATATTTGGTCAACAAATTCCGGAAACCTGTTTTTGATCCTTCAACAGGAATGGACGATGATGAGATCCGTGATACCATGCTTGCTTTCGCCCAGCCGATGATAGATGCCGGACTCCCGAAGCCCATTATCAAAGCACGCTGCTTTGAACGGGCATGCCGGGAACTGAGGATTGATCTCAATCCTCATGACTGTTTTCCCGGATTCGGATTCCGTAAACATGCCCGCCGTCCTTTGGACTTTGTCGTTGATAAGTGGATGGTCGATGAAGATGTCAGGATCGCAAAGCAAAGCGAAGAGATCTATGCGCTGAACGATGCGGGGATCCACATGACCTGGCGGGATTTTGATCACTCTGTACCGGATTGGACTGTTATGATCGAGATCGGCTACCCCGGATTGCGGGAACGGGCAAGACGATTCCGGAAAGAGCACGAAGAAAAAGGAACCCTCACTCCTGAGGTCGCGGCTCATTTCGACGGTATGGAAATCGAAGTCAATGCTGTGCTGGAAAATATTCAGCGGCTCATCGATCATGGAGAAAAAACATATCCGGAGAATCCCCGGGTCCAACGGGAAGTTGAAAGTCTGAAACATCTCCGTGACGGGGCACCGCAAGATTTTTATGATGTCCTCCAGTTGATCTTCCTGCACTTTTTCTACGGGGAACACATTGACCGGATGCAAGTCCGTTCCCTCGGCGGTCCCCTGGATGTCAGACTCTATCCCTTCTACAAAAAGGATCTGGCAGAAGGACGCTACACTCAGGAGGATATCCGGGAGTTTCTGGCATGTTTCCTGATGCAATGGGGCTCTATCGACAATTACTGGGGCCATCCGCTCTTTCTGGGAGGAACTGGCGAGAAGGGGGAAACTCTTTATAATGAAGTTACATATATTATTCTTGACGTCTATCAGCAGCTTGCCATTCCGACACCGAAGATCCAGTTGAAGATCGCTCAGAATACGCCGCAGAAACTGCTGGAAACTGCCCTGACTATGGTACGGGATCATCACAGCAGTCTTGCCTTTGTTTCAGAAGAGGGAATCCACCGGGTAATGACCCATTACGGCTGTTCCGATGAAGAAGCACGGATGGCGGATATTTACGGCTGTTACGGTTTTATCACTCATGCCACCACCAATGAGATCGGGGCAACCACGGTCAACATGGTGAAGATCTGCGAGCTCCTGTTGAACGGTGGAATCGATCCGAAAACCGGATACCGTTTTACAGACGACCTGCCGGAACTTTCCGAACTCAAGACCTTTGATGATTTTTATAAAGCCTGGCTTGACTGTCTGGGAAAAGTCATTGAGAACGAGTTTCCCCTTTGCAATGCCAATGAGTCAAGGATGAATGAGATCAATCCTTCTCTCTTATATTCTCTTACCATTGAAAACAGTTTGAAAACCGGAAAAGATGCCTTCTTTAACGGAAATATCTATAACAACAGTGTGTTTGATGTCACCGGCTACGGAACCGCAGTGGATTCTCTGATGGCAGTCAAACGGTTTGTGTTTGAGAAAAAAGAGGTGTCGCTGGAAGAATTCCGGGAGATCCTTTTGAAGAATTGGGAAGGAGCGGAAAAACTCCGGGTCAAAATCCTGAAAGATAAATATAAATACGGAAATGGACTCCCGGAGGTTGACCGGTACGCAAAAGAAATCTCGAAATTCATCAGTCAGAAGGTCAATTATGCGCCTAACAGCCGGGGCGGATTTTACCGTTTTTCCGGACATGGAGCCAGACAGTTTATCGATTTGGGCAAAAAAACCGGGGCTACGCCGGATGGAAGATTGGCAGGGGAGGAATTTTCCAAGAATCTTTCACCAACCATGGGCATGGACCGGAATGGGATCACCGCTTTGATCAACTCCATGACGACCATGGATCCGGTTGATTTTCCTGTCGCTTTTCCTCTTGATGTGATGCTTCATCCGGCAACTGTTCAGGGAACAGAGGGGCTTGCCGTACTCAAATCCCTGCTCTTTACCTACTTCAAACAGCATGGAACTGTTGTCCATTTCAACATTTTCGATGCGGAGGAGCTGGAAAAAGCACAGCAGGAGCCTGAGAGGTATGCCAATCTTCAGATCCGTGTCTGCGGTTGGAATGTACGTTTCGTTGAATTGGCAAAGTCTGAACAGGACGAATACATCAAACGGGCAAAAAATATCATTGAATGACCCCCCGGGGAATATACACAACTTTGCGTGGATTTTCCTGCAAATGCCGCGCAAAGTTGTTTCCTGCCTCAAAGCAGTCCGGCAGTGCAATTGATGCAAGCTCCATGGTTTTCAGGTGAAAAATACGCCTTTGAGTCTTGAAAGATCGCTCTCATGTTGTATATTAAGGAAAATGCACTTTTTATAATTCAAGAGGCAATTTCAAAACTCCTCAAAATTGTCAAAGCGCCCTCGCTTCGATCTGATAAAGGGAGCGTTTTCGGCTGTTACCTTGCAGGTAGCAGCCTCAAACTACCCTTTACAGCTCTTTGCGAATGA
>JAFTIE010000083.1 GCA_017457065.1 Lentisphaeria bacterium
GGGCAGGGGATATTCCCCACGGTGAACGTTCAGTCCGCAGTGCCCGGGTACTGGGAATGGGGTATATGGCAGTGCTGGGATTGATTTTCTTCTTCTGGCCGGATCCCCTGCTGTTGGCATTTGACAAAGTTTCCTCTGCCATTATGCACGACAGCCGGATCATGCTCCGTTTTATCGCCGGATATCTTTTCTTTGATGCTCTTTTCATTATTTACAGCAATGCCATCAAAAGCGCCGGTGATACCCGTTTTTCCATGGTCGTCCACATGCTGCTGGCGGCCTTTACATACGTTATCCCCTGTATACTGCTCTTTATCGCCTACCGTCAGAGCTGGTTTGCCGAACTCTTCGGCGATGGGAAACGGGGATGGTGTCTCTGGGGCGTCTGGAGCATCAGTGTGGTCTATGTGATCATCTGCGGCGTGGTTTTTTACTGGCGCTACCGGCAGGGAAAATGGAAGTCCATGAAGGTGATAGATTCAGCTCCTGTAATTGAGAAAAAAGATTAAGAATCCTTAAAGAATTATCTTGAAAAAAAGGCATTTGATGCTATATTATGGAGAATGTTTTCGGAGGATGTTTTTCTGTTCTCAGTTGAAAAACTTCTCCGGTGTTAAAACGGTTCCGGGAGCCGGAAGAAAATTTTTCCCGGGGAAAGCAAAAATGTTGAGGATTGAGAAAAAATGAATGGAGAGTTGAGTATTACGGCTCAGATCGCCCTTTTGGCGATCCAAATCGGCGTGATCCTGTTCGCAGCCCGCTGTTGCGGCGTTGCTGCACAGAAGATGAAGGTGCCGTCCGTTCTCGGTGAACTTGTGGCAGGTATCATTATCGGGCCCTATCTGCTGGGAAAAATAGGCATACCCCTTCATGGTTTTGAAAACGGCCTTTTTCCGTTGGTAAAAGGTTCTGTTTCTCCTCTCCTTTATTCCCTGGCGACCCTTGGTTCCATCGTGCTGCTTTTTATGTCCGGTCTTGAAACAGACCTGCGTATATTCTTCCGTTACAGCGTGGCGGGAACCATCGTCGGTCTGGGCGGTGTGGTTTTCGCTTTTGCTTTCGGCGACATGCTGGGTATGGTGATGCTCGATGCCGGATTCATGGATCCCCGCTGTCTCTTCCTCGGTATTTTGGGAACTGCAACATCAGTAGGTATTACTGCCCGTATCCTCTCTGAGAAAAAACGTATCGATTCTCCTGAAGGTACGACCATTCTTGCCGCAGCCGTTATTGACGACGTGCTGGGCATCATCTGCCTTGCCATCGTTATGGGTATCGTCGGTGCTGCCGGTTCAGGCGGCAGCGTCGATTGGGGACGTATCGGTATCATAGCTCTCAAGAGCGTCGGTATCTGGCTCGGTGTGACTGCTTTGGGATTGGTTTTCGCTCACAAGATCGCAAAATTCCTTAAAGTGTTTCCTCCCTCCGGGACCTACGCCATTCTGGCTTTCGGTCTCTCCCTGCTCCTTGCCGGACTTTTTGAGCAGGCCGGTCTTGCTATGATCGTGGGAGCCTATGTTATGGGCTTGAGCCTTTCCAAAACCGACATTTCCTTTGCCGTTCAGCACCAGCTTGAAGGCATTTCCAACTTCCTCGTTCCCATCTTCTTTGTGGTGATGGGTATGCTGGTCGATGTCAGTGTCTTCAAAGATGCTGATGTTCTCAAATGGGGACTTATCTACTCAGCCATCTGCGTTGCAACCAAGATCCTGGGGTGTGCAGTACCTGCCTACTTTATGAACTTCAATGTACTCGGAGCTGTGCGTATCGGTATGGGAATGATCCCCCGTGGTGAGGTCGCTCTGATCATCGCCGGTATCGGTACTACCACTATGATGGTGGTCAACGGAGCCAAGGTTCCGGTGATCGACTCCAAACTTTTCGGTATAGCGATCATGATGACTTTGATTACCACTCTTGCTGCGCCTCCTATGCTTGCCGCAGTGCTCAGTGTCAAGAAAAAAGGTGTTAAAAAAGATGTGGAAGAGGAAGAGGCTGTCAATACCTTCTACGAACTTCCTTCTGAATCCATCAGAGACTTCGTTCTCAATCTGATGCTGGATAAATTCCGCCGTGAAGGATTCAGACACAATGAGATCGGGCGCGGAGACGGCATGACACATTTCCGCCGTGAGGATATTGCCTTTTCTCTGATCCGTTCAGGAAATACTTTCAAATTTGAATCAAGCCCCAGTGAAGCTCTTTTGATCCGTACTGTGATGTATGAGACTTTTGTTGAGATCCATTACGCTATGACCACATTGAAAGAATTTGCCGCCCCCGGCGGTCTTGAAAATGCAGTCGCTTCTCCTGCCGGGGATACTGCGGCAAGCGGAAAAAAGAAGGATTCTCTGCGCATTGATCGAGTCCTTTCTCCTGATGCAGTGGTTTTCAATTTGAAAGCTGAAAATACCGCAGATGCAATCAAGGAACTTGTGGGACGCCTGATGCAGAATGGGGCTCTTATAGATGCTGAGCTCTGCGAAAAAGATGTGCTGGAGCGTGAAAATATCATGTCGACCTCTATGCCCGGTGGTGTTGCACTGCCCCATGCCCGTACCGATGGAACGCAGAAACTTGTCGCTGCCATCGGCATTTCACGCAAAGGATGTCCTGCTTGCGAAAATGATGAAGATCCCACTCATATCTTCATCTTGAGTCTGTGTCCCAAAGATGCAACTCAACCCTATTTGCAGTTTGTGGCTCAGGTGGCGGGTGTGTTGACCAATCCTGAAAAGGTGGCGGAAGTCCTTGCTGCTCCCGATGCCAATGCTGTCAGAGACATCTTTCTTGTGAGATGAGAGAATGAGTGGTTTTGCCAAAGTTTTCCTGAGCATTATGCTCTTTGTCTCTCTCTCCAGTTTTGCTGCCACCTACCGGGATCGTTCCGGACGTATTGCCGGAACAGCCCGGGAACAGGGGAACAGAACCATTTACCGGGATGCACAAGGACGTATGACAGGTTCAGCTCAGAAAGTGGGGAACCAGATCATCTATCGTGACAGAACGGGCAGAATAAGCGGTTCAGCCCGTGAGCAGGGAAACAGGATCGTTTACCGGGATGCGCAAGGGCGTATATCGGGTACTGCTTCCCAAATTGGCAACCGGACCGTTTACCGTGACGGGACCGGAAAGATCAAAGGTGCAGCAGTTTCCAAAGGGGGCGGCAGGACCATTTACCGTGACGGGAGCGGACGCATCAGAGGAAGTGTGAACCAGATTTCAGCAACTCCCTTCAAAGATCCTTACGGTATGAAGCAGGGGAGTGCCAGAGACAATAAACGCCGCTGAAAATCATTCAGAAAACTTTTTCAACAGAGCCGGAGTTATCATCAGATGCTCCGGCTCTATGTGTCCCAGGGAGCGGATAAAGTTGCTGCGGAAATCCGGAACTTTTTCCGAAAGCGTGTCGGCAAGAGCACGGAAATATTGGCGGTCTCCGGATTCAAGAACTTCTTCGTAACGGCAGTTGCCTGCTTCGGGAAAAGAGTTGTTTGAAGCGGTATCTTTGAGCATATCCTCAGGGACAAGTGCCAGAGGACGGATAATGACAGGATGAGCCGGGTTTTGAGGCTTTGCCAGAGGAGCCATGGTTCTGATCCCCTGACCCCTGCAAAGACTCATGAAAAACGAAGCGATCAGATCGTCAAGGTGCTGTCCCAGAGCAAGCTTGTTGCATTTGAGTTCTGCGGCAAGACCGTAAAGTTTTCCCCGGCGGAGCCGGGAACAAAGTCCGCAGGGGGAATGCTCAAGATTTTTCTCAGCAAGGAGTTGCTCCATGGGGAGCTGCACGGTGTGATAATGCCATTTTTGAGCTTGACAATATTCAGAAACAGCCTGCAGATTGAATTCCGGATACCCCGGATCAAAGGTTCCGGCAATAACTTCGAACCGGATCGGCGCCACCTTTTGAAAAAAGTGCAGAACATGGAGCAGGATAAAACTGTCCTTGCCGCCGGAAAGACCGGCAAGGATGCGATCATTTTCTTCTATCAATCCGAAACGGCCGATGCATTCGCCTGCAAGTTTCCGGATCCTGTCTGCATATTTCCCCTGTAAGAAATCCAATTTTTTACACTCTTTACATTTGTTGCCGCCGGAAGACGGCGGTGGTTTTTCTCAAGTTTTATAAAATAACTCCATCTAAGAGAAAAATCAAGGCGGATTAAAGTTGAAAATATCCCTTTTCGGTACTATATTATTAATGTGTATCGTGTAAATGTGAGGAGCTTTGAAATATATGACGGATATTTTGCCTGAGTGCCATAAGAGAAAGCACCTTGTGCGTCATCATGAATGCGGTCCAAACGGCAATATGAAACTTCAACTGCTGATGGATTGCCTGCAGGATATCGCCGCTGAGCACGCCGAAATGCTTGGCTGCGGTATGGAAGATCTGATGACAAGCAGGAGAATATGGGTACTCTCACGTCTCAGGATCAGGATCTTGCGTTTTCCCAGGCTCAAGGATGAACTGGAGCTTCTGACCTATCCCTCAGGTCATGACCGTCTTTCGGCTTTCCGTCAATACTGTATTTCCTGCGGTGGAGAAGCTCTGGTTCAGGGCTCTTCTGCGTGGGTCATGCTTGATGGTGATACCTATCGCCCCATTGCCATGGAAAAGGTCTTTGAAAAACCGCTCCCCGGTAATGAGGAAAAGCCCAGATACTTTGAGAAATTTGACAAGTTTCCTGCCTTTGAAGGCAAAGAACTGTGTTCTTTCCTTGTGGGGGCAGGGGACATTGATCTTAATAAACATTTGAACAATGCCGTTTATGCAAGGTATATCGAAAATACTCTTGAATCTCTGGAAAAGGGGAGTTCCCAAAGGCTGCGGGAGCTTCAGATCAATTTTCAACATGCGGGACAGCTGGGGGATGAGATCCCCTGTTCCGGCGTGCTTGACGGAGGATCTTTCTGTATCAGAGGAGACAGCTTTTTTGCTGCCGGCGGTACTTTGACAACATAAGAACAGTGTTATCAGACGATCATACCAAATATAAGGAATAAAAAAAATGAAAAATGGAATCATCTGTGCCGGAAACTGGGTCATCGAAAAAGTCAAACTGATCGACCGCTTCCCCGAAGAAGGAACTTTGTGCAACATCTCTTCACAGATCCGCAGCACAGGCGGCGGCCCTGCCAATGTTTCTTTTGATATTGCTGCCATGGACAGCAAACTTCCCCTCTATGCTGCCGGACGCATCGGCAATGATGAAGATGGGCAATTTGTTCTTGACGAGATCAAGGCCCGCAACATCGACAGCAAGGCAATGGTTATCGATCCTGCCCTGCCCACCAGTTATACTGACGTGATGTCCGGGAATGGGAAACGCACCTTCTTCCACTGCCGCGGAGCGTGTTCCGAATACGGCTTTGAGGATGTCCGCAACATTGATGCCCCCGCCAAATTTTTCTATCTGGCTTATCTGCTGCTCCTGGAAAAAATGGACCGTGCCGATGCTGAATACGGTACTGAGGCGGCACGGACTCTTGACTACATGCAGAAAAAAGGCTACAAAACTGTGGTGGACTTTGTAAGTGATGCTCCTGAAAAGTTCCGTGCCATCGTGATGCCCGCTCTGCCCTACATCGACATCCTCATCGTCAATGAAATCGAATGTGCCAGCTGCAGCGGCATTGAACTGCGTAAGAGCGATGGTACTATGAACTATGCCAATTTGCCCGCTGCAGTTGATTTCCTTCTCGAAAACGGTGTGAAAGAAACTGCCGTGATCCACTTCCCCGAAGGAGCCGCCGGTCGTCAGAAGAACGGTGAATTCATCTACCGTCCCTCCTGTCATATCAAGCGTGAAGATATCGTGGGAAGTACCGGAGCCGGTGATGCCTTTGCTGCCGGTGTGATCTACGCTCTCCATCAGGAGTGGGATCTGGCTTCTGCCATGGAGCTGGGCGGTGCTTCCAGCAACTTCAATCTGCGTTCTGCTACAGCAACGGGCGGGGCGGTTTCCCTTGAAAAAATGCAGGCATTTCTGAAGGATTGTGAATACACCCCCGTTCCTGCCGGATTTGAGGGAAAGTGATGTGATTTATGGCAATAAACAACAGTAATAACATTACCATAGCAGTCGGTCCCTCTGTTGTCGGAGAAAGAAGTTATCTGCTCCAGACGGCGGGATTGGTGCTTTATCCCTTCAGTCTGGTTCCGTGCAATGTGGAGGGGCGTTCCAATCTTGATTCTCTCAAAGCGGCGATGAAAGGGAATCGTACGCTGGTCATTTTTCCGGAGATCCCCAACGGCAGTTTCGGGAGCGAAGGCGCTCTTGCAGAGCCTGAGTCCTTTGTCTGGGACAATAAAAAACGGAGCCGTACCGGTGTGCTTGTCCGGGTGCTGCAGCGTGTGGAAATGCCCGACGGTTCAGTCCGGATCGTTGTGCGGGGTATAAAACGTGTGCGCTACAACAACGGCTACCGTGAAATGAATGGTGCTGTCGCCGTCGATTACTCCCCGGTGACCGAAAATGACGGCGGCATGTCTGAGCAGGAGAGCACCAGCCGCTTGCGGGCTTTGATCGCCAGCTTTCTTGAGCTGAGTTCCATGTTGCCCGGACTGAATGAAGAGATCGTCATGGCGGTCAACAACGCCCCCACACCGGGCAGAGCCGTTGATATGATCGCAGATGCTTTGAACTTCAGTTTTGAAGAAAAAATCTGGTTCCTTTCCACCCCGATCCTTCTTGACCGCATGGAAATGCTTGCTATTCTGCTCAACCGTGAGTTGGAAACGACCCGTCTCAGTGCCCGTATCCAGAGCGAGGTCCATGAGGCGATGGGGGAATCCCAGCGGGAATTTTTCCTGCGCGAGCA
>JAFTIE010000084.1 GCA_017457065.1 Lentisphaeria bacterium
CTGCAGGACTCCTTGCAGGCGCCTTTGCCGCAGGCTACCCCTGTAAATTCATTCTTCTTCAGATGCCCCCTCTCCTCGGGATCTCTGCTGCGGCGGCGCTTATGCTTTACCTGATTCCTGAAACGCTGGTGAAGATGCTCTGCATTTTCGCCAAAGCCATGGAAGTTCTCGCCATGGCAGGGTGCGCGGCGGCGGTGTTCATGGCGTGTTCGGGGGTCAGGATCCCCGGTCTGGTTCCGTTGTGTGAAGCGGTCAAAATCCTCGGAGCCCTAGTGGTGCTTCTCTCAGGAGTCTATGTATTTATGGAAGTTTTGACCCGGCTTTTCCGCAAATTTCTGCTGGGTGCGGGGAAAAGATTCAACATCAACGAAATTTCGGTCATGGGGCTTATCACCACCTCTGCCAACTCCATCCCCACCCTTGCCATGGTCAAAGATATGGATCCCAGAGGCAAGATGCTCAACTGTGCTTTCATGGCGTCGGGAGCATTTATGTTCGGCGACCACCTTGCCTACTGCGGCGCCGTGGTGCCGGAGCTTCTTTTCCCCATGATACTGACCAAGTTCACGGCAGCGGTACTGGCAGTTCTGCTTGCCGATTTCTGCTGCCGCAAAGAGTGGCGCTGAAGATTTTTTCTTGAAATTTTCAAGTTCAGGTGGAAAAATCCGGCAAAAGAAGTTATATTGTTTACTGTTTGCAGTTTCTATTTTAAGGAGTCCATCATGGAACAATATTGTGAATCGACCCGTAAGATCCCGGTCAAAGGGGAATACGATATCATCGTCTGCGGCGGTGGTCCTGCCGGGGTCGCAGCCGCCCTTGCTGCGGCACGGCAGGGAGCTTCTGTCATGCTCATTGAACGCAATCAATGCTGCGGCGGCATCTGGACTTCAGGCGCTATGCCCTGGGTCCTTGACCACAAGAACAAGTGCGGCATTTTAGCTGAGATCCGGGAGCTCGCTCTCAAACGGGGGGGCGAGATCCATGTTTCAGGTTCTCTTTCCTGTCCTCCTGAGCCTTTGAAACTGCTCCTTGAAGAACTCCTTTTGAAAGGGGGCGTCAGGATACGCTACGGTACTTCCGTTACCGGAGTCCATCTTAAAAACAACCGTATCACACACATCGTCACGGAATCCAAATCAGGCGCTGAAGCATGGGCGGCAAAACGTTTTATCGACTGTACCGGCGACGGAGACCTGGGTGCCCTTGCGGGGTGCTCCTTTGAATTCGGCGGTCCCGACGGCAACACCCAGCCCTCTTCCTTCATTGGCATCGTCTGCGGACTTGATCCCGTGGCAGTACAGGATTTTCTTGCCCCCCACGGCGGCAAACCCCGGCTCAAGGAACTGATGGAATCCCACGGCATATTCCCCACCTACGGGATGCCTTCCCTTTTCCACTTCGGACAGGGCATTTTCGGACTCATGTCCAACCACGGCTACAAGGTCAACGCCATTGATGCGGACAACCTGACTGCAAAGATCCTTGAAGGGCGCAAAGAACTCCACACCCATGTGGCGTTTCTCCGCTCTCTGGGAGGGATCTGGAGCAACATCGCCCTTGCAGGCAGCAGCGACAATCTGGGTGTCCGTGAAGGCAGACGGCTCAAAGGCATGGAGTATGTTGACTGCCGGCATCTGGGCTCCGGGGGCAGATGTGACAACGCCGTCTGCCGTGCCACATTCTGTGTGGATGTCCACGCCCCGGATCCCTCTAAAGGCAATGTGATCGCCGATCAGAAGGTCCAGACCAAACCCTACGATATCCCCTGGGGCGCACTGGTCAGCGCCGAAAGAGAAAATCTGCTCATGGCAGGGCGCTGTATCAGCGGTGACTTTATCGCCCACTCCAGCTACCGTGTCACAGGGGATGCGGTCCCCATGGGTGAAGCCGCAGGTACAGGCGCCGCCATCAGCGTCAGAGAAAATATTCTTCCTTCTCAGGTAAAAGGCGTTCCCTTTTTCAGTATGGAGAAATAAAAAATGGCGAAAACCGGGCTCGTCCTTGAAGGGGGCGCCATGCGGGGACTTTTCACCGTGGGACTCCTTGACTTTTTCATGGAACAAGAGATCGGATTTGACGGCATTGCGGGAGTTTCCGCCGGAGCCGCTTTCGGATGCAATCTGAAATCCCGTCAGAAGGGACGGGCGCTGCGCTACAACATGCGCTTCTGCCGTGATTGGCGTTATTGTTCATGGCGTTCTCTGTGGCGCACAGGGGACCTTTTCGGCGCGGAGTTCTGTTATCACGAACTCCCCGAAAAGTTGGATCTCTTCGACAAAAAAGCCTTTGAAGAAAACCCCTGCCTTTTCTATCTGGTCTGTACCGATGTACACACGGCAGAGCCCTGTTACCATCTTTGCACCAAAGCAGATGAAGAGTGTTTTGAGTGGATGCGCGCCTCCGCCTCCATGCCCCTTGTTTCCCGCACGGTCAAGGTGGGGAACGGTGAATATCTGGACGGCGCTCTTTCAGACTCCATCCCTTTGCGCTTCATGCAAAAACAAAGGTTTGAACGCAACGTGGTCATATTGACTCAGCCTGCGGGCTATGTAAAAAAGCCCTCCCGTGCCATGCCTTTGATGAGAGTGCTGCTGCGGAAATATCCGGCGCTGGTCAAAGCCCTTGAAAAACGCCACATCCTCTACAACGAAACCCTGGAATACATCGCCTCAGAAGAAAAAAAGGGCAATATTTTCGTCTTCCGCCCGGAAGGGCAACTGCCCGTTGACCGGATCTGTCACGACCCGGAACTGATCCGGAAAACTTACGATCTGGGGTATGGAGCAGGAAAAAAGCGCTGGGATGAACTGAAAGCCTTTCTCACCAGAGGTAATTTCAAAAGTCATTCAAAAAATGACAAAGATGCCATTCGCAAAGAGCTGTAAAGGGTAGTTTGAGGTTGCTACCTGTAAGGTAACAGCCGAAAACGCTCCCTTTATCAGATCGAAGCGAGGGCGCTTTGACA
>JAFTIE010000085.1 GCA_017457065.1 Lentisphaeria bacterium
GAGTCAGGATGTACCTGAAACTGTCACTGTTGACAGCTGCAGAAAACAAAGTCATGACTGCCAGCTGAAGCAGGTTATTCAGTTCCCAGGTTTCGGTTTCCCCGGGGGGAGGCAGGGGCGAAAGCTGCCAGTTGTTTTCCGGGATCATTATAAATTCCCCGCTTTTGACTGCAAAACGTCCCTGATAGCGGATCGTGCTCAAATGGAGCTCTTTGTAGAGGGCGCATATCATGCCGCACCAGAGCGCTGAAGCACCGCACTTTTCATCCAACATGACGCCGAGGCAGTATTGCTCCACTTTTAATGTTGTGACAGGAGCGGGGATCACGCCGCATCCGGCAAAGGCATCAGCTATTTCCTCAAGGGAGCTGCCGGGGTGACAGCTGAGTTCCTGACAGAAGTTTTTGATCTTTTTGTGAAGTCCTGCTTCGGAATCATTGTCATACCACTGCAGATGGATTTGTATCAGACCTTCAAGAAAGTTGATTTCATTGCTTCTGAGCAATGCAGCAAGATAACGTCGTCGCCGTATAATTGTCAATGCGCTTTGGAGCTGATGCGCCCTGCGGCGCATCAGAGGATTTGATGATTCCTGAAGTTCTGCCGGAAGATCCCCCAGCTCAGGTTCACGATTCAGCAGTTCTGCCATGGCGGTGATCGCCACGGATTCATCGGGGTCATCCAGCAGTGATGCCAGACGTTTGATGTCAATTGGAGTCTGCGCCATCTTTTTTCTTGACAGGGAACTTGCCGATCAAGGCATCTGAGGCGATTTTCTGTACCTCTTCGGGGAAATCGCTGCGCATGATCCAACGCAGAAAACCCGGATCGTTTTGAGCAATATCCTTGAGCTGCCGTCCGGCAAATTTTCCGAAGTTGACGATAACTTCGTCGCCCATCCAGCGGAAACGCCGGGTACGATCGACCATATCCGGCTCGCTCTGTTCGCAGAAAGCAGCAAGTCCGGCTGTATCACGGGGGAGTTCCGGATATTTTTTCAATTCACCCTGAATGACCTCCCAGGTCGCTGCGGTGTCAGCGGCAGCACCGTGGGCACCTTCCAGATCTTTTTCGCAGAAAAACTTGTAGGCTCCGGTCAGAGTTCGGGGAAACATCTTGCAGAAGATGTTGTAAGCATCCAAAACACGGCGTCCTTCCAAATTGAATTCGTATCCGGCACGCTTGAATTCGGTCTCCAGCATCGGGATGTCGAAAGTACTCAGATTATATCCGGCAAGATCGCACCCTTCAAGGTAGTTGTAGAGTTTTTCTGCAATGTCGGCGAAGGTGGGACACTCCGCAACATCCGCATCATAGATGCCATGGACAGCTGATGCTCCCGGAGGAATAGGCATTTCCGGGTTGAGTCTGCGGACAGTGGAACGGCTTTCGCCGTCAGGAGTGATTTTGAGGACAGCGATTTCAACAATACGGTCCCGGGTCGGCATGATGCCGGTACTTTCAATGTCAAATACTGCCAGCGGACGATCAAGTTTCAGCAAAGTTTCCATGGTGAGACAACTCCGGATTTTTCAATATCAATCAATAATAAGTTCGCCGCCGTTTTCGGCATGTTTGCGCAGGATCTCACGCTTGACTTTGCCGGAAAAGGATTTGGGCAGTGCCTGAACAAACTCAATGAGCCTGGGGTACTTGTATGGAGCCGTCTCTTCGCGGACAAAGTGCTGGATATCCTTGACAAGCTCAACAGAACCGGTATAACCTTTTTTGAGCACGATGTAGGCTTTGATGACTACGCCGCGCACAGGATCGGGGGCTCCAACCACGGCAACCTCCTGAACTGATTCGTGGCGCATGATAACCTCTTCCACCTCCAGAGGACCGATGCGGTAACCGGAACTCTTGATGATATCGTCGTTCCTTCCGCAGAACCAGTAATACCCCTCTTCGTCAAGCTTTGCTTTGTCCCCGGTATAGTAGTAGCCGTTGATAAAATAGCTGGCGTTGTCATCATCAGCGCCGACATACTTATCAAGGAGTCCTACAGGACGCAGACCGTCAGAGATCTTGACCGCAATTCTGCCGATCTCTCCCTGAGGAACCGGAACTCCGTCATCGTCGTGAAGTTCAATATGCCAGTTGGGAGCAGCTTTGCCCATGGAACCGATCTTCTGGGGGGTGTCGGCAAAGGTTGCGATGAGAGAAGCGGTTTCGGTTTGACCGTAACCTTCACGGATGGTGATCCCCGTGCCTTCGCGCCAGATACGGCAGGTTTCAGCATGGAGCGGTTCACCGGCAGCTGTACAACTGCGGAGCTTTTTGAATTTGTATTTGCTCAAATCATTGAGCACCAGCATACGATAGATGGTCGGAGGTGCACAGAATGAAGAAATCTCATATTTTTCAAGGAGAGGAAAGAGCTCTTCAGCATGGAATTTTCCACGAATATCATAGATGAAAAGCGTGGCGCCCATCATCCACTGACCGAAATAGTTGCTCCACACATTTTTCCCCCAGCCGGTATCAGAAACAGCGAAATGAAGATCTCCGGGACGGAGTCCGTGCCACAAGCCTCCTGTCACCAGATGGCCGTAGGGGTAATCAAAGGTATGCTGCACCAGTTTGGGGTTTTTGCTGGTCCCGGAAGTGAAGATCAGAAGCATGGGTTCTTTGGCTTTGGTGGCGACCTTTCCGCAGGAGAGTTCTTCTGTGGAATAAGAACCGGCTTTAATTTCAGCGTAGTAATCGATCCAGTTTTCACGGGCACCTTCAACTGAAATCATCAGCTCCAATCCGGCGCACTGTTCTTTGACTTCGTCAACCTTTTCAGCTCCGGCGCAATCGGCAATGACAGCTTTGAACTTACCATAGTTGATACGGAACTGGATATCATGGGGCATCAAAAGTGTGGGAGCGGGGCAGGAAATAGCACCGAGTTTCATCAAAGCTGCAGAGAAGATCCACCACTCAGGGATGCGGGGCAGCAAAAGAAAAACTCTGTCGCCCTTTCTGATCCCACGGGCATACAGCATATTTGCCGCCTGATTGGAAAGACGGGAAAAATCTGCAAAGGTAAAGCGTTTCTCTGTACCTTCCTGATTTACCCAAATCATGGCAACTCTGTCAGGATCTTCAGCTGCATAGCGGTCGATCACATCGTATGCACAGTTACAATACTCCGGAATATCCAGGCTCCAACCGCCGATCGTCAAAGAGGATGCGACCTTGTGGCAACAACAGTCATCACTCATTATCTGCTCCATATTATGTTTTTTATTTTTTTACAATAAATCCATATAATATACACTGTTAAATCTGATTTTTCAACCTGAAAAAAAGAAAAAGAAAATAAAAAAACTGTTTGCAATGCTTTTTTGCAAACAGCAGTAAAAATCAACACATTCGAGGCAATTTCAGGAAACTGTGAAATCCGCCCCCAATGCTTTGAATGTTTCAAAGAAACCGGGATAGGTGACTCCGGCGCACTCAGCGTCTTTGATCACGCTGGACCCTTCAGCAGCGAGGGCAGCGACTGCAAGAGACATGACGATACGGTGGTCGCCGTGGCTGTCAAGCTCTGTGGAGCCTTTGACGACACCCGTCCCGTGGATAACAAGACC
>JAFTIE010000086.1 GCA_017457065.1 Lentisphaeria bacterium
CTACGCTGTTTTCGGCGGATTGCGCTCCTGTGCGGTCTCTGACACCCTCAACGGCATCGGACTGCTCATCGGCGGATTTCTCATTGCTTATTTCGCTTTCGATGCCCTTGATGCCGGGGGATTTGCCGCTGACCTCACCGCATTCCGTCAGGGGGGCGGCAGCCGTGTCAACTCCATCGGAGCCAACAACAGTGAAGCCCCCTTTTTTGCTCTGTTCACAGGGATCCTGCTGATCCACACCTTTTACTGGTGTACCAATCAGCAGATCATTCAAAGAACTCTGGGGGCGAAATCCCTTGCAGAAGGACAAAAGGGCGTATTGCTCACAGGTTTTCTGAAACTTCTGGGTCCCCTTTATCTGGTGATCCCCGGCATGATCGCCGCCATACTTTTCACCAAAGGCACACTCCATATTCCCGTTGATCCGGGAACGGGGCTGGCTGTTTCAGACAAAGCCTACGGCGCTCTGGTGAATATGGTGCTCCCCGCCCCCTTGAAAGGATTTTTTGCGGCAGTGCTTCTGGGAGCCATCCTTTCAAGCTTCAACTCTGTGCTCAACAGTACCTGCACTCTTTTCAGCCTTGAAGTCTATAAAAAATACATCTCTCCCGGTGCGGATGACCGGAAGGTGGTCAGGATCGGTCAGTACTTCGGTTTTGCCGTCACTGCAACTTCGATCATCATCGCCCCCATGCTGATGAAAGCCGGAAGCATTTTCGGTTATCTTCAAAGCATGAACGGTCTGACCTTCATCCCGCTTCTTGCCGTGGTAGTTGTTGCGATGTTTTCCAAAAAAGTTCCTGCTGCAGCCGCCAATACAGTGCTGATCTGCGGTATCGTTCTCAATGCTCTGGGGTACTTTGTTTCCCCCTTCAAAGAATGGGCAGCCGCGGTGGGGCAATTCCACTTTGTTGCCATAGTCTTTGCTCTGATGGTAGGCGCCATGCTGCTTTGGGGAGTCATTGCCCCCATGCAACACCCCTTTGAAGATAAAGATGCCCGGGTGACAGATCTGACACCGTGGAAATACCTCTACCCGGTCGCAGCAATATTGATCGTTATTGTCGGTCTCATTTACGCTTCCTTTGCAAACTTCTCTGTTTTCAAGGAAGGTAAACCCGCCTATCCGTCAGGTCCTGCACCGAAGATCGTACAGACAAAGTAAGCAACCTTTTCAGGAGATGATATATTATGGATCCCATTGTCGAAACCGCCAGAAGTGCCAAAGCAGCTTCTCAGCTTCTCAGAACTCTTTCCGGCGAATGCCGTGCCGCTGCCTTGAATTCCATGGCAGATAAACTTATCAGCTGCAAAGAGGAACTTATGGCAGCCAATGCCGCCGACCTCGCCGCGGCACCGGGACTTTCGGATGCCTTCAAAAAGCGTCTGCAAATCACTGAAAAAATCTTCAAGTACATGGTGGACCGTCTTCAGGAGGCAGCAGCGCTCCCTGATCCCGTGGGGAAGATCCTTGAAGGACGCACCATGCCCTCCGGACTTCAGGTGAAACGCATAGCCGTCCCTATCGGTGTTATTGCAATCATTTATGAAGCCCGTCCCAATGTGACGACAGATGCCGCCGCCGTGGCGCTTAAAAGCGGCAACGCCGTTATTCTCAAAGGAGGTTCGGAGTCTCTGCGGACCAACAGGGTCCTTGCCGCCGCCATGCGGCAGGCAGCAGAAGACTCCGGACTCCCTGCCGATGCCATCCAACTTATTGAAAGCACCGATCACGCCGTGGTAGGCGAACTGCTCAAGCAGGAAGAGTTCATTGACCTTATCATTCCCCGGGGCGGAAAAAATTTGATCAAGGCCGTTTCCGAAGGGACCCGTATCCCTGTCCTCAAACACTACGACGGTATCTGCCACCTTTATGCCGCAGAGGATGCCGATACGGATATGACCGTTTCACTGACTGTCAACTCCAAATGTCAGCGTGTAGAGGTCTGCAACGCTTTGGAAACACTGCTCATTGATGCAAAGTCCGCCCCCCGGTTGCTCCCCGCTGTAGCGGCGGCGCTGGGGGAAAAAGGGGTGGAACTCAGGGGGTGTGCTGAATGCTGCGCATTGCTCCCCGGTATCAAAGCCGCTTCAGAAGAAGATTGGGAAACAGAGTATCTGGCGCCTGTTCTTTCCATAAAAATCGTTCACGGCATTGAAGAAGCCATGGCGCACATCGCCCGTTACGGTTCAGGACATACTGACGGTATCATCACCAACTCTCTTTCCCTCTCTGAACGCTTTATTGCAGGAGTCGATTCCGCCTCAGTTCTGGTCAACGCCTCCACCCGTCTTTCAGGGGGCGGGGACTACGGCATGGGCGCCGTTGTGGGGATCAGTACCGACCGCCTTCACGCCCGTGGACCTGTGGGACCTGCCGAGCTGTGTTCCTATAAGTGGGTGGCAGTGGGCAGCGGACAAACCCGCTCCTGAAACAAACCTTTACCGTCTGCTGCAAGAGCGGGATCATACAGAGGGGAAAAAGAATTTTTCAGCGCTTTTTCCCCTTATCCATTGCCGCCCGGACATTGATGACCTTGCGGCAGGCAGGGCAGCGTCCCAAAACCTGATTGATCCTTTCGTACTTCTCCAAGGGACTGGAAACGCGGCACTGTGTGCATTTGACCTCCTGCTTCAACTTTTCAAGAAGTGCGGGATCTGCTTTGGGAGTTTTCTTTCCACAGCCGCAGAAGAGGAGTCCCGTCGCCGCCATCAGACAAATGATCATCTGTTTCATAAATCTTCTTCTCCTCTTTCAGTAACGGGGATCAAAATATTTTCTGCGCATCTCATCATTATTGGCGCAGGGATGTCCGAGTTGATACTGTTCATCTCCGTACGCTGAATCCAGCATCGGTGCTGTTGCGGCGTGTCCGTCACAGTAGCTGATGACCGCCCGCTTGTTATGCCTGAAGTGCATGGTGGGATTCATGATCCACTCCCCCCCGGGAGCTTCGATACTGGCACTGTATCCGTGACGGGTGGGGCTGGAACTCCAGTTGCCGTTGTTGTCCACCATGATGGAGGAATCGGCAAACATGATTTTTTCTCCGGCTTTTTTCATGCGTTTCAAAGAGTATCCGGAAGAATATGCTTCATCGCTGTACTCCCCCGGATACAAGGTTCCCACCAGGGTGTTGTAACCATAGCCGCCGCAGTTTTTCTCAAAACTCAAAGGGGGATCCGCAAGAGTACTGCAGTGGGAAACTCCCTTCCAACCCGATATGTAGGGTGACAAAGGTGCATTGATAAAGTCATAACTGGCATTTCCGGAACTGCTTGACACATCGGCAGTACCGCACCAGCGCTGCACATTGGTGGTCATCATATCCCGGGCGTAAGGCACAAGATAACCTTTACTGGCATCTGAGTATTGCAGATTTGCCAGAGTCAGCTGCTTGACGTTACTTGTACAGTTGGCGCTTTTTCCGCTTTCCCGGGCATTTCCCAGTGCGGGCAGCAGCATACCGGCAAGAATGGCGATAATGGCAATAACAACCAGAAGTTCAATCAGCGTGAACGCTGATTGAGTGAAGATGTGAAGATGTGAAGAGCATTTTTGACTTTTGTCAAAAATGCGTGAAGTGCGCCCTTGCGGGCGTAAGGATGTGTCGTTTTTTATTTTAGAAAGACAGTTCTGTTGTGCAGCAGTAACCAGAAGTTCGATCAGCGTGAACGCTGGTCGAATGGAGCACGATTTTGCCGTATGAAGCACATCCAAGGCGTATGAAGCGTGCCCATGCGGGCGTGAAATTACGGTTGCGGGCACACTGCCGCAACCCCGACGGGAAAAGGGGTGTCTCATTGTTTTTGGATTCCTTTCATGCCTGTGACGCGAGACAAAATGAACAATTCTCAACACGTCGTCTTCTGGCTCGCTGAAGGTTCCTTGCCCTGAACATCAAGCCTTCCCGTTCATAAAAAAACAGTGACCTGAATGGCTCACCCTTTTGCCGCCTGTTACAGCGGTCAGCTTACAGCAGCGCGTCTGCGACGGACTTTCACCGTACTTCCGTTTCGTGCAGAGAACAAACTGTTTTCTAATATACCACCGGAAACGCTTTTTTTCAAGAAATAATGAACATTTTTCCCCTGTGGACAAAAATGTACATTCCGTCCCCCCACGCTCATACAAAATCAGACCGCTTACCGGTTATCAACGGAAAAGCAGGGCATACATCAGATTATTTTGTGAGGCAAAAAAAAGAACCCTGCCGTAAGACAAGGTTCAGTATTTCAAACAGGTGGTAGCGGGTCACAGATTCGAACTGTGGACCTGCGGATTATGATTCCGACGCTCTAACCAGCTGAGCTAACCCGCCGCCATGTTTATAATATAGCACCGCATTTTTGGAATTGCAAATCGAAAATGCAAAAAAAAGACACTTTTCACAAAAAAATGGAGCAGTGATTACCCTGCGCCTGCTTTATTTCACTTTACTTTGGCAGGGATGTGGTCGATCTTCACATTTTTGATGACAACATCCTGAGAGTTGCTGTGAGCGTAGATATTGATGTGAAATTTGTTGACCTTCCGGAGGATCCCGGCTTTGTCAGGTTTGGTGTCATCCTTAAGAATGATCTCCCCTTTGACAACGGAAAAATCCTTTTGTGTCTTGAGCACGACAAAGTTTTCACCGATCCATCCCTCTTTTGCCCACTGACCGATACGCAAACTTACAAAGCCTGCGGAATTTTTTACCGTGATCTCGTAGACCAGTTTGTCGCCCTTTTTGCCGGGAAAGGAATTTTTGTACATGAGCTTTTCCCCCTTTTTCAAAGCAACAGCTTTAACCCCGTCAAGGTCAATCAGGCTTCCTTTGGTTTCCCAGCCGGCAATGGCACTTTTATCTCCCTTTTTGAAAGGCATCTGCAAATTGAGGGGACCAGCTACAAGGCAACCGGCAAAGAGCAGTGCGGTGAAAGTCATGATTTTTTTCATTTTTTGATCTCCTGAATTCTATTTTTTTAATATTCCAGCTCGACCATCTGGTGACACTGGAGCTTTTCAAGGCTGAATTTCACTTTTCCATTCTCATAAACAAAGGGGATCTCCACATTTTCAGGAACAAGTTTTGCTTTGACCACCTTTTTATCCACTTTCACTTCAAAATTCACATTGCACACAGGCGTCAGATCTTCAATGACCTCCACAGGGGATGTGGCACGCATTCCGGACATGAAAGGCGCACTTGCCATGCCCCGCAGGGAAGTGACGGCATAGAGTGCGTGGAAGATATAACGTTTTTCCTCCTTCTGTTCCAAGAGAGAAACTCTGCCCTGTGAAGGCAGATCGGTTACGACCTGGAGTTTTTCTTTGCCCACAAATGCGTTGACGGCATTGAGGAGAAATTGCTTCAGCACCACATTTCCATAGTAGGCATAAAGAGTGAAAACAGGGTGGGCAAAGTAGAGAATATCCTCAGTCATGACGCCTGCGGCATAGCCGGAAGTCTCTGTTTTGTTAGGGGTATGCTGGTGTGAACAGAAATGTTCATAAGTGCGGGTGAAGTAGGGTTCATAGAGTTCGCCCAAACTCTTGCCGCCTTTCACCTTGATGTTGACAGAAGGACGGTACATGACAAAGGGGGTATTGACTCCTTCAGGGGCAAATCCTTCGGCGACTTTGATGAAGTTGGGGATCTGCATGTTGAGTTCCCCCACATCCACAGGCAGATCGAAAGCGGCTTCATCGCACTCTTTTTTGAAGATGGAAGTTCCCGAAAGAATCACTTTGCCGCCATTGGCAATGAATTTTTTAACCCTCTCAAGGAGTTTTCCGTCACATCTCAGATTATCCCCGAGGATCAGCACCTTGTAGTTGTCAAACTCCGCCCAGGAGTCCAGACGGTCGAAAGGAATGTGAGACTCCAGCAGGAACCGGGAGATACCGATTTCCACATGTCCGTTTTCATCGGTCCAGCCGTTGACACCTTCGTTGGAAAGGATGGCGACCTCAGCAACGCTTGAGACATGAGAACACCAGGGCTCTTTCTTTTCCACATCGGCGTATGCCTCACCGATAAGGCGGTAAGTGCTTTCATCCGGCATTCCCGCCGGATGAAGCTGATCGCCCACACTGCATTTGGACCCCTGAGCCAGCATGGCACAGCATTCATAGCGCAAAGCATTGGCTGATTTGAATCCGCCGAATTCGCCCCATGTGGAGTGAAATTTTCCGGTCATACCAAGAAAATCCAGCTCCTGAGTGCGGCAGTAGGCAGCCATAAGGGGATAGTGGTCATATCCCCAGCCGCCGGTGGGCAGAGATTCAAGTTCAAGGTGGCTGAAATATTTGGAAAGATGTTTGAATCCGGGTCCCAGATAGTGTCCGGCATTGTGGAGCACCGGCATGTCGGCTCTGACACTTCTTGCAGCTTCAGTTGAACGCTTCATGTACTTTTCAATGATCTGATCGCTGAAGATCTTGCGGTCGCTCTCAGAAGTGGGATCAAATCCAGCCTTCTTCATATCCCGCATACACCAGGGACAGCAGCATTGATTCTGACCGATGATATCAAAAAACATTCCGTCTGCATCAGGAAAGAGCCGGGCAGCTTCTTCGATGTAGCGGCAGAGATAATCCATGTAAGGGGAGTTGAAGCAGAGAGACTTGAATCCGGGCAGAACAGGGGAAGGCTGCCACCCCACATAGCGTCCTTCAAAGTTCAGTTCCCGCCAGCCGGGTTCCTGTTCAGCCACACGATTGTTGACCCCGGCAGTGATATAAATGGGGACTTTGACGTTGATCTCATGGCAGGCATCGATCTGAGCGCGCAGAAGATCGAAATCCAGTCCCGGGTGGATCTCTCCAACTTCGGTGGGGTGGTAACTGTAGCCGTGATGACAGCAGGAAAAACAGGTTATGGAGTCAACATGCGCCATTTGCAGCCGCTCCTGCCACAGTTTTTTATCAAAGGCTTTGCCGATACCCGGGATCATGGGTGACGTATGAAAATCCAAATGGATCTGACGGAACCTCAATTCGTGTCTGCTCATAATTCTGACCTCTTTCAGGGAGATGTGTCCCTTTTTGCTTCCAAAGAAATTAAACGACGACCTTAATTTATACCCGCATCAAAAAAAATGCAAGGATCTTAAAGGAAAAAAATCAAGTTTTGTTTTCCGTATCGTTTTCAGAACTGTCTGCCCTAAAAATCAGCAGAAGATATTTTCTTTCGCAAGAGGTAATTTCAAAAGTCATTCAAAAAATGACTTTCGATGCCATTCGCAAAGAGCTGTAAAGGGTCGTTTGCACTTGCTGCCTGGCTTGTCCCGCCGCAGCTTTATGCGGAGGGGGGAAGGTAACAGCCGCTTGTCCCGCCGCAGCTTTATGCGAAGGCGGAAAAACGCTCCCTTTATCAGATCGAAGAAGAGGGCGCTTTGACAATTTTGAGGAGTTTTGAAATTGCCTCGCAAATCTTAAAAAAAATTGTAAGTTCGTGTATCTGAAGACTTGACAATTAAAGAAAACAGGTGCATATTAATAAATGGAGGAGTAAACACTTAACACTGAAGTGAGAAATTTTCATAAGATGCGTTGTGAATATTGTCAAAAAGAGTATCCCGTCAAGGATGAACAGCTTGTTGGACAAGAGATTCAATGCCCCCATTGCGGAATGATCGGCATTTGCAGCCGCCGCCGCATCATGTTCATCTGCCCGGAGTGCGGTAAAGAACTGGAAGGGGAACTTTGGATGTTGGGCAACTACGCAGAGTGTACCTGTTGTGGAAAAAATATTTTGCTGTCCCGCCCGGAAAATCCGGGTGACGCCTATTCCAACTCGTACCTTCCAGCCAATTACCAACTGGGAAATTACCTGATAAAAAAGTGCATCACTCCGGGTGATTCCGGTGAAATTTATCTGGCCCGTCATGTACTTCTTGACCGTTTATGTGTCTTGAAACTTCTGCGTCCGGTCACTGATTCCGGAACAGTTGATACGGAGTCTCTGGACCTCCTTGTGCGTGAAGCGCGTCTGATAAGCCGGATCTGTTCCCCTTTCATGGTCAATATTACGGATATTCAGGTTGACACCAAACACAATTTGAGCTTCATTGTCACGGAGTATGTCCAAGAGCGCAATATTGAAAATATGCTCACAGCGGGAGCATTGAACGAAAAATTCGTTCTCAACGCGGCTCGATGTGTCTCTCAGGCTTTGCTTGCTGTTTCTGCACATAATGTGGTGCACGGAAACATCACTCCCTCCAATATTCTTGTCAGCGACAGAGGCGATGTAAAACTTACTGCTCCGGACATTGCCAGGGCGGGCAGAAAAACCGGTGATCTTTCCGGACTCACCGGAACTGTTGCTTACGCCGCGCCCGAACAGCTGAGTGGTTCTGCAGAAACAGACTGCCGCACCGATATTTATTCATTGGGAGTTACCATGTATCACATGCTCAGCGGACATTGTCCTTTTGAAGCTCCCGATACCCAAACAGTGGTCTCCATGGTCCTCAGAGGGGAAGCGAAGCCTCTGCAAACTGTTGCACCGCAAGTTTCCCCGGAGTGCTGCCGGCTGATCAGTGCCATGATGAGCGTTCAGAAAGAAAACCGTCCGGAAAATGCGGAAAAACTTCTTGCCATGCTGGATGAAACGCTGAGGATGTGTTCGCAAAGTCTGTTTTCACGTTTCTTCCGGGGGTGGAAAAAGTATGCTGCCGGAGCTGCCGGTCTGTTTCTTCTGTTGATCATTGCGGTATGGGCAATCGGAAAATTTTCCATCACCGAAGTCCATGGCATGGAAACTGACGTGCAGCGGGTCCGCAAAAAAACAGATGCAGCAGAAAAACAAAATAATGCCCTCCCCGCCGGAAAACTGAAACCACAAACAGGATCTGTCCCCCCCCCCGAAGCTGCTGTGCCCCCGACTGCCGCTGTGCCCCCGACTGTCCCTGTGCCC
>JAFTIE010000087.1 GCA_017457065.1 Lentisphaeria bacterium
ATACCGGTGCGCCGGGAGCGCTGCAAGAGAGGGGGCTTGGGGGAGAGAGGCGTTGACGCCTCTTGCCCCCAAACTCCCCGGGCGCAATGAAATAAAATCCGCCTCAAGTATTTTCCTCAACCAAAATGTTTGAGCAAAGTAAAAAAGAGTATAGCCATTCACCTTGGGGAGTTGAGCATACCATTCTTTTTCTGCTTACACAATAAAAAAGGCTATTGCTTACCTTTCTTGAGGTTTTGCAACAGCCCCTTTGGAAATCTTTTTGACTTGATAGCATTGTATCTTATTTTCAAACCTTTGTGACGGTCATACAATCCGGTATTTCCGGCAGCCATGACAGCTGCCCCCATTTTGTTATGGCGCAGATAAAGCCCTCTGTCACTTTCGGGCCAGACCGTTGATGCCGCCCATTTGGGGACTTTGTAAGCAATGTCCCCCACCAATCCCAACTCAGCAGGTCTGAGAAAGCGGTTCATCTTACGGATGTTGTTGTCGCAGATACCGATATTATAACCGTAGCCATACACCATATTTCCTTCCACATGGCCGAAACCATTGAGTTCCGGACAGCTTAAACGGCTGCGTCCAATGGCTTTGAGTTTATTGTTGTCCCGGTGCCCATAGGCGCCAATGGGATAATTATCAACGCCCACATAAGTTCCAAGGAATCCTGATGTCAGGGAAGCTGAATACCAGAAACGTTCAGAAGTGGTATAATTGCCCCGATAGGCAGGCAGCCAGTCGTTATTGTCACTGGCGTAGAATTGAAACATTCTTCCCAGATCACGCAAGGTGTTTACGCATTGAGTGGCTTTGGCGCGCCCCCGGGCTTGCTGCAGCGCAGGCAAAAGCATTGCTGCCAATATGGCGATGAGAGCGATGACGACAAGAAGCTCTATTAAGGTGAAGCTGTACAGCTTCACCTGCCCTTGGGCAGGTGAAAGACCTTCTCCTTTGCCATAAACACGATCACAGCAGAGATGTGATCTTTTCACAAGGAGTTCGATCAAGGTAAAAAGATTCATTTTCTTCTTCATCATGTTTCTTCCTTATTTTCAACATAAATATTTTTATGGAAACAGCAACGACTTGCTCAAAACTTTTAAAAAGCGTCTGAGACCAACAGTCGAGTATAATATAAGGGCTGGTCAAGAAAATTACAATAGTAAAAACAGTGCCAAATCAAAAAACTTGCAAATATTTTGAAATCATCCCTTTTTATAAAAAAGTCACATTTTTACCCAATGTATATTTGCAAAATCAATGATCCTGATGTAATTTAATCAAAGTTCATTCAACATAAGGAAGAATACAAAAAATGAATACGATCCCCGTTGCTCTGCAGGCGTACTCCCTTAACAAGATCTTTCCCGATAATCCCCTCAAAGCCATGCGTTCCATCAAAGAGATGGGCTTCAGCGGAGTGGAGTTCTACGGCAATCATTTCAAAAAAGATTTTTACCGTGCCCTTCTTGAAGAGACCGGTCTGGTCTGTGCCGGATGGCACACCCCCGTCGAAGCTCTTGAAGGAGACAAATTCGAGAAGACTCTGGAACTCAATTTGGCTGTGGGCAATAAATATATCTGTGTGCCCTGGTACAACTCCGACACCGCCGACGGCTGGAAGGCTCTGGCGGACCGTCTGAACATCATTGCCGAAAAACTCCGTCCCTATAACATTAAAACCGGATTCCACTGCCATGCCCATGAATTTACTCCCGTTGAAGGGCAGCTCCCCTGGAGCATTATTGCTGAGAACACCATCTCTGATGTGGTGCTTCAGCTTGACACCGGCAACGCCCTTTCCGGCGGCGCTGACATTATGGAAACTTTGAAAGCATATCCCGGACGCAACCAGTCCATCCACTGGAAACCCTATTCCAGGAGTGAAGGCTTCGCCGTTCCCGTGGGCGGCGACGATCAGGATTGGCAGGCTCTTCTTGAGTGGAGCCAGACCAAAGGACAGACCGAGTGGATCGTTCTGGAATATGAAAAAGAAGATCCCTTGGTCAACATCAAAAAGTCCATCGACTACATCAGAGAGATGTGATTTTTATTTCAACTTATTCCAAAAAATTATGAGAAGCTCAGAGAGTTTCTCATAATTTTTTTGGGTTTTGCAGAGCAAAAAAAGAAGACGCATGTCAAATGCGCCTTCTTCAGTTGAGTTGCTGTTTTTTTACTCTTCAGGAAGATATCTTCCCCCGGTGGTCCAGAGTATGTGGCAGATGTTCTCTTTTTTGATCCCCATGGTGTCGCAGAAGGAGCTTTTCAGCACCATTTCAGGACCGGGGAACCCGGCGGCGGCAGAGGGTTCGATCTTGAGCTTTTCGAGAGTGCGGGTCTTTTTCTGGAGTTCGGGGAGCACTTCATCGGTCAAGGTGTAGGCTCCGGCAAGGAGCGTCTGCATGATGCCACCCACAAATCCTGAAGCTCTGCCCACGGCAAGTCCGTCAGCGAGGGTATTGTTGGTAAGTCCGATATCGTAGACGCTGATCTCTGAATTTTTTCCCGTGGCAAGTCCCAGAAGAACACAGGGCGCTTCAACAGGCTCCGCAAAGAAACAGTGGACCGCTTCACCGAAAAGCATCTTCAAACCGAAACAGACTCCGCCGGGAGCTCCCCCCACACCGCAGGGCAAATAGACGAAAAGCGGATGTTCCCTGTCAGGAGTGATCCCCCGCAGTTTCAGCTGTTCTCTCAGGCGCAATGCGGCGACAGAGTAGCCGAGGAAAAGTTCGTGGGAGTTTTCGTCATCAACGAAAAAGGAGTAGGGATCGCTTTCACTTTCTTTACGTCCCTGCGCTACAGCAGTGGAGTAGTCTCC
>JAFTIE010000088.1 GCA_017457065.1 Lentisphaeria bacterium
AAATTGTCAAAGCGCCCTCTTCTTCGATCTGATAAAGGGAGCGTTTTTCCGCCTTCGCATAAAGCTACGGCGGGACAAGCGCCTGTTACCTTACAGGTAGCACCCTCAAACTACCCTTTACAGCTCTTTGCGAATGGCATCTTTGCCATTTTTTGAATGACTTTTGAAATTACCTCTTCTGACGATGGATAAATGAAAACTTGGCAGAAAAACCTCTTTCTGATCTGGGTTTCCCAGCTTCTTGCCATGGGGGGATACTCCATGGCAATGCCTTTTATACCCCTTTTTGTCAAGAACCGTCTGGGCATCGCTGATGAAGGTCTCTGCGGTGTCGGCATGGCGCTTTTCACCTTTCTCGGCATGGGGACTCTGGCTCTGGCAGCTCCGGTGTGGGGGAAACTATCGGATCGTTTCGGCAGAAAACTCATGCTGCTGCGGGCTGCATTCATTTCAGCTTTTCTCTTTCCTCTTATGATGTTTGCCGAATCCTTGTGGGTGCTCATCGCCATCCGGGTGGCGGCAAGTTTCTTTTCAGGAACAGTCAACGCCGCCCAGACCCTTGTGGCAAGCGTGACCCCGGAAGATCGTCAGGGATTTGCACTGGGAGCCGTCAGTACCGCAGTTTCCACAGGGTACATGACGGGATTTTTCCTCGGGGGCATGGTGGTGGATAAATACGGATTCGATGCGGGATTCATCACCTGCGGCATCTGTTTTTTCCTCTCAGGGGTACTTGTGCTCCCGGTGAAAGAGAACTTTGTCCCCGTCATCAAAGCTCCGGAACCGGTAAAAAAACACTTCTGGGAGCTTATGGCAGGGTACGGCACCATCTTGCGCTGCCTGATCTGGATGATCCTTATCACCAACTTTATGCGGAGTTTTGACAACCCCTATCTGGCGCTGCTTGTGGAGCAGTCAAGCGCACCCGGCACTGCCGCTGCCAATACAGGATTCATCAGCGCCGCCGCCGCTTTGGGAGGTGTCATTTCAGGTGTCTCCATCGGATATCTTGCGGACCGCTTTTCAGCCAAAAATCTGCTGGTTCCGCTCCTTGTGACAGCGGGAGTCATGCTGCTGTGCCAGTCGGTCTGTACCAATATCGGGCTCTTTATGGTACTGCGCTTTCTGGGATTCATGGCGGCAGGGGGGATCGATCCTGTGATCCAGCGTCTTATCAGCTCTTGCGCCGGTCCTCAGCGCCGGGGGCAGGTCTTCGGTGTCATGCAGGGATTCAGCGTGGGGGGTGTTATGTTCAGCGCCCTTGTTTCAGGGGGCGTGATCTACTTTGCAGGGGTCAAAGGAGTCTTTGCCGCCGCAGGGATACTTTTTATCCTGTGCGCTCTGCCTGCATACAGGATCCTGAAAGGTGCTGAAAAGGAATTGGGAAAAAGAGCTTTGGAGAAAAGTTAAGTAAAAAAATACCTAATTCCCCTTTTATGCTCTTGTAAAAGTGTTTTTCAAGTGATATATTATATGACAAACGGTCTTATTTAAAAAATCATGTCGTCAGACAACAGCAAAAATACAAAAGGAGTATTTGCATGAAAATCTACAACTTTGCGGCGGGTCCGGCTATGTTGCCGGAGGCGGTGATGAAAAAAGCTCAGGCTGAATTTTGCGCTTTTCAGGATAGTGGCAGCGGCATCATGGAGCTCTCTCACCGCGGCAAATACTTCAAACCCGTTATCGATGCTGCCGAAGCCAACGTCCGTCAGCTGCTGAACCTTTCTGATGATTACGCCGTGCTCTTCATTCAGGGCGGCGCCAGTATGCAG
This sequence comes from Lentisphaeria bacterium, assembly GCA_017457065.1. Taxonomy (GTDB): domain Bacteria; phylum Verrucomicrobiota; class Lentisphaeria; order Victivallales; family Victivallaceae; genus UBA1784. The sequence continues at coordinate 1,776 of JAFTIE010000088.1, forward strand.
TTTGCCATGATCCCCATGAATTTGCTCAACGGCGGTACCGCTGATTTCGTTGACACCGGTGTCTGGAGCTCCAAGGCCATCAAGGAAGCCAAGATGTTCGGTACTGCCAATGTGGTCGCCAGCTCCAAAGAGACCAAATATGACCACATCCCCTGCAGCTCCACCTGGAACCAGACTCCCGGAGCCGCTTATCTCCACATTACCAGCAACAACACCATCGCCGGGACCCAGTACAAGGAAATGCCCACTGCTCCCGCAGGTGTGCCTCTCATTGCTGATATGTCCAGTGATATCATGTCCCGTCAGTTCGACGCCAGCAAGTTCGGCATGATCTACGCCGGTGCTCAGAAGAATCTGGGCCCCAGCGGAATGGCTCTGGTCGTCATGCGCAAGGATCTTGCTGCCCGCACCGATGACTCCAAGGTGCCCACCATGCTGCGTTACTCCACCTATATTGAAGAAGGCTCCATGTTCAATACACCTCCCACCTTCGGTATCTACATGTTCAAACTGGTTTCCGACTGGCTCATCGAACAGGGCGGGATCGCCGGAATCGAAGAGATCAACAACGCCAAGGCTGCCAAACTGTACAGCTTCATCGACGAAAGCTCCTTCTTCTCCTGCCCCGCTGCCAAGGCTGACCGTTCCCGCATGAATGTGGTCTTCCGGACTCCCTCTGACGAGCTGGATGCCAAGTTCGTCGCCGATGCCAAGGCCGCCGGTCTTACCGAACTCAAGGGACACCGTCTGGTGGGCGGATGCCGTGCCAGCATCTACAACGCCATGCCCATGGAGGGCATCGACGCTCTGATCGACTTCATGAAGAAATTTGAAGTTGCCAACCGCTGAAAACATTAAATAACTGATTATCAGGCACCGGGGAAGGAGTCAAATCCTTTGCCGGTGCCCTGTGTGTGCTTATGAGTCTTATTCTTGGAATTGAAAGCAGCTGCGACGAAACGGCTGCTGCTGTGGTGGAAGACGGATCCCGGGTGCTGTCAAGCGAAGTTGCTTCCCAAATCGCCAAACATGCCGTCCATGGCGGCGTTGTGCCTGAACTTGCCGCAAGAGAACATCTGAAAGCCCTTTCCCCCGTCGTCTCAGGCGCCTTGAAACAGGCGGGAGTCACCTTGAAGGATATTTCCGCCATTGCTGTGACACAGGGACCCGGTTTGATCCCCGCTCTGCTGGTGGGACTCAACTACGCCAAGGGACTCAGCCAGATCAACCGTCTGCCTCTGGTGGGAGTCAACCACTTCCTTGCCCATATCTACGGCGCTTTTCTGGATTCCCCGCCTGAGGTCTTTGCCGATGAGTCCCTTTACCCCATACTTTCTCTGGTGGTTTCAGGGGGGCACACCTCTCTGATGCTCATTGACAAAGAGGGCAAAGCCCGGCAGCTGGGGTGCACCATCGACGATGCCGCAGGAGAAGCTCTTGACAAAGGTGCCAAACTTCTGGGACTGGGATACCCCGGGGGACCTGTCATTCAGAAGGTGGCTCAGGGGGGCGATCCTGAAAAGTTCTACTTCCCCCGCCCCCTCACCGGCGGCGCCGGGAAACCTGTTGCACCTGAAAACCGCTATAATTTCAGTTTCAGCGGCATCAAGACGGCGCTTCTCTACCACACCCAGAAGTACCCCGGACTTGAGGGGCAGCTTCTTGCCGATACCGTTGCAAGCTATCAGGCGGCAGTGGTGGATGTCCTTGTCCGCAAAGCCGCAGATGCACGGAAAACCTTTGGCGCAAGGACCGTTGTGGTGGCAGGGGGCGTTGCGTGCAACGCAGAACTCAGACGGCGCATGGCGGAAAGTGTGGGCAATTCAGCAAGATTGATGTTGGCGCCTCCCAAATACTGCACAGATAACGCCGCCATGGTGGCGGGTGCCGGGTTCCACGGATTCCGCAAGGGACATTTTATTGATCTCGGGGCAGACTCCTTTGCCAGACTCCCCCGCATTACAGAGGTGGATTTCGTCGGATGAAACTCATCATTTTCGGCTGTCTTGCAGGAACCAATCCCCGTCCGGGGCGGAACCATACGGCTCTGGCTCTGGAAAAGGATGGATCTCTTCACTGGTTCGATGCCGGAGAAAACTGTTCAAGGACCATGTACTTCATGGGATACAAGGCTGAACAGATCAGACGGATCTTTATTTCACACTTCCATATCGACCACTGCGGGGGACTCATGGGGTTGCTGGGAACTCTCAGACGCAAAAAAGAAAACCTCGAGACCATGCAGATCTTTACCCCCGAACCGGGGATATTTCCCCTCTTTTATCAACTCCTTGACCGCACCGCCTCCCTCTGGGGCGGCACCATCATGGAGGAGCACTCTCTCCAGGATGAAACTTCCGCAGAAATGGGGGGCGTCAAAGTTTCATGGCGCCCCAATACCCATCTGACTCCCGGTGAAAACGGTAAAAGCCGCTCCTGGTCCTTCAAAATCGAAGCCGAAGGCAGGAGCATCGTCTACTCAGGAGATGTGAAGTCTCCTGATGAACTGGGGGATTGGCTCCACGCTCCCGATGTGCTTCTTATGGAAACCGGACACCACAGCGCACCGGAACTCTGCCGGAAATTCAAACACGAAAAACGCAAGATCGGCAAACTGATCTTTCTGCACCACGGATTTGAGATCCTTGACCACTACGAAGAAACATGGAGCAAGGCACGGGATATCTGGGACGGAGAACTTTACTTTGCCGAAGACGGACAGAGCTTTGAACTTTAAGGGATATTGAAAATGAAAATACATATCTGGGGATGCCTTTCAGGAACTGAACCCATGCCGGGAAAACACCATACCTCATGGGCACTGGAAAAGGATGGTTTTTTCTGGTGGTTCGATGCCGGGGAAAACTGCGCCCGTACCGCCCATCTGCAGGGATATGATGTGAGAAAGATAAAAAAACTTTTCATTTCCCACTCCCACGGAGATCATACTGCAGGACTTTATCACCTTTTTATGACTATGAGCAAACTCAACAGTCTTGACTGCCGGTATGATGACTCCATCAGCGTCCCACCCACAGAGTTTGAATGTATCGTTCCCGATCCTGAGATCGTGGAACTCAATAAAAAGATCCTCTTTTTTCTTACAAGTGAAGAACGCAGTTCGCTGAAGATCGGTGTGCGGCAGACTCAGCCCGGTGTGCTTACAGATGCGGATGGTGTCTTTGTTGAGTGTATCAGAAACCATCACATTGAACCACTGTCTGACGGGCGGGGGGCTTCGTATTCATTCCGTATCAAAGCTGAAGGTAAAACCATCATCGCTTCAGGTGATGTGCGCTCCAGTGATGATCTGGCGCCCTTCCTTGAGGAAGGCTGCGACATACTCCTTATGGAAACAGGGCACCACAGTGCGCCCCGGCTCTGTCAGGTGTGGAAGGAGAGAAATTATAAGATCGGCAAGGTGGTCTTTATACACCATGGCAGAGAGATCCTCAAAGATCCCGCTGACGTGGCGGGGAGATGCGCTATCAACCTGGGCGAGCCTGTGATCATTGCTCATGACGGTATGGAATTGGAGCTTTCATAAAAGATGTATCGGGAAAGTACAGTCAGCCCATGGTTCGGAGCATTGCTCATCACCGGAGCTTTTCTGCTCATTTACGGTGCATGGGTGGTTTTCCCCCGTGAACTTTTCAGGCATGAATGTATTTATGCAGTCCAGGCAGTTGAGTTCACTTTGAAAAATCCCATGGTGACGGTCCATGATACGCCGGTGCGCAACGCTTATCCTCTTTTTCCGGCGCTTTGTTCGCTGCTCTACCGCTTTGCAGGTCTTTCCATGGAAACGGCGCTCCGTCTGGTGACAGTGTTTTTTATCGCTGCCGGTTCAGTGCTGATCTATTTTTCCGCCGCCATGGGACACGGAAAACGCGCAGGACTTGTGGGCGCTGCCATGTACTGCTCCACTTTTCTGATGCTGGATAAAGGTGTTTCCGGGGCTCCCCAGACCATGAGTGCCTTCTGGCTTCTTGCTGCCCAGATGTGCTTTTTCTACTTCGGTTTGCGCCGGGGAAAGTGGAATCTGGCATGGCCCTTGTGCGCCGTTCTGCTTTTGACGGGTTTTTTTTCCGGCGGATTTCTGGTCATAACACTTTTTGCTGTTCCCATGTTTTTTCTGCGCCGTCTCATCGCCGGGCGCGCCAAATACCGGAACTGGGGATTTCTGTTTGCCGTCATTGCCGTCCTTTTGGGATGCCTGGGGAAATTTGCCGTACAATGGAGTCTTGAACGGATCACCGGAGGAACTCTTTTCTTCAGAGGATTCACCGATCCGGATTATTTCAGCGAATTTCTGCTTTACTGGGTCATGCTGCCTTTCCGGCTTCTGCCCTGGAGTCTTATTGCCTGGATCCCCTTCTGTGCCGCTTTGCAGCGTATTGACGATAAACCTCTTTTCAGCAAATTTCTGCGGGTCCATGTTTTTGTGACTGCCATCGTACTCTGGCTGCTGCCCCAGATGGATGGAAGAGCTCTTTTTTATCTTCCCGGAACACTTTCGATCCTCTGCGGCATCTACTACGAGCTGGGTATGCGCCGTTTCGGTGAAAGATTGAGAAAACTTGCTCCTGCTGCTGAGTATATGGCACTGCCGGTGGCGATGATGCTTGCCATAGGGATGTGGGGAGAGGAAAAGCTCCTTGCCAAATGTCTGAGCCTCGGTCTTTCGCTCCGGTTCCGTAATGCGCCTGACATGCTGCCCACAGTTCTGCTTGCCATAGCCGTTGTCCTTGGTATCGGCGTTCTGCTGCGCTGGATGCGGCGCAGCATCCCTCTGTGGATCGTGCTTTTTTCAGTTACACTGATGTCGGGGATCTTTTACGCTGTTATCATGCTGCGTTACCAGGCGCAGGATAATGCCAAAGGAAACTTCGGCAGGGTCATCAGAGAAACTCTGGTGCGGGATGGAGGAAAGAAAGATGTGGCCCCCACCTTGTACAGAGCCGGTATCGCTCCTCTTTACGGCGAACTCTTTTATTCCGGAGCCAAGATCATCCAGCTTCCTTCCACGGATCTTCTGCCTGACGACAGGGAGCATGTGATCTATCTGCTCAGTGATTCCTTCCCGCAGAATCCCAAATGGAGCTGGTCCAATCTGCTGCCTGACAATTTTACCTATCAGGGGCATAGAGTGATGCTCTGGCGCGGCAAACGCAATTTTCAGGAAAAATTCAAGGAACAGTGATTCTGCCTTGCAATATTTCCGGAGTGGTGTTATATTACCCCCGGAACAATGTATCAGGTGATTTTTTACAGAGGGGGAAATATTATGGAATGTGATGTAGAACAGCTTTGGCGCGATTTGTTTTCTGTCAGTGATAATATGAAGGCGATCTACGCCGATTCCCGACGAGTATCCATGTTTTATCAGGTCACGGTGAGCCAGCTCAAGATGGTACGGACCGTTTATGACCTGACCTCTCTTTCCGGCACCGGAGTGGCACTTAAAAACGTCGCTCAAAAGCTGGGGACCACCGCCGCCGCCGCTTCTGAAATGGTGGATATGCTCGTGCGTAAGAAGATCCTTGAACGCAATCAGGACCCCGATGACCGCCGGCAGGTCAGGATCCGGCTGGTTCCTGAACTTTACGAACACTTCAAACGTATTGAAGAGTGTTTTACTGAATTGACGGCGGAGTTCCATGGGACTCTTTCACCTGAAGAACAGGCTCTCTTCAAGAGTTGTGCCGCCAAGTTCAGTGCCTTTGTCATGAAACGTGCCGCTGAACAGGGGAAATAAGAGATCATGGTCATCAACGTTCCTGTTATTGCCAAAGTCGATGTGCTTCTGGCAGGCGGTTCTGTTGCAGCAGTCCGTGCCGCTGCCGCTCTTGCAGAAAAGGGTTTCTCAGTATTCGGCGCTCTTCCCCGCAATTACTGCGGCGATGATCCGGGGAGTACTTTGGATTTTCATGCTGCTATGCCCGATTTGGAGCTCTTCCCCCATTTTCCCCGGGAATTACCTACACCCATGTCTCTGAAAAGGAGTCTGGAACGGTTGCTCATCGACAGGGATATCCCATTCTTTTACCGTTGTTTTCCCGTCCGCCGCATCGAGGATGAAAACGGCAGATTTGCCGGTATGGTCCTTGCGTGCCGTTCCGGACTTGTTGCTGTCCGCGCCCGGGTGCTCCTTGACGGTTCCATGCGGCGCTGGAGCAGTACTCTGGCAGGTGCTCCCCAAAGGGAATTTGTTCCGGGAGAGTATACCGTTGAAAGAATATTGATCGGGGCACCGCCCCCTGCGGAAAACAATGTGGCGTACACACAGCTTAAACCGGGATTTTCTTTCGGAGAGGAAAAGTTTCCGGCTTACCGTGCCTCCGCTTCTTTCCGGTTCAACACCGGCAGCTGGCAGGAGATCTGCCGTGCAGAAGCTGAAATGCGCCAGCTCTGCTGGTCCCCGAAACAGGTTTTTTCTCCGGACAGTTGTACCTTCTATCTGCCCTCTGCTCTTGATCCTGAGTTCCATCCCTGTGAAAAGTATCCATTTGTCACCCATGCGGACGAGGCTCTTGAAATGCTCAAGATCTGCTCCCCCGGGGAAAAACTTTCAATTCCCGGAGAAAACGGAAACTTTGACTTTGCTGCGGTACGCTTTGAAAATGCTCCACGCTACAAAAGATGTGAAAAGCTCCCCTTCAGACTCAACTCCATCCCCGCTTGCGGGCGGACTCACGTCATCGTCGCCGGCGGCGGCACCGGCGGTGCTCCCGCTGCCGTGGGCGCTGCACGCAGTTCCGCCAGAGTCCTCTGTCTGGAAAGTGCCTGTCATCTGGGCGGCATGACCACTCAGGGGCGCATTGCCAGTTACTGGTTCGGCAACCGCTGCGGATACAGCTGCGAACTGGATAAAAATGTGGCTGAAATGGGAGATGAAAATGAACTCTATCCCGCAGAAGGAAGAAAATGGGATATAGAGTGGAAACAGCACCATTTTCTCCGTGCCGCTCTCAGAGGCGGCGTGGAGCTTCTCTTCAATACCATTGCTGTCGGTGCTCTGCGCCGGGGAAATCTGGTATGCGGTGTTATAGCCGCTTCTCCAGATGGATGCCGTCTCATTGAAGGTTCCGCTGTTATTGATGCCACCGGCAATGCTGATGTCGCTGCTGCTGCCGGGGCGGTCTGCGAATTTGCGGATCCCCTCGAACCGGCATTGCAGGGCTCAGGTATCAGCCGGGCCAACCCCGGTGTGGGATATGCCAACTGTGATTACTGTTTTTCCGCCGACACAGACACCCTCGATGCCACTTCAGCATGGGTCCGGGGCAGGGAAAAGTACGCCTCAGAGTTCGATATCGCTGCTGTTATCGGCAACCGTGAACGGCGCCGTATCAAAGGCGATCTGCAGCTGAAACCCGAGGATTTCCTTCTGGGCAGAACTTATCATGATACCATTGTTGAGTCGATCAGCAACTTTGATACCCACGGTTTTACAGTCCACGGTCTTTTCCTGCTGAAACCCACTTCAGAAGAACCCCTTACAGCACGGGTCCCCTACCGGGCGCTGCTTCCGGCAGGGCTTGACGGTATACTGGTGACAGGATTGGGTATAAGCGCTCACCGTGATGCCATGCCCGTTGTGCGCATGGAAGCTGATGTGCAGAATCAGGGATTTGCCGCCGGTCTTGCCGCCGGTATGACTGCCACCAAAAATCTTACTGTGCGTCACATCAACATTTCTGAACTCAAGCGTATGCTCTGTTCTCTGGGGAATTTGTCCACCGGCGTTCTTTATGAACAGGATGGGTACGATCCGGAACAGGCTGTGCCGGAGTTTGCCGGGTATGCCGAAGCATTCCGTGATCCTGAGAGTGCGATCCCGGTTCTGTGTGCCAAACTGGCTGAAGAACGGGATCCGGAAACGGCGGCATTGCTCGCTTTTCTGCAGAATGACAGGGGCAGAGAAGTGCTTATGGAAACACTCCGGGAAAGCTCATGGGATCAGGGATGGGAATACCGGGGCATGGGACAGTTCGGCGCAGCAGTATCCGTGCTTGATGCCCGGATCATCGCTCTTTCAAGAATCGCCTCAGGCGGGGAAGGTTCTGCCATTCTGAAGTTGCTTGAAGAGCTGACAACTGCCCATGCTTTTTCACATTTCCGTGCAGTTTCCCTTCTTCTTCAGGCGGCTCCCTGCGAAGAGGCTGTGCCTGCGTTGGAAAAACTGTTGAAGGAACCGGAACTTTCCGGTGCTGTCGAAGTTTCTTTCAGGCAGATCATTGAGAAAAATACGGAAAACCCCAATGAAAATCAACAGCGCACCTGCCAGCTCAAGGAGTTGTATCTTCTGCGTGCTCTCCGCAGTTGCTGTAACGATCATCCTCTGGTGCAGCAGCGTCTGGCACATTACATGAAGGCTCCCTCATGGCTCTACGCCTCTTTCTGCGGTACTGAATAAGTGTGTCTGTTGCGGAAAAAAGCTGATTTCAGATCTCTCCGGAATGAATTTTTCCGGAGTTTTTTTTGGGGAGAAAAACTTACTTCTCTCTGAGAAGTTCCGCAAGTTCAGAGATATCCCCTGCTCCCAGCAGCAAAATGACCTTATTGCCCTTTTCTGCTTTAAGTTCTCCGGCGAGTGAACGCCATCTCCCTTCATAGCAAACGCCTTTTCTGAGCCGGCTGGCAAGGGCGGCGGAATCCACTTCACCACTTTCGCACCAGGCGGCAAAGACAGGCGTAACAGTGACCTGATCTGCCAGGTCAAGAGCAGCACAGAAGCCTTCAAAGAAGCGCTCCAGCCGGGCGTACCGGTGAGGCTGAAAGACCACATGGAGTTCTTTGCCGGGGTAAAGGGTCCGTACCAGTTCAATGGAACTGCGCACCTCAGTCGGGTGGTGCGCATAATCTTCAAGAAAGATCATTTCATTCCGGGTGCTGAGCAGCCTCATCCGGCGTTCAATGCCTGAAAATCCTCTGACAGCCGGCAGCGCATCCTCATACCCCACACCAAGGAGAACGGCGGCTTTCACAGCCAGAGCGGCGTTTTTTGCCATGAATCCGTGGAATCCTGCAAAAGAATCCGGCTGCGGCGCTGTGACCAGTTTCGGGTGTCCGGCAAAAAACGCCTTCAGTTCCGGCGTGTCCGCAATGAGAAGATGGGTGCAGTTTCTGCCGAAGGTGCGGAAATTTTCTTTCAGCGCCTCGGCACCTCCCACGCTCCACTCGTGATCTTCATCTATGTTGGGAACGATCCCAAGAAAGGGACGAACACAGGTGTGGGTACCATCGGATTCATCCACCTCTGTCACAAAGATATCTCCATTGCCCGTAAGGGCAGATTCTCCTTCAATGCGGGCGGCTCCGATCAGAGCTCCCGGGTCGCAGCCGCAGGACTCCAGTATGGTGCAGAGCATGGCGGTAATGGAGCTTTTGCCATGGGATCCCGACACAGCGGCGACCCGCTTGAAACGGCGGGCAAAGATCCCCAGAAATTCCCCCCGTCTGAGCTGGGGGATCCCCAGTTCAGCGGCACGCTGCCTTTCGGGGTTTTCCTCTGTGACAGCCGATGAATAGATGACCAGTTCCGCATCTTCGGGGAGCTGCTCTTTTTTGTGTCCGCAAAAGACCTGTGCCCCCAGAGATTTGAGATGTTCAGACTTGGCAGAAACGGCGCTGTCTGAGCCTGAGACGGCGATGCCGGACTCCAGAGACAGCTGCGCCAGAGGAGCCATCCCGGCACCGCCGATGCCGATAAAATGAAGCTTTTTCATTTGGTGAACTGAGTGTCGTAGAGGTGACGGTAGATACCGTTGGCAGCCATGAGCTCATCGTGATTTCCCACCTCGGCAATGCGTCCCTTCCGGATCACAAGGATCCTGTTGGCATGTCGGATCGTGGCAAGGCGGTGGGCTATGGCAAAGACGGTGCGGTTTTCCATAGCCTTGTTCAGAGCGTTCTGGACCATCCGTTCGGTGACGGTGTCAAGGGCGCTGGTCGCCTCGTCAAGAAGCAGTATGGGGGGATTGCGCAAGATGGCACGGGCGATGATGAGACGCTGTTTTTCACCTCCGGAAAGGCGGCAGCCGTTTTCGCCGCACTGTGAATCATATCCTTCGGCATGGTTGCCGTTGATGATAAATTCGTGGGCATTGGCAAGTCTGGCTGCAGCTTCGATCTCTTCCCGGGTGGCGTCGGGAGTGCCGTAGGCGATATTTTCAGCGATGGTTCCGTTGAAGATGACCGGTACCTGTCCCACGATCCCGATCAATCGCCGCAGAGAGTCGATCTTCATATCCCGCACATCAATGCCGTCGATGGTGACACTGCCCGATGTGGCATCGTAAAAACGGGCAATGAGATTGGCAATGGTACTTTTCCCCGAACCGGTTTCACCCACGACGGCGACCATTTCCCCTTTTTTGATCTCAAAGTTCAGATCAGAGAGAACATTCTGTTCCTCAACGTATGCAAAAGAGACATTGTTAACTGCGATAGCATTGTCGAAACTTTTCTTTTCAACGGCATCGCTCTTTTCCGGGAGCGCCATATCTTTGTCGATAAGCTCAAAGAAACGGTCCGCACCTGCCATGGATTTCTGCAATGCCGTAAAGACCTTTGCCAGATCCTTGATGGGGCGGTACGCCATGTAGATGGGGGCAAGAAGTGCTGTAAGTTCCGAAAGCGTCACCCCCCGGCTGTAACTGTAGACCATGAAAAGGAGGGCTGCTATCACTGAAATCAGCTCCATGGTGGGGGAAACCAGCATGTGCAGCCGTATGCCCCTGACCATCTGTTTGACATAGAGTTTGTTGACAAGTTTGAATCGCTCAAGTTCCGTATCCTCAGTGTGAAACGCCTTGACCGCCGATATGCCCGTAAAGACTTCGTGCATCCTGGCAAAAACCTGGGCAATGTGGGCGTAGCTTTTCTTGTAGATCTTGCGGATCTTTCTGCCCAGTATCATTACAGGCAATACCAAAAGAGGAACCCCCGCCAGAGCGAAGAGCAAAAGGGCGTGGTTTTCATACTGACGGCATGAGATCACGATGGCGCAGAGACAACCCAGTATCTGCAAAGGTGCATTGGTCAGGTCTTCAATACTGTGGGAAACGGAGTACTCCAGTACAGAGGTATCATTGGTGCAGCGGCTGATGAGCGTTCCCGTATCGGTCCCTGAAAAAAACTGCAGCGACTGATTGGTCACATGTTTGAAAATATCTTCCCTCAAATCTGCCACTGCCCTGGTACCCACATAACGGGTACAGAAGCCGTTGATATAGTGGGCAACATTTTTGACCAGCCATGCGAGTATGAAAAATGCACCGTAAAGGGCAACGAGCTGCCACGCCATGAATCCTCTTTGATCGACGATATCAAAGGAATACCGCACCGGCCATGTAAGAGTGACAGTACGGCCTTTGATCTCTGCCGGCAGATGAAACTGCCTGATGGCGGTTGCTGCCTGACCGAGGATCTTCTGCAGTTTCGGATCTTCCAACCCGGCGGTTTTCTCTTCTTTGGGACCGCTTACGCTGACCACATTGGTTGGCTCCACAGCTCCCACCATCTGGGGCAGAAGCATCAGGGTCACGAAAAGAGAACTTCCCACCAGGAGCCCTGCGATGATACCGACTGTCAAGACTTTCCAGTACGGCTTCACATAGCCCAGCAGCCGCCAGTAGGTGGCTGCTGTTGAAAGATGACGGGTACGGCTCATTAAGCGAAAAATTCTCCGATGGAGTCGACCACATACTGACGCTGTGCAGTTGTGGATTCAGGATAGATGGGCAGAGCCAGCACTTCAGAAGTGGCAGCTTCGCACAGGGGGAAGTCCCCTGCCTTGCCGCCCAGATCCTTGAAACAGGTCTGCAGATGCAGTGACAAAGGATAGTATACGGCGCATCCGATCTCTTTTTCTGCCAGGAAGGCTTTGAGAGCATCCCGTTTGCCATCTTTGACACGGATGATATACTGGTTGTAGATGTGGCGGACATCGTATGCCGCTTTCTTGGGGGTGACAATGACGCCTTTGGCTTCAAGGTCTTTGAAAAGTTCGTCATACTCAGCTGCGTTGCGCTGCCGTGCTTCGCTCCAGGAGTCAAGGGCACGGAGTTTGATGGAAAGAACTGCAGCCTGAAGGGCATCAAGACGGAAATTGCCGCCCACATATTCGTGGATATATGTGCCGCTCTGACCATGGTTGCGGAAGATCTTCAAAAGAGCCGCACGCTCTTCGGAGTTGCAGGAAACAGCTCCGCCGTCGCCGAAGCATCCCAGATTCTTGCTGGGGAAGAAGCTGAAGGCACCGTAATCGCCGATGGAACCCACCCGGCGGCCCTTGTATTCAGCACCGATGGCCTGACAGGCATCTTCAATGACGAAGAGACCATGTTTTGCGGCAAGCTCCATAATGGGATCCATGTCAGCTGCCTGACCGAACAGATGGACAGGAATGATAGCACGGGTCCGGGGAGTGATCTTTTCTGCCACCTTTGCCGGATCAAGGTTGAAGGTCACAGGATCGATGTCCGCGAAGACCGGTTTGGCACCGGCACGGACGATGGCTCCCACTGTGGCAAAGAAGGTGAAGGGGGAGGTGATGATCTCATCACCCGGCTTGATCTGTTCCACCATCAAAGCGATGAGCAGAGCATCGGAACCGCTGGTCACACCGACGCAACCGGCGGAGTGACAATAGCTTTTCAGTTCCTCTTCAAGCTTTTCCACTTTGGCGCCCAGAATAAAACGCTGGGATTCGCAAACTTCTGCGATCTCTTTCAAGATCTCGTCTTTAAGGGAGTTATACTGGGGACAGAGGTCCAGCAACGGTACTTTCATGGTGTGATCCTTTCCTGAATTTATGTTAACGTTTTACTTTTTTTTCACTGGCACGGGGGCAGGAACCGCCGTTTTGGCTTTTCCGGGAACCGCCCCCGGGGAGTGGGGTTTCACAGCTGCCGGCTTCACTGCGGCGTTTTTTGCCGCTGAAGGGGCATTCCCGGGAGTTTTCCTGTTTTCTGTTTTGACAACAGCAGTTTTCTCTTTGCAGGAGGCATTTTTTCTTTCCACGCCGCGCATGTACCAGATGCCGCCGCATGCGGCAGCGATCAGCAATGCGATCAGTATGCCTGCCAGAGTGCATTTCCACCTTCCCGGTGAAGGACGCGTCTCCACCCGGCAGCGAACCTTTTTCCCGTCAGGCATGATGGGCTGGAATGTAAAAATATCACCCATTTTCCGTGTCATACGCATCCGGCGGTTGACGGCACATCCGGTAGCTTCGAGAAACCGTGAGAGATCACGGCAGTAAAGTTTTACCAGAGAGATGATGACCACCGGACCGCCGAAGATCAGGATGATCCCCAGAAGGACAGAGAGGATGTCCCAAATGGAGACATTCTGCAGCTGTTTGGTGATGAAAGCAATGGAACTTCCCAGAGCTGCGATGCCGATACCGCCGCCCATCAGCAGCATGGAAGCATTACCCTGAGCAGGAGCAGCCGGCACAGGGGGGAGCTTCCCTGAGGCGATCTTGCCGCCCATATCCTTCTGGGCGGTCGCAGACTTGGTGTTGAAAAACTTGCTGATCTGGTCGCCGATGAAGGCTCCGAAACGGTAGAAGGGATTTTTGAGAGCTTCGCTGATGGAAACCGGCTGCTCCACGAAAGCCGTGACCTTGGCATCAAAAACATCGCCGCCTACGGCGAAAAAGAGTCCCCGCTTGCCCACAAAAAGGTTGCGCATGTTGCCGGAGCTTACCGCTACAGCCAGAGTCTTCCACGGCGGCTGGACCGCAGCCGCAGTGCTTGACAGCTCAATGTAAAGAACGCAGATATTGCTGTTTGCCACGATACGTTTGTGTTCTGCAAGATCTGCTACGGGGACAGCCAGGGTAAAGTGGCGTCCGTCCATAATGAGCTTGCCCGCCTGGATGGGGGAGTTTGCTTTGAGATCAAAAAGTTCTGCCAGAGAGACAAAGTTGTTGAGCAGCTCTTTGAGATAACGCTGATAGAGCATCACTTTGTGGAGCATATCGATCCCTGCAAGGGCGGCTCCTGCGTTAAGATCATTGTTGCATGCTTCAGTGAGGATCGTCATGATCTCATCATTGGCGGCACCTGCGAGCAGCTGTTTGTCAACGGCGCTGTAGGGCGCTGCAAAAGCAGGTTTTGCTTTGCTCCAGGCATCGTAGGGGGCGATGGTCTTTTTGAAGCCCGCCCACTCTGCTGCGGTCAGTTTGTTGTCCTCAAGGAGCGCAGCACCCTCTTTCAGCGCAAAGAATGCTTCGATTCCGGCACGGAGCAGAGGGTTGAGTCTGTCGTTGAGGTCAAGGGTGCAGTCAGTTCTGGGGAGAGCCAGTACCGATTTTTCAAGCATTGCCTTGACCTCCTGCGGAGCGCGCACGTCTGCTGCGAGATCTTTTTTTGCCACCCGTTCAGGTTCAACACTGAAAAATTCAAGGGTTTCGGAGTTGAGGAAATAGTTGTCGATATCCTCTTTTACCGCCAGATACTTTTCGTAGACAGTCGGGGTATTTTCGCCGAAACAGAGCAGAGTCCCGTCATCATCGGTGATTTTTTTGTCCCACTCAAGGAAAGCGGTACTTTCGAGGGCGAATTTTTCCAGTATGACCTTGTTGATCCCCTTGGCGCCTGAGACATCGTCTGCACTCCCTGCGGTCTTCATGATCAGGTCGATCCGTTGATTGATCTCATCTGACTGTTCAGTGTCGGGTGTGACAACACCGTCACCGTTGTTGTAGGAACGGCTCCGGATCGCTTTATCGTTGCGGAGCTCTTCAAGGGTCAGTTTGTTTTCTTCAGGTTTACCCAGATTTTTGAGGATCAGTTTGGCTGATTCCAGCAATGCACTGCCGTTTTCGGGGTCGATACTGTCAAGTTCGAGTGTATCTGAAGCGTTTTCAAATCCTCTGCCGTCCCTGATGTATTTGAGAAAGAAAGAAACTGCTGTCCGGATCTCATCGGTCCGGATCTTGCCGTCATTGTTGCCGTCAACAAAGGTCAGAAACCTGCGGTCCATGCGCAGGGAGTTGACATCGATACAGTTGAGAGCCCAGAACGCTTCATCCAGCTCCATCACATACGGCAGATCCTCAAAACTTCTGATAAGCAGCTGGTAGTTGCCGCCCACACGGCTGTATGTCATCTGGTGTTTCTGTTTCGCATCACTCATGATCAGAAAAATCCGCTTTTATGGATCCTGCCCGGTTCAGGAAAAACACAGAGAAGGATCGTGTTCCGTACTTTATATTTCCCAGGTTTCTGTCTGACGAAAGAACAGTAACTCTGCCGTACAGGACAAAAATGGCGCTCTCAATGCGATTCGAACGCATGACCTGCTCCTTAGGAGGGAGCCGCTCTATCCAGCTGAGCTATGAGAGCCCGCCAATTATGACCAAAACAAACACTTCAGTGTTGTTTCCGGGACTTTCGCCCTGTCATTCCTTATAATATAGCAGTATTTTCTTTCAAAGTCAAACTTTTTACTTGACATTTTTTGTCATTGTCGGCAATTGTGCCTTAAATAACAACCAGGGAGGATGAAAGATGGACATTATCACCGCAGAAGAAAAGCTTGCCGCATGGATCGAAGAAACTGTTGACATGCCGGGAAAGGTTTTCCGGACAAAACTTCCCCGGGGGATGAGAGAGGGATTTGAGCTCTCTCTCTCCTCGGGAATACCCTCAGGGCTCAACCGGGTCAACGAATTTACCATTGAAGTGAAGGGGATCTCTCCGGACCGCCGTGAACTTTGGTGTGCCTTTGACAGGATCTTTGCGGCGCTTCCGCTGGAAAAATATGATGAATTTCTCTATGTCGATGTGCAGGGAGAGGTCAGCTTTTCCAGTGAGGAAAAAGAAGGACTGCAAGTTTCATGCGGTACCATAAAACTTGCAGCCTCTTTCGTCTGAGGAAGGTGTTACTTCTCCGGAGCAGTCACCCGGTAACTTTTGGGGGCGATCCCGTCGAAGACCTCAGAGGAACGGTTGATGGTGATGACTGTGCCGTCTGAGTAGCGTTCACGGACAACCCGGGGGGCAATTATTTCATGCTTTTCAATGAACTCCAGCTGCAGATGGGCTATGGTGTCAAACTCCTGCGCTCTGCGGAGAAGAGCATCGATGCCGGACTCCAGTTCTTCATCAGTGGAACAGCGCAGATCCTGATCCGGTGCATCGCTTGCCGGACGGAACTTGGAGTGAAAATAAGCTGTGGGTCTGCCCCCGAACTCAAGATTGAAAAGCCAGAGATCAGGATCGTCCTTCACCATTTCGTTGACCGTTGCATAAGAACAGTTGCAAGTTACGATACCGTGATAAACGAGACTCCAGAAGGGAATGATCTCTTCGCAAAGAACAGGAGGCTCATCAATGGTGATGCCGAAGTTGACGTAGAGAGCGTAATCCATGACATCGACGCAGAAGTCCAGAGGACCCTCTGAAGAAACTGCTCCGAAAACCTCTCTGGCAAGAGCCATGCTCTTTGTGCGCCAGTAAGCGTTTTCCTCTTTTGTAAGAGGATGGTCGGGGGAGTAACAGGAGTCGGGGATCTTGATGGAAGAAACGTCAAGATAGTGAGTCCCCCGGAATCCCAGTTCTTTGAGAGCTGTAAAATCTTCTGCGGCAAATTTTTCATGGGCGCACTTGGGGCAGAGATAATAGGATTGTCCGCCGCCCCACTGTCCCCCCAGATGGCAGGAACCATCCGGATCGATGAGCCGCTCCGCAGGGGTGCAGCGCTTGGAAAAGGAGTAGGAATCAATAAGATTGGTATGGGCGGAAACGTTGTAGTTGACCTCTTTGGAAAATTCCAGAAGCTCTCTGAGTTTCTTCTCGCCCCCGAAAGTTTCTTCCACAGGGAAGAGATCGGGGAAAGCACCGTCGTGACCGCCCTTGTTCCAGCCCACAAGACAAAATTCTGCATGTTTGAGCCCCTTTTCACGGCACCGTTTCAGGATCTCTTTTGCCCGGTCAAAGGTAATGGCAACATGAAGGGGCGGTTCATTTTCGTCGGTTTGTTCAAGAATGGCGGGAGGGACAGGCTTCCAGCCCATCCGCATCCGGATCATGGTGGATCGGGTGCATTCTTCAAGGCGGGGATCCTCTTTGATCCTTTCTCTGAGCGTGCGGCAGGCTCCCCGGGTAAGCTGATAGTTTCTGTAACAGCGTGCCATGCCGGAGTAGTCGGCATCTTTCCCTTCAAGTTCAAAAAGTTTGATGACAGGGGGGAGTGCTTCGGGCGTGAAGATGACAGAGAGCTCATAACAGCCGTTGGTGACCTCGACTTTGAGAGAGTAACTGTATTTTTCCTGAGTTACCACAGCAAGGACTCCCTTTGAGCCGGTGGTCACACCGAAAACAGGGGTCGAAAAGCTTGCGGGATGTTCCTCAATGACATGAGGTCGTTCTTTGAAACGGATCAAAGCACCGGGGGTGCTGGCATAATTGAGATTGGGCAGCAGAAAATATCCGTCGGAACCTGTCGGAACTTTGAACTGCTCAAGTTTCAGCTCAAGTTTGTCGATCTCTTTTGAAAAAGGAAGGGTGATTTCTCCGTTGAGGGCTGAGACGCTGTTTGAAAAAACAGAACCGTCCTTCCGGTAAGTGTAAAGGATGTGCATGGAAAACTCCGGTTTAACGTGTTTTGAAATTGCGTTGCCGGGCGGCTTCATAAAGCAATATGGTGGTTGCTGTCGCCACGTTGAGGGAATCGATCCTGCCCAGCATGGGAATGACAACTGATATATCAGCATTGTCAAGCCAGAAATCGGTCAGTCCGGTTTGCTCGGTCCCCATGATGATGGCAACAGGTCCGGTCATGTCGATGTCGGTGTAGCACTTGTCGGTGTGAGGTGTGGTGGCAATGGAAAGGATCTTGTTTTCCCGAAGCCACGCCAGTGCTGTTTCATTATCTGTTTCAGCAAGGGGAACGGAAAAAAGGGCTCCGGTACTGGCACGGATCACATTGGGGTTGTAAATGTCAGTCTGCCGGTCGCAGATGATCAGACCGTCTGCTCCTGCTGCATCTGCGCTGCGGAGCATGGATCCCAGATTGCCGGGTTTCTCAATGGATTCAGCCAGAAGATAAAGACCGTCTTTCTTAACAGGAATGGAAGAAAGATCATGTTTGAGCATCTTTGCCACAGCGATCAATCCTTCCGGACGATCCCGGTAGGTTACTTTGGTGAGAAGGTGCGGGGGGACCTGGAAAAGTCTGGCTCCTTTGGATTCAAGGTGCTCAAGAAGGGGGATTTCATTTTCACCCAGGAAAAGCTCAGGAGAAAACCAAGCTTCGGTGATCGTCATGCCGTATTCATCGGCACGGGTCAGTTCCCGGTATCCTTCAAGAACGGTAAGTTTTTCCTTCTCTCTCTCGCGGCGTTCCCGCAGGCGGACCAGATGTTTGATGCCGTTGTTCTGGGCGCTGGTGATCATAGTTGGATTCATGTTGAAACGATCCTCTGCAATGTGGTAATAAAAAACTTCTTCTGTAATATAGCACAAAGTTTCAAAGAATGCCAGTAACTTTCTATAATATTGACATCTGACCGGGAGTTCCCGGAGAAGAGGATGGTGAAAAAATTGTTTTTTTGAGAAAAAAATTTTAAAACATGCTTGACAAATCAAAAAAAGTGTATTATATTAGAAAATCGTTTGTTCGGCTGGAAGAGCTCCGGCAGCGCAAATGAAGTGCTGATGAAAAAAACTTTTCAAAAAAGTTTGAAATATGACTTGACAAGAGTTGAGTTCAGTGCTATATTAAGCAACCGTCAATTGCCGGTGAGGTGATTGAAACGGTGAAGCTGATAAACTTGAAAAAAAGTTCAAAAAAGATATAAACACAGCTTGACAAACTTAAAAGTTGTGATATATTATGAGACCGTCAATTGCTCTGCGATTGACAGCTGATTGAAA
>JAFTIE010000089.1 GCA_017457065.1 Lentisphaeria bacterium
CAGTGCCGATAACTTTTTCCGCCAGCTCCAACAGAAGATCCAGGCGGATGCCTCGCAAATCGACAACTTTCTGGAACAGAGAGTCCAGATCCTGCAAAAAAATGTGAGTCCTCGATTGGCGTGTCACTTTGACACACTCCGTGACAAAGTGGCACGCTCTTTCTTTTTTCTGCTCCTCAAAAAAAGTTTGGCACGGCTTTTGCTTGAACAGTGGACGAATACAAAAAATTTTTTTTACCCAAGAGGTAATTTCAAAAGTCATTCAAAAAATGGCAAAGATGTCATTCGCAAAGAGCTGTAAAGGGTAGTTTGAGGCTGCTACCAGCAAGGTAACAGCCGAAAACGCTCCCTTTATCAGATCGAAGCGAGGGCGCTTTGACAATTTTGAGGAGTTTTGAAATTGCCTCTAAAGAAGGAGGATAGATTTATGAACATGGAAAAATTCACAACCAAAAGCCGTGAAGCTCTTATGGAGTCTCAGAATTGCGCCGTCAAAAGGGGCAACAACGAACTGCGGGCACTTCATCTGCTCAGCGCTCTGCTGGATCAGAAAGAGGGACTGGTCACATCCATCTGCTCCAAGCTGGGGGTGAACACCTCTCTTCTTGCCGAACAACTGGGCAGGGCTCTTGATTCTCTGCCCAAAGTGGGGAACAATCAGGGGCAGATCTATACTTCAGGTGAGTTTTCATCCGTCCTGACCCGGGCGGCTGAAAAGGCTGAAGAGATGAACGACGAGTACATCAGCGTGGAACACCTTTTCATGGGTAT
Organism: Lentisphaeria bacterium; assembly: GCA_017457065.1. Classification (GTDB taxonomy): domain Bacteria; phylum Verrucomicrobiota; class Lentisphaeria; order Victivallales; family Victivallaceae; genus UBA1784. The sequence continues at coordinate 772 of JAFTIE010000089.1, forward strand.
TCTCAACGGTTCCGGCTCCGCTGCCGAGAAACTGCTCAACAACGCCGGTATCAACTGCGAAAAGGTTCTTCAGGCGCTCCAGACCATCCGGGGCACCCAGCGTGTCACCTCTGCGGACCCGGAAGGGACCTTTGAGGCGCTGAAAAAATACTCCAAAGATCTGACTCTCCTTGCCATGCAGGATAAACTGGACCCTGTCATCGGCAGGGACGATGAGATCCGCCGGGTGATCCAGATCCTTTCCCGCCGCACCAAAAACAACCCTGTCCTCATCGGCGAACCCGGTGTGGGCAAGACCGCCATCGCCGAAGGTCTGGCACGGCGTATCGTCAGAGGGGATGTCCCCGAAAACTTGAAAAACCGCCAGCTGGTCAGTCTGGATATGGGCGCCCTCATCGCCGGAGCCAAGTTCCGGGGCGAATTTGAAGAGCGTCTCAAAGCGGTCCTCAACGAGGTGGTCAGCGCTGAAGGCAGGATCATTCTCTTTATCGACGAACTCCACACCGTCGTGGGCGCAGGCGCTTCAGAAGGCCCCATGGATGCGGGCAACTTGCTCAAACCCATGCTGGCACGGGGCGAACTCCACTGCATCGGCGCCACCACCCTTGACGAGTACAGAAAGTACATCGAAAAGGATGCGGCTCTTGAGCGCAGATTCCAGTCTGTCATGGTCAATCCGCCCACCGTTGAGGACACCATCTCCATCTTGCGGGGACTCAAGGAGCGTTACGAGATCCACCACGGTGTGAAGCTCCGTGACAGTGCCCTTGTGGCGGCGGCGGTGCTTTCGGACAAATATATCGCCGACCGTTTTCTCCCCGACAAAGCCATCGACCTGGTGGATGAAGCCGCCGCCGCTCTGCGGACCGAGATCGACAGCAGCCCCGGAGAACTGGACGAAAATGAACGCCGGGTCATGCAGTTGGAAATCGAGATCACAGGACTCCGCAACGAAAATGATGCCGCCGCCATCAAACGGCGCAACGATCTGGAAAAGGAGGCAGCCGATCTGAAAGAGGCGGGCAAGGAGCTCCGTGCCCGTTATGAGAAAGAGAAGAAAGCCATCACCGATCTGCGCCAGTACCGGGAATCTCTGGATCTGGCAAAGCTCCAGCTGGAAAAGGCTGAACGCTCCTACAATCTGGAAGAAGCCGCCAAACTGCGCCACGGCACCATCCCCGGCATTGAAAAGCAGATCGCCGATGCCGAAGAGGCGATCCGCAATGAGGGCGCCGCCCGGATGCTCAAGGAGGAGGTGGACGAAGAGGATATCGCCGCCATCATCAGCCGCTGGACAAGGATCCCTGTGGCAAAGCTGGTCCAGAGCGAAAAGGAAAAGCTCCTGAATCTTGCCGACAGACTCCACCACCGGGTGGTGGGACAGGATGAAGCCGTCACCGCTGTTTCAGAAGCGGTGCTCCGTGCCCGTGCCGGACTCAACGACCCCAACCGTCCCATTGCAAGTTTCATCTTTCTGGGACCCACGGGGGTGGGAAAAACGGAACTGGCAAGAGCTCTTGCCGAACAGCTCTTTGATGACGAAAGAGCCATGGTCAGGATCGACATGTCAGAGTATATGGAAAAATTCAGCGTCTCCCGTCTGGTGGGGGCGCCTCCCGGATATGTGGGGTACGAGGAGGGAGGACAGCTTACCGAAGCGGTCCGCCGCCGTCCCTATTCAGTGGTGCTTTTTGACGAGATCGAAAAGGCGCACCCGGATGTGTTCAACATTCTGCTCCAGATCCTTGAAGACGGTATCGTTACCGACTCTCAGGGACGGACAGTAAGTTTCAAGAATACCATCATCATCATGACCAGCAATATCGGCAGCGCCATGATATTGAACTCCGGCAAAGCCCCCGAAGCGCTGAAAGAGGAGCTGACGCAGGAGCTGCGGCTCCACTTCAGACCTGAGTTTCTCAACCGTATCGACGAGATCCTCACCTTCCACGCTCTGGGCAAAGCAGAGATCCGCCGGATCGTTGATCTGCTTCTTGAAAAGGTCCGCAGCCGGTTGAACGCTCAGGAGATCTCCCTTGAGGTCAGCGATGAAGCCAAAAACTTTATCGGGGAAGCGGGATTCGACCCCGATTTCGGTGCCCGTCCTCTGAAGCGTGCCGTGATCCAGCTTCTGGAAACCCCTCTTTCAAGGCTCCTCATCGCCAACACCCTGCTGCCGGGGATGAATGTCAAAGTGGAACTCAAAGAGGGAAAACTTGAGTTCAGCTGCGAAAACAAATAAACTGCCCTTCACTTGAGAAGTTCCGCTTTCAGCACCTGAAGCTGAGGCGGGACTTTTTTTCTGGCGGCGCAGTAGAGTTCAATGAAATAAGCGTACTGCTCCCGGGAAAATCCGAAAGGTTTCAGACAGAGGGCAAGGTCTTTGTAACATTTCCGGTTGATGAGCCAAAGGGGAAGGCGGCGGCAGCTGGCAAGGTCGATCCAGAGCAGATCGAGGGCGTTGCCTTCTATATCGGGGGCAGAACGCTTTTTCCACATGATATTGGCTGGGGTAAAGCCCCGGTGGAGTATTCTTTCGTCATGACACCGTGCCAGAAGTTCCAGATGACGGCGCAGAAACTCCTCTTTGAGTTTTTCTTCCCCTGCCAGGGGAGCTCCCGGCAGAAAAGCTCTGCCGTCTTCAAAATCTTCGGCAAAGCGGGTGATGATAAAGGCTCCTTTGAGCAGATGGAAAGAACGCTTTTCCCCTGCGGCAAGGAGTTCCGGGACCCGGATCCCCAGATCGGCTATGCGCTGATAGTTGACCGCCTCAAGACCGCAGGACGATGGACGCAGCAGATAGCTGTAAACTTTGCTGATCTTGCGGTACCCTTTGTAAACCACATCAAAGTTCTCCCCAGCAGGGAGTTTGAGCACATATTTGGTGCGGGTCTCCCAGATCTTTTCCCCGGGACCGGACTCCAGAAAGGCGCCCTGCTGCAAAAGTCTTTCAAAGATCTCTGCAAAGGAGTCTTTGCAGTAGATCCATGAACTCCTCAGGGAGATGAACTTTTTGGAAAATGTTGAAGCGGTATGTTTATTCATATCAGCGCAGTTTCAGTGTGGCAAGTGCTGAGAGTGCCAGGATCCCGGCGATGATCCAGAAACGGACCACGATCTGCGTCTCAGTCCACCCCAGATGTTCAAAGTGGTGATGGAAGGGGGAACAGTAAAAAATGCGTTTGCCTGTGAGCTTCACAGACGCCACCTGCAGTATGACAGAAAGGGCTTCAATAACAAAGATGCCCCCAACCAGTATGAGCAGAAGCTCCTGCCTTGTCAATACCGCCATCATGCCCACGATTCCCCCCAGAGCAAGACTTCCCGTGTCCCCCATGAACATGGCGGCAGGGTAGCAGTTGTGCCAGAGGAATCCCAGACAGGCGCCCCCCGTGGCGGCGGCGAAGATCACCGCCTCCTGGATCCCCAGCAGATGAGGGATATTCAGATAGTCGGCAAAGACCCGGTGTCCCATAAGATAGGTCAGTATGGCGTATGTTATCATGCAGAAGATGGTGCATCCTGAAGCCAGACCGTCCTTGCCGTCGGTGAGATTGACGGCGTGACAGGAGCCCAGTATGGTGAAAACGGCGATGATGCCGCATGCCACACTGCCCAGAGCAAGGGGCGTCTTGAGAAAGGGGATGGTGAACTGATTCATGACGCCCCCCACCCCCGGTGTGGCATTGAGCAGTACGATGGCTCCACCGGCAATGGCAGCGGTGATGAGGAATTTCCATTTGGCGGGCATACCGTCACGGTTGCGGCAGACCACCTTGAGATAGTCGTCGGCAAAACCTACGGCGGCAAAGAGGATGGTTCCGCAAATAAGCAGTGAAGCGATCTTGCCGGGAACACACCAGAGCAGGGCGCTCAGGACAATGGCAGCCACAATGAGCACTCCCCCCATACAGGGAGTTTTGTTTTTGGCTTTATCAATAAGTTCCGGAGCGATGAGTCCCTCAAAGCGGTCCGCCGCCTGAGCGTGGAGCGACTTCAAAAGCCGCGCCGTGGCTCCACCCAGCAGTACAGTGAGCAAAAAGGCGGTGATAGCGGCGCCCCCCGCCCGGAAGGTGACATATTCAAAGAGGCGCAGGGGACCGAATTCCGCACTGAAACGGGAAAGAAAATAAAGCATTGTGTGACTCCGTTAGGTTTGATTTTTTGTTCATTGCATAATTTATATGCTCAGGTGTGATTTGTCCACACCGAAAATGAAAAAAAATGCAAAAAAAGGGTCACTGGAATCTGACTTCACCGAAAGCGTTGAGATTGTCGGAAATGGAAAGGTTTTCCAGATTTGGGGACCACAACCCCACCTCTCCGGCTCGCCCAATGTGGGCAGTAACGCATCAGGGCGTTCCCGCCGGATGATCTCGTGGAGGATATCACAGGTCAAGGGTTCGATGTAAGTCCGGTCCACGTATTTTTGAAGGACATTTACAATTTTCTGACTGCGATATCCTTGAATTCCAATGCAGCATTGGCAGGTACAATGATAAAAATACAAGCCCGCCCGGCTCCCGGATACCACTTGTTGACTGATGCGGCAGTTTTGTCAATGCCTTTGATCCTGCCGGAAAATGTTTTCCATTCCTTGGGGGCGGTTTTGAAACGGTTGAGTGTCCACAGTTTATTTTGTCCGTGGCAGCGGACAGAAGTCCCTGCCTTATAAGCCTTTGTCACATTGCGGCGCAAAGTCAGGATATAGTTGCCGCCTTCTTCAACTTTCTTTGTGTAATAGTATGTTTCCCTGTTGGGCAGATCTGACAGATCTTCTCTGGCGTTGAATGCGATAAATTTGCCGGTCCAGTTGGGGGCTTTTTTGATCTTGATGATCTTATCACCGGGCTTGACATCCGCCGCCAAAGTGGTCATGGAACCGGAATAATTTGAGTAGGCGGAACAGGGTATCTGCTTTCCTTCCTCATCGATCATGATAAATCCGCACTCAAAATTCCTGACCTTTATCTGGCTGGCAGGAGAGCGGAAAGTGCCGGAGATCTCATATTCTGCATCGGAATCTATTTCAAAGCTGCGTTTGCTGGTGATCATCACATACCCCCTGATCCCCAGAAAATCATCTATGGCATAAAAAGGGCTCCAGCTGGGAACTTTCCAGGCCGCATTGGTGTAGCAAGCCAGTACATCTTCTGCCGCAGAAAGTGAAAACAGTGCTGCGGTGAACAACATAATACAAAACTTGACGATTTTCATTTGATTGTCTCCTCTGTTTATTTTTTCACAGTCAGTGAACACGTTTGACCGCTGATAACTTCTTTGCATATGACTTTCCAGGTACCATTGGCATCTGAAATCGCAAAGGGGATGGTATATCCGCCCTTCCCTTTGCGGATCAGCAGATTGGTGCCGTACTCCCTGACCTCTCTGCCGTCGGGGGCATATACTTTGATGTTGATAACTGAATCAAATGAATGGTTCAGTGTGAAACTGAGTGCGGCCCCTTTTACAGCAGTTTCGGCGATCGCGATTTTCTGCGGCAGGATCACCAGTGCCATAGGATAAGCCAGAGAAAATTTCTTCCTGATCTCTTTGACATTTCCGAAATATTTTCCTGTGACCAGATCATAGGTATGGCCTTTCAGCGGCAGAAGGACTTTGACCTCTTTGACCTTGTCATACTTGCTGACGGCTCCGCCGAGATAAGAACCGTCAGCTGCCTGCCGGATGAAAAAAGCTGCTTCCACAACGGGAGTTCCGTCTGTATGCAAAATCTTGAAGGGACGTACAGCGATACCGGCTTTCTTCAGCCGGGCGGCAAAAAAGTTTTGGGTAAAGAGGATCTGTTTTCTGTTCAAACTGCCGTCAGGCCCGGCCATAAGCAATACATAATCGGTATCCGGCGCGTCGATCAGCACCCCCTGACCTTTGGAATTCTTGAAAATCGAATTCAATGCCGGCACCGGCCGTTTGACGCAATTGGCAAAACGGGTCGCCGGGATCCCTTCTGCAAGGACGACTCCGCCGCGCTTGAAGAAACGTTTGACGGCTTCGACTTCAGCATCAGAAAGGGCTGTTGCATCACTCAAAACCAGCATCTTGTAATTTGCAGATTTATCCAGTTCTCCGGAAGAAAGCTGTTCGTAGGAAAGAAATTTGAATTCCGCTCCCAGATGGCGGCAGAGATTGGTGTACTTTTCCCATAATCCGCCATGTTCCGGCTGGCGTTTTTCAATAAATGCGGCACGAAGCGAGGCCTGAGAATAGAGGATGGCGACCTGGGGCGTCCGCGGTGCATAGACATTCATCAGCAGTTTCCCGACACCGTCTTTCAACACTTTCACATGAGGCATGACCCCTTTTATGCCTGGCTGAACTCTTAAATCGGGATACAGTACACAGGAGTTGATGCACCACATGGACATTCCGGAGTTGCCCAGCAGAGAAGAACGCCACAGATCGTAGATCTCTTTCTCCTTTTTGTTGCCGTACCCCAGATACCAGGGAATTGATACATAGCCGGAACCGGCAAATGAACGTTGTATCTCATCATGGTCGCCGGTGCCGTAATTCTGGAGAGCATCGTGACATTTCATAAGTTTCCACCAGTCGATACCGCCGTAAGCGTTGGGATACTGGGTCCCGGAGTTCATATATCTGGCACCGGGATCGATTTTCCGCAAGGTACTGCGGGCTTTGCTCAAATGTTCATAACAAAGGTTGTCCATAAACTCCCGGTGGTCGGCCCATCCGGCGACCTTCCGGCCTTTGGAGGCCCAAACCTCCTCTTTGGTATAGGGCAGAACGCTTTCCCAGCTTGCAAATTGACTGTTCCAGTTCTTATTGAGATTTGCCAAAGTACCGTAACGCTTCCGGAGAAACTTCCGGAAATTTTTCAGACAGGCTTCAGAAAAACAGAAATCAACAGGAGTACCTGATCTTGAAAGGGCGACTTCGTCACCGTTATCATAGAGGACTGCACCGTATGCGTGTCCGGTCTTTGCTTTTTCAGCAAGATTTTTGAAATATCTTGTCATGCGTTTTTCATCCGAAAGACAATTGCTGCGGACAAGATATTTTTTGTTTCCGGTACGCAAATAATCTTTTCCGGGATAATTCTGACTTCCGATGGCACTCAATGCCCACATACGGGGCTCAAAGTTGCCCAGCAGTACCCGGTAAAGTCCCCAGTTGTTGAAAAGGATATCAAGGCCGAGAGCCTCCCGGTAATGTGCCGCAAGGCGTTTCATGCGGAAAAAACTGTCGGGACCATCCCAGTAAATGATGGAATTGATCTTGAAATCATCCCAGACCATCAATTTTTCAGCGGGACGGGTATAGAACCATGTACCGTTGGTATCCATTTCTCTGCCTTTTTTATCCAAAAGCCGGACACGGATCCTGGAATAACGCGACGGCAGGGCATTGGCAAGTTTGAAATGCCCTTTTTGCACCTCTTCCGGAGTTCCGGTCCTGCGGCTCAAAGTACGGCTGTAGGAGTCGATGAGTTCCACTTCGGCCCTGCAGTTTGCGGTATGGCCGCCAAAGGTCACTTCGTAATGGATATTTTCACCGTCTTTGTAACTTTTTTTGTCACATTTGATATGGGTGATGGAACAGGGAACATCGTAAGTAAAACTCCAGCTGCCGTAATTGACGGATGCCCCCCGGGGATCTCTGACAATAATGGAAATCAGCTGTTTACCTTTGTAAGGAAGAACCGGCAGGGTAAGGGTCAGGGTATTTTTTCCGGTTGCAAATTTCCGGAAAGTCCTTCCTTTGAGCCGGATTTGATTATACCGGTCAGTGATCATGTAATCAATTTTACCGTTAAAGGCTTTGGAACTCCCGGTCTGCCAGACAAAGGTGCTTTTCTCCGGAGAAGTGACTGCTTTGAAATCCTTGAAAACGACGGCGCTTTTTTTCCTTCCGGCATAAAGCAGGGCTTTACAGATCATTCCGAAATAAAACTCATAAGGAGTGGGTTTCTCAAAGATCATATGCGGTTCCGGGAGATCCGCGGGGATCATGCCGGTAAAAGCGGTATTGGCAAAATAGGTGAACCCGACGACAGTTCCTTTGCCGTATTTCGCAGAAATGATATAGGGATCGGAGCCTGAAAGGGCGTGGATCGTTTCACCGCCCCGGAATTTGAAGATCCGGCCGACGGGCAGAAAATCCAACGGGACTCCGGAAGTGAGAGGAGAATTTTTCAAAACCGAGATTTTTCCGGCTTTGACGACAGCTCCTTTTCCGGTAAGTTTCAGAAATTCCAGAGGATCTCTCAAGGCAGTAAAGACAAGTCCTGTTCCATTTTTGACCTTATCGAGGATCGCCTTGCGGACCGAAGCGGGAAATGTTTGCCAGGAAAAGCCTGCTATCAGAATGACATCGTAATCCTTTTTCATGACTTTATTAAGTCCGGCAAGGACATCATGAAAGTTCATTTTTCCGGAAAATTCATTGAGCAGATAAGTCGGAGAGGCAAATTTATTGCCGCGTTCAAAAAGCCAGGTGTTGTTCATATCCATTTCCAGACGGTGGGTCAGGTCACGGAGCTGTGATATCTTGGCTCCGAGAGCAAGGACTTTGAGTTTGCCGTCAGGCAGCGGTTTGGCCCATGGGACAGCATCCGGTTCGGGGAGTGTATGATTGAATGAGGTCAGATCGCCACGGCGCAGATCTGTTTTTATTTTATTTTCCAAAGGTTCAATATTCCAGGGGGTATTATCGGCATCGACCTGGATCCTGCTGTTGAGACGTCCGATCTCTCCGTTTCCGGTACGCATGACAGCTTCAAGTTCGACAGATTTGTTTTTGAGCGGAATTTGGACCTTGAAAGAAAGTGCCGTGGCCGCTTTTCTGAAATCCAATGCCTGTTCTGCGACCTGATCCCACTTGTCTGTACCGCTTTCCCGTGCCATGAGTTTCACAGTAATACGCCTGCCGGCAACTGCATTAAAAAGTTTGACTTCTGCCGAGACAGTGGTATTGGCGGTGCATTTTTCCTGATGAATGATCGCTCCGGCCACTCCCCGGCCGGAACCGGAAACCTTTGGCAGACCGGTAAACGGAACCACTTCGGCAAAGGTTTTGAAGGCTGCCCCATTACCGATGTCGAAAGGAAGATACCGCCACTCAAGCGATGCATTTCCCCAAAGCAGAAAGTTATAGAGTTCCGGAAAACTCATGTTGACGGTAAAACCGACCTGGCGGGGAGAAACCGTACCGATCCAGCCGCGGGCAGGATTGTCTGCAAAACTTTTGCGCTTGTCTATGATTCCGGTCTGGGTCGGCAGAAAATAGGTCGGATCATCGACTCCTGCCAATGTAAGTCCGGTGTGGATATGCAAACTGTAACGCACCGGATTCATGGCCTGTTCCATGTTGAAAAAACTGTATTCCACATAAACAACAGGTGATCCTTTGGTGATGATATATTTTTTAGTGATCTCCAAAAAATCCAGAAATCCGCCGGGGTGGTTTGCTTTGCAGGTGACAATGAATTTATTTTTCTGCTGTTCCCAATCAACCTTGAAAAGCCGTTTGTAGAAAAAATCCCAGACTGTTTTGTCCCAATCCATTTCTGTAAATGCGAGTCTGCCGGAACTGTTGACCAGTTCCTGTCTGCCCTGCTTGTAGTAATATCTGGCAATGCACCCTCCCATACGTCTGATATGCAGAATAAGTTCATCGCTTTCGATCCGGATGTAATTGCCGTTTTTATCTGAGATCTCCTGACATTTGAAAGCAGAAAGGGGCAGTGTCAGCATGAAAAGCAGCAACAAACACAACAGTTTTTTCATTTGTTATCCCTCTGGATTGTATCGTTTTTTTCGTTGATCGGCACTCTTGAAACTTTTATTGATAATTCCGTTTCGTCTTGAAAACATCAAATGGAGTATATGAGTTGACTGTTCCCAATTCCTGAATGTGGCTTTTTCTGTACCATTTTGCGTTGCCGCCGAGAAAGGAGAGATTGCATCCGTTGTTATGGCGCCCGGTGAAACTGGATGTACTCCAAGGGTTCATTGAATAAGGATCAGAAGTCAAGGTATCCAGGATATAAAATGAATTTGATGGTCTGGGGACATGAACGAGTTTGGGATTATGAAACGGCGGTGAAATCGGATATTTGGGCGAACTGGGGGTGTAATTGATGGAAATAGAGTAAAAATTAGAGAGGGAGTTTTTCTTTTCCAGCACATTGCAGCTGCGTAATTTATCAACATTTTCGACACGGTAATGGCTTATAACGGTAAAACCCATGTAGCGGCCCAGGCGCGAGAACCATGCCGGAAGCGCAGGACTTGTATATCCTGAATAATCCGAAGATAATGTATTCTTGCCGAAAGGGATATAATCGTTGTTATCGACGATGTACTGACTGGAGGCACTGCCGAGATTTTTCAGGTGATTCAAACACTTGATACCCTGCCCCTTGCTTCTGGCCTGCTGAAGAGCCGGAAGCAGCATAGCCGCGAGAATTGCGATAATGGCGATCACAACCAAAAGTTCAATCAGCGTGAACGCTGATTGAGTGAAGATGTGAAGGTGTGAAGAGCATTTTTGACCGTTGTCAAAAATGCGTGAAGTGCGCCCTTGCGGGCGTAAGGATGTGTCGTTTTTATAAATTATTTTGAGGTAATAAAAC
>JAFTIE010000008.1 GCA_017457065.1 Lentisphaeria bacterium
CTCCTCAAAATTGTCAAAGCGCCCTCTTCTTCGATCTGATAAAGGGAGCGTTTTTCCGCCTTCGCATAAAGCTGCGGCGGGACAAGCGGTTGTTACCTTTCCCCCTCCGCATAAAGCTACGGCGGGACAAGCCAGGCAGCAGTCTCAAACTACCCTTTACAGCTCTTTGCGAATGGCATCGAAAGTCATTTTTTGAATGACTTTTGAAATTACCTCTGTTTGTCTCAGATTTTTCCATTGTTCCGGGATTTCTTTAAAATTTTTGGACTGGGACTCTTGAATTATAAGGAACAGGTGTTATATTATGTTTGTAAGTTTGGTTAACAAAGAGTTTTTCCAATCTCTTTTTTACCGCAAGTCCTGAAGAAATACCGTGATCAGGGGAGAAGGACATGGCTCGGAAAGCACAACAATCCGGCAAACGCCGGGTGTTCAATCTTTTGCGTGCCGAGGGAGTTATTTCCCGGGCGGCGCTCTCTCAGCGCTGCAATCTGACCCGCCCGGCGGTCTCTGCCATTGTGGAAGAACTTGTCCGGGACGGTTTTGTCCTTGAAGCGGGCAGGGGGGACTCCACAGGGGGCAAGCCCCCTATATTGCTGCGTATCGCCCCGGGGGGCAGATGTGCCATCGGCATTGATCTGGGGGATGATTACCTGATTCGCGGCGTGCTTTGCGACTGTGCCTGTAATGTGCTGAGTTCTGCTCAGTTGGAGTACTCCAATGACTTTTCCAATATCCTTGACGTCACAGGAGAACTTGTGGATCTGCTGGGGGCGCAGGCTCCGGAAAATTCCCTTGTGGGAGTCGGTGTTGCTGTTTCAGGTGTGGTGGATACCGTAAAAAACAAAGTGACAGGAGCCACCACTCTTGATATTGCAGAACACGATCTTGCAGCAGAACTTGAAAAACACTGCGCTCTTCCTGTAACTCTTGAACGCCGTCCCAATGCCGCAGCTTTGGCAGAAGCTCTTTTCGGTGCAGGGAAAAATTATGAAAGTATCGTCTATCTTACCTCCGGACGCGGTGTGGGCGCCGGGATCTTTATTGACGGCGAGATCTTCCGCGGACGTTACGGTACTGCCGGAGAGATCGGTCTGCTCCGGCTCCCCGGCGGCGGGCGCGTTGAAGAAAATGCCCGTCCCAGTGCTCTGGCTGCCGAGTTTTCCAGACGCAAGGGGGGGGAATGCTCTTTTTCCGGATTTCTGACGGCGTACCGTCAGGGGGATCCCGATGCGGCAGAACTTGCCAATGCCAATGCTGAACAGCTTGCCTTCGCCGCCGAAACAGCCGCCAACCTTTTTGATCATGAAGCGATCATTCTGGGGGGGAGGGCGCTGGAATTCGGAACTCTCTGGTTCAACCGTTTCAAAGAGATGGTCGAAAATAATTCCGCCGCCCGTGCCGCAGGCGGAAAAATCGTTGTGGAACGCTCCTTTTTCGGAAGTTCCGGTGTGGCTGTGGGGGGCGCTCAGGTCGTCCTTGACAGACTTATTAAATGAAATCAGATGAAAATTGTCTCTTATAACTTTATTAAGGAACAAAAAAAATGAACGAAAATAAACAAGCTCTCGATCTTACAATCATCGGTGCGGGAATGATCGTCAACGATCTTCTGCTGCCCGCTGCGCTGCAAATGCGCCGCGAAGGGGTCATCGGACACATCACTGTGGTGGATATGCGCAGTTCCGCCGTTGCTGCTTTGCGCGACAGTGAATCCATCAAGCGCTGTTTCCCCGACCAGAGTTTTGACACCTGTCCTGCTCCCGGAGAGCCCGACAGCACCGACCCCGAACTTTACAAAAAGGTCCTTGCCAAACAGAAACCTTATCAGATGGTCATTATCGCTCTGCCCGACCAGCTCCACTACCCTGTGCTCAAAGGGGTGCTGGAGTTCAATCAGCATGTTCTCTGCGTCAAACCTCTGGTGCTGAAATACGAACAGGCTATGGAAATCGAGCAGATCGCGCGGGAAAAAGGATGTTTCGTGGGGGTTGAGTACCACAAGCGTTTCGACCGTCGCAACCTTATCGCCCGGAAGACCTGCCGGGAAGGACTTTTCGGCGAATTTGCTCTGGGCGAAGCCAGACTCCTTGAGCCTTACTACTACCGCCACTCCAACTTCCAGAACTGGTTCACTTGCGAAAATACCGATCCTTTCGTTTATGTGGGCTGCCACTATGTCGATCTGGTCTGCTTTATCACCGGACTCAAGCCCGTGGAGATCACCGTTTCCGGCCGCAAAGGCAATTTCCCCAACGGCAAGGAAGGTTACATGTGGACCAATGGGCGTGTCATCTTTGAAAACGGCGCCATCCTCTCTGTCAACAACGGTCTGGGATACCCCAACGAAGCCGGCGGCGGTAACGATCAGGGATTGATCATGTACTTTGAAGGTGATGACCGCTCCGGACTTCTGGACCATGATGACCATGTCCGCGGCGTTGAACATTGCTACACTGTCAAATGTGACAAGAGTTTTGCTTACATCAACCCCGACTTCATGCGTGAAGTCCCCTACGCCGGTCCCGGACTCAAACCCATCGGCTACGGTGTGGATTCCGTGACCGCCTCTCTGACCATGGCTCAGGAGATAGAAAGCCGTGTGGCAGCCGATCCTGCCAACGCTCTTGCCATCCGTCAGGCGGCGATCAGAGAGGTGAACGAAAAGGGATTGATCGCAACCCCCGAAAACTCCAGTTACAACGAACTGGTTCAGGAGGCTGCCCGTCTTTCCATCACCAATGGCGGAGCTCTTGCCGTGATCGACTACTCCGGCGACAGACCCGTTGTCCGTCTTAAATAAACAGCTTTACCAAATATAGGAGAGTAAAAATGGCTGAATATTCATTGACCCCTGTGGAAGTGCCTCAGATCGAGACCAAGTACCGTTCCATCAAAACTGCGATCCCTGTTCCGGAGTCTCTGCCCTTCTTTGAACGGCTCCGCAAAAGCGAGCCCCGTTCCATGAGCGGACAGCCCCCCATCATCTGGCACTCCGCTCAGGATTGTCAGGTCGCTGACCGTTACGGCAACAAGTGGATCGACTGGTCCAGCGGCGTGCTTATCACCAACTGCGGTCACGCCCACCCCCGGATCGAAAAGAAACTCCACGAGATCATCGACCAGCATCTTCTGGCAAGCTATGTCTTTGTTCACGAAGGTCGTGTTGAGCTGACTGAAATGCTGCAGTCTCTTTCACCCGATCCCGACAACTACACTGTGTTTCTTCTTTCCACCGGTTCCGAAGCCACTGAAAACTGCATCAAGATGGCTAAGACATACGCTCTGAAGAAATACGGTCCCAAACGCAAATACTTTGTCACCTTCAGCTCTGCTTTCCACGGTCGTACCATGGGATCCCAGCTGGCTGGCGGCTGGCCGGTGCAGAAAGAGTGGATCATCGACGGCGACCGTACCTTTATCCAGGTGCCTTTCCCCGATGGTTTCCGCAACGAAAAGCCCAGTTTCCAGCAGTTCCTTGATACCCTCAAGGCACACAATGTGGAACCTGAAGAGATCGCCGGTGTCATGTCCGAATCCTATCAGGGCGGCGGTCCTGACTTCATGCCCATCGAATACGCTCAGGAACTGGAAAAGTTCTGCCGCAAGTATGACATCATCCTCGCCATGGACGAGGTCCAGGCAGGTTTCGGACGCAGCGGCAAGTTCTTCACCTTCCAGCACTACGGCATCACCCCTGACCTGATCCCCTGCGGTAAAGGTGTCAGCTCCAGTCTGCCCCTTTCCGCTGTGATCGGCCGCCGTGACATCATGGATCTTTACGCTCCCGGTTCCATGACCTCCACCCACTCTGCTTCTCCTCTCTGCGTGGCTGCCGCTCTGGAAAACCTCAAGATCATCAAAGAGGAAAAACTGGTCGAGAACGCCGCTGCCATGGGGGAGATCCTGCAGCCTGAGATCCGCCGGATCCAGCAGAAGTACGCCGACCGTATGACCTGGGCTGGCGGTCGCGGTCTGGTGGGCGGTATCCGTTGCACCAAAGGTGATAAGCAGCCTGATCCCGAGACCTCTCTCAAGATCAAC
>JAFTIE010000090.1 GCA_017457065.1 Lentisphaeria bacterium
AGAGGTAATTTCAAAAGTCATTCAAAAAATGGCAAAGATGCCATTCGCAAAGAGCTGCAAAGGGTAGTTTGCACTTGCTACCTGGCTTGTCCCGCCGTAGCTTTATGCGGAGGGGGAAAGGTAACAGCCGCTTGTCCCGCCGTAGCTTTATGCGAAGGCGGAAAAACGCTCCCTTTAACAGATCGAAGAAGAGGGCGCTTTGACAATTTTGAGGAGTTTTGAAATTGCCTCGGTAAGAAAAAGAATATTTATTTGATTTCTTCCAAAGTGATACCGTCAAACCAGGCGGTTCCCTTTTCGCAAAAGACAATGGAACAGCTGATATAAGGAATGTACTTTTCGCCTGTTTTGGGATGTGAAGTAAATTCCATACTGTGATAGCTCCAATTGGAACTGCCGTGGAGTCTGGGGAAGGGGAACCAGCGGTTTCCCCCGTCGTTGATATTGACACAGGCTCCGGCGGCGTTGCCCGCAGGAACGAGACCGGCGTATTTGATAAAGAAACTCAATCTGTAGCGGGTATTGGGTTTCATGCCGGGAAGAGACTGGGAGCTGCTGACGATCCCAGATCTGTTGCCGCGACTTACCAGGCGCAGAGAGTTCATGCCGAAAACGGAGTCACTTTTGTCCAGTGCGACGGAGGAGACGGGAGACGCTTTGCGGGGCAGAGACCATGCTTCAGGCAGTTTTGACCGCAGATTTTCAAAACTGCCGTTTTTGACCAGACCGGCTTTGGGGGAACTCCCCCGCTGGAATTCAGCCCAATTGGCAGGTTCGTGGTAGCGTTTTTCCAGAAAGGGTGAACTGCTCCACAAGCAGCTTTCCCTCCCCGGACGGGTCCGGACGAAATTAGCCCGGAAATTTCCTTTGTCAAAACCGGGCATACTGCTTTTTCTGATCCGGATCTCTGCGATCCAGTATTCGCCCATATCTGCAATGACCGTATCGGCTCCGGAATTCCATTTGAAATCCGTATCAAAGGTGCCCCCCAGGGGCGTGATGGAAAAATCAGCAACAGAACCTTTGGAGTTCACCATGATCTGATAGTATCTGCTCTCTTTTTCCACCGGGGCAAAGAAAAGCTCCACCAGATTGTCCGCCCACAATTCTTTACTGTCGAAGGGCCATTTGAATGCTTTTTTCATAACATTGCGGTCAGGTTCGGCGTTACGGTATCTGATGAAGAAATACTCCTCATTTTCGATGAACTGCACTTGCGTTTCAGGATATACCGCCCCCGGATGAGCTTTAAAGGGACGCAGGGGCAGCACGGGAACCTTGCTCCAAAAAGTTTCAGGCAGAAGTTTGCCCTTTTGAGGAGATATTTTTCCCTTCACTGAGACCATGGCGATCTTGAAGGCATCTGCACCGTTGTTTTTCTTCATGAATTCTGCGGCATACTTTTGCATGGGGGTAAAAAGCCGGGCACGGATATAACGGACTCTTGCCAGAGTTTTTTTATCCGCCGCCGCCGCCTTTTCCGCCTGATCGAACCGGGCACTGAGCTTTTTGAGTACTGCGGGGGTGTAGATCTCGCGCCAGATCTGATTTTCAGAAGGAGCAGCAGGTTTCGGACCGATGGAGGTATTGACCATCCGTCCGGCGATTTTTCCGCACCAGATGTTTTCAAAGGTGTCGTAGATCTCCTCCATGATACCGGCGGCTTTGCCGAACATCAGTTTGTGGTGTTCCTTGAGGATCTTTTCGTAATCGCTCCCTGAATTCCACTGCATCTTGCCCATGATATAAGCATTGAGATAGTTGTAAAGATAACGGTCGGTGGAGGCTTCTGTGGTGCCGCCGATGGTGTATTTGGCAGTTTCCGCATAAAATTTTCCGAATCGTTTGGGGCTCATGTTGGGGACGAAGGGAATGCAAAGGGTATTGTACTTTGCGGTGTAGGTGTAGAGAGAGAAGCGGCGTCCGATCTTTTGGTACCATCCGTTGATCAGGCGGGTCTGATAAGCGTGGCGGGGAGAAGATTTTTCCCAATACCAGGGACCGGGCAGTGCCAACATGACGATCATGTTGCCGGGGATCCGGCACTCAGGCACCGCTGTGGCCTCGGCGTAGGCAGCGGCAGTGATCCAGCCGGGGACTCCGGCTTTCTCCACTTTGCCCGCGATGGAGGCAAGAAAACGCCACATAAGGGTGCTGACCGCCACGGGACCTTTGGCAAAGACACTCTGACATTTGGTGCAGCGGCAAAAGTACATGCCGTCGGCAAAGCCGATGTCGAAAAATCCGTCCTGCACATTGGAGGGATCCCAGATATTGGTTTTGATCCCCTGCGAAGAGGCGCTTTTTCCGGTAAGCGCCGCTATGGCGTCACGGGAGATCACATCCGCCGCTTTGCTGTGGTAACAGAAATGGGGACCGTAGGCGGCGAACTCAGGATCCTTGTGACGCTTGCCGTCGGTGCGTAAAGCAAAGTATTCCGGGTGGGCGCCGCCGAAACGTCTGCCCAGCTGATAGGAGGAAAGGCCGTGCATGGAGGGAATGACCGTGGTCTGCATACGGTTGCGCCACGCCTGAAGATTGCGCTCTTTTGACAGATGGTAGGCGTAGAAGGGGTGAGCCTTTTTATCAGGTTTCACATCTTCCCAGAGTCCTTTGTAGATCCCACCGAAGTGGCGGACCACCTGATCAGGGCGGTCGAAGATCTCAAACTCGGGAAGCACCATACTCTTCCGGGGGATGATGGTTCCCATGGCATGAGGAAAATAAAAACGGACTCCCGCAAAGCGTTCCAGAAATTCATAGACGCCGAACAGGGTGGCATGTTCATGGAACTGGCTCCAGTATCCCCCCTGCAGTGTCCTTGCCGCACTGCTCTCCGGGCGGGTATTTTTATTCAGTCCGTGAAGACGGTTCAGAAGTTTGCCGTCTCTTCCGGCGATGTATATCCTGTTTCCACTGCGCTTTATGAAGAATGCCTCGGGGGTAAGTTTCTTTGTATCAATTCCTGAAGCTTTGCTCCAGGCGTTCAGCCCCACAATAAAGGAGATCTTCCCCGGTGTGGGAGCATTGACCACAGGGATCCGGGTGTCAAGCACCTGCTGCAGAAACTTTTGCAGCTCCTCAGCGGCAAAACAAGTGATGTTCAAAGCATCCTTTGCTGTAACGATTTCCACATTGGTGCTTTTCAGAGGAATGGTCAGAGAGTTTTTGCTGTTGATCTCAACGCTCCGGGGAGCAGGCGAGAGCATGGAACTCAAATCATCGCCGCAAAGAAGAGAAAGAAGAGCTAAAGAAAAGAGTGTAATGATTTTTTTCATTTTTCTTTATTCCTTGACATCATTGTTGATCAGGGCGTTGTGGAGTAGGTAAGTTTCCCGTTCCCCAATGCCTGCTGCAGTTTTAAATACCGGACAGAACCATCCATGAAAAGTGCATTGAAACCATTGGCGTGAATAGGATATACAGAGTTGTTGCTCAAGCTTTTGGAAGAATCGAAAGGCCACGCCGTTCCCGCAAAGTTCGCATTGATTATGGTATCGTATGCATCTGCAGCGTAGATGAAGGCGCCGGGAGTCCGCATCTGGTTGACCTTACGCATGAAAATGGAATCCGCATGCCCGACATAATAATTTCCCACATAGCTCTTGATATGATCCGGCCCCGGTCCCCGGTAGGTGGTGTCATCATTTCTTTTCTGACTTCTCTGATCCGAAGGACACTGCATGACATTGCCGGGAACTGAACGCCAGTAAAAAGAGGTGCCTGTATAAGGCAATGAAACGTATTTTATCATGGCGTAGATCCATTGATATCCGTAAATATCAAGTCCGACCAACTTGTGCTGAGTGGCCGGGGCGGGGAGCAGTCCTTTGTGATCATCGCTGTACATGGCAATGGCGATACCGTGCTGTTTGAGATTGTTGACACATGTTGTGGCACGGGCACGCTCCCGGGCCTGCTGTAAAGCGGGCAGCAGCATGGCAGCAAGAATGGCAATGATTGCGATGACAACAAGAAGCTCTATTAAGGTGAAGCTGTACAGCTTCACCTGCCCATGGGCAGGTGAAAAACCTTCTTCCTTGCCATAAACACGATCACAGCAGAGATGTGATCTTTTCACCAACAGCTCGATCAGCGTGAACGCAGAGGAAGTGAAGATGTGAAGAGCACCTTGACTTTTGCCCAAAATGCGTGAAGTGTCCCTTTGCGGATGTGAGGATGTACAGGTTTTAGCTTCTGAAAAACAGTTCTGTTGTGCAGCAGCAGGCAATCCGATCACGGTAAATTGTTTTTTCATCATCTCTCCTGTATATTAAGTAACTGATGGAAGATAAGAAAAGGCAAGATAATATACCCCCATTCTGCAAAAAATCAATGATTTTTAAAAAAAATATCAAAAAAGTTGATGTAATGTCTCCAATACCGCCGAAATGGAAATGTATGTTTGAAAATTCTTCCGGTCAGAACTATATTATCCCTGAGAAGCAGTTTTAAAAATAAGTTTGAAAATTATTCCTTGAAATAATTATAATAAGGATCACAGCAAAATATGACAGATTCAGGAAGAAACAGAACTCCCTATTCGGGGATCCGCTGGGAAAAGGTCCACCGCATCGCCGGCACCACTCATATGCACTGCGAAAACCAGGCAGAACTGACCGCTTATACCTCTCAGGGACTCGAATTTGCCGCCGTTTCCAACTATTATCCCTCTGCCCCCTGGTTCCCTCTGGCATCTGTGCGGAAAAATACCTTCAAACTGCGCCAGAAAAGTTTTTTGCGCCAGGGAAAGCTCTTTAAGGAAGAGATCGATTTCCGGAAAGAACGATCCTTATGGGAGGCCTCTGACAGAGAAAAATATCTCCCTTTTCCGGAAGATGAAGGAGAAAAAATCTTTACCGATATCCCCGCCGGTCTCATCGAAGCTCCCAACGCCGAACACGCCTGGTTCGCCGGGATCACACCTTATCTTCATGTCTGTTCCCCGGGGTGCACGCTCCACACCAGCCACTTTGACCGCGCCCGGAAATACGGTTTGTGCGAACATGGATTTCAGCTGGGATTCCCCCTGCCCTGGAAAGAGGGCTTCAAAGCGCTTCTCGACACTCTGATCGTTCCCAACGGAGGCGGACTGGTCATTGCCCATCCTCATGAATCCCACTTTTCTCTGGAAGAACTCTGCGGATTCCTTGATTTTGACAGCAGGGTGCTGGGGATCGAAGTCTACAATCACAACTCCAGCTGCACCTACAACGATTCCGCTGAAACAGAGTGGGACTATATACTCAGCACCAACCGGCAGTGTTTCGGATTTTTCGTTCAGGATCATCTGATGAAGGGCAGGGTATGGAAGGGCAGAAATATCCTTCTTGCCGAAGAACGTACCATGGAAAGCTGTCTGCAAGCCTGCCGCAAAGGGAACTTTTACGGTGCTGTATTGGGAACCGGATATGCTTTTGACTATATCAACTTCGACGGCAGGACCCTGACCGCCCGATGCAACCGGGAAGGGGTCTTTCAGCTGTGTTCACGGTGCGGCGTCATCATGGATTCTGCCGGAAAAGAGTTTTCATTCACTGTTCCGGAAAATGAAAGATCAAAGCACGTCTATCTGCGCCTGATGGCATGGGAACCTGATACCTGGGAAAGGCTCTACACCCAGCCCGTAATGCTGCTCCCGTGATTCCCCGCAAAAAAAGAAGGAGGCACCTGTGAAGCGCCTCCTTCTGCTTTATTGAGAAGAAATCATTCAAAGAGCCAGCTTGAGAGGTAGCGTTCTCCCGAGTCTGGGAGTATGACCACAATCCTTTTGTTTTCAAAGGCGGGCTCTTTGGCAAGTTCCAAAGCTGCGTAAAGAGCAGCGCCCCCGGAAATACCGATGAGAAGCCCCTCTTTGACGGCGGCTTCACGGGCGGTGCGGGCGGCATTTTCTGCTGTGACCCCGATGACTCTGTCAACGATCTTCAGATCCAGCACTTCAGGCACGAAGTTGGCGCCGATGCCCTGGATCTTGTGAGGAGCTGCCTGCCCTCCGGAAAGAACAGGACTGTCGGCAGGCTCCACGGCGACGATCTTTATTCCCGGGATGCGGCGGACCAGATAACGTCCCGTTCCCGTCAGAGTGCCCCCTGTACCCACACCTGCCACCAGTGCGGCGACCTCACCGTCAGTGTCGGCAAAGATCTCAGGTCCCGTGGAGCGCTCATGGGCGTCGGCGTTGGCGGGATTGCTGAACTGCTGGGGAATAAAAGAACCGGGAGTGGCATTTTTCAGCTCTTCAGCTTTGGCGATGGCTCCTGCCATGCCTTCTGATCCCGGGGTAAGCACCACCTCAGCTCCGTAGGCGGCAAGAAGTTTCCGCCGTTCAATGCTCATGGTGTCGGGCATGGTGAGACAGAGACGGTAGCCTTTTACCGCAGCCGCCACAGCCAGACCGATGCCGGTGTTGCCTGAAGTGGGTTCGATGATCAGCGCCCCCGGTTTCAGGAGCCCCGCCTTTTCGGCAGCTTCGATCATGGCAAGCCCCGGACGGTCCTTGGCGCTGGAACCGGGGTTGAAGCTTTCAACTTTGGCGACGACTTCCGCTTTGGAGCTGTTGAGTTTGTTGATCCGCACCAGAGGGGTGTTCCCGATGGTATTCAGTATGTTTGAATATATCTTTGCCATTTTGAAATCACTGAAGGATAAGTTTAAGATCTTTGAGCTCCACCTTTTCCCCGGCTTTCATATAGTATCCGACGATGTAAAAGCTCAAAAGAGTGGTATCTTTGCGGGTGGTGAAGGTGTGTTTGTACTCTTTCCACTCAGGGGAAGCATCCCACCGTTTCAGCTGGGCGCCGTGATAGGTGCTGTAATTTTTTCCGAAAGCTTCACGGACTGCGACCTGCAAGGCACCGTTGAGCCTGGCTGTGCGGTATTTGAAACTCAGGGTCATTTTTTTGTTCTGCATGGCACTCCCTTTGAGAGGAATGTTCACCTGTGCCTTCTGATAGCCGTTGAATTTGGGGTTGGTGTTGGCAGTGATGGTGTAGATCCCGTCGGCGAAGGTGACCTGTGCCGTTGCGGGATTGTACCATGCCCGGAAGGGAGCGGGGATCAGATTGGCTTCAGCGCCGAAACAGCTCACAGAAGCCAGAACCAGCAATGCGATGATTTTTTTCATGTTTTTTTCCTCTGTTTTATTGGTGGTGAAATATTTTTATCTGCGTGAGATCCGCCATGTCAATATTGCTCCCAGAGTCTGGAATATGATATTGGGCAGCCAAAGCAGATATTGGGGATAAAACTGCGGATGGTGGTAAAGGGATTCACACAGGATGATCGAAAAGAAAAATCCCCCTGCCAGAATGACACTCAAAAAGAGTCCCACCGAAGTTTCACGGCGGTTGGTCCGGATCGCCAGAGGCAATCCCAGCAGCAGAAAGGCTATGGGCGAAAGAGCAAAAGCGATACGGCTGTTGAGCTCCACTTCCAATTCCGTGGTACTCCGGTTCAGTGCCTTGGTCATCCTGATCCTGCCCAGCAGGTCGCTTATGCGCATGTACTTGGGTTTGACCCCCACAATGGCGGCGTTGCTCACTGTTCCGTAGTCGTATGTGAACTCAAAACGTTTGCTGAAAAATCTCCCCACACTGCCGGTGCTGCCGGCTTGCTTGTTGTCGATCATACAGTCGTACAAAACGATGGTCAGAAGTTTCTTTTTCTCATCGGTTTTGACATCGCCGTAAGCAGCGGAAATATTCTGGGAATAGGTGTTGATGCCTGAAAGAACATAAAGATCCACTCCCCGCAGCCTGCCTGAGGGCTCCTTGTCGTTGATAAAGATCAGCGTATTCTGCAAATTGATCTGCCGTCCGGGTTCAAAGAGTGCCTGAGGCTGTTCCAGAACTGCGTTTTTGAGCAGGCTTCTGGCTTTCCCCTGAAGGGGCGGTCCCAGCTCCACCTGCAGATAGATGCACAATCCCGTCAGCAGTGCCGTAATAAGCATGATGGGGGCCATGATCTGCAAAATGGAAACACCGCAGGCACGCATGGCTGTGATCTCGCTGTCTGCAGAGAGACGTCCGAAAACCAGCATGACCGCCACCATGACCGCCCAGGGCACTGTAAAGGTCAGAACAATGGGCAAAATGTAAAATACGAACTGGACAAATGCCCATACCGAAGCACCTTCGGAAACCAGGTCAAGGACCTTGATCAGATTGGCTCCTGTCATGCCGAAAGTCAGGATCCCGATGGCCATGAAGAAGGCAAGAAGGAATCCCCGTAAAACATACCAGTTGAGAATACTCATGATCTGTTGTATCTCCTTATAAAATTATCTGATTCCGAATCCCAGTTTCTCAAGGATGCCCCGCTCCTTTTCCGGTGCACCGCAAACGGTAAAGGCCTGAAACTCACGGCGCACCGGATAACTGCCCCGGAGTTCTTCAAAAGAGTTGCGTTTTTTCTTGAGCACTCCGCTGTCGCGTCCGGGATCGTAGGTGTGGAGCAGTGTTTCGCCGAGAGAAGAAAAAGTGATCTCCTTTTCCTCAAGGGGTTCAGGAAGCGTATCGGGCCGCCAGTTTTCCAGCTCTCTGATCCCCAGCACCTTTGCCACAGCACGGACAGAGGCGGCTGTGCCGTTTGCCTTGCCGTCAGTAGAGTATCCGGCGATGTGCATAGTGCCGATGTGGACCATTTCCAGCAGTTCGGGGTCGATATGGGGTTCATCTTCCCACACATCGATGACGGCGCTGCTGAGTCTGCCGCTTTTGAGCGCCTCTTTCAAAGCGGCGCTTTCCATGGCTTCGCCACGGGCGGCGTTGAAGAAAAAGGCTCCTTTGCGCATGGCTGAGAAGAAACGTTTTTCCGCCATGTGGAACGTGGGGTATCTGCCAGTTGTTTCCAAAGGCACATGGAGCGTCACCACATCAGAGGACTCCAGCACCTCATCAAGAGAGACGAACCCCTCTTCGCCCCTCTCCTGCCGGGGAGGATCATTGCGGAGCACCTTCATGCCCAGCGCCTCACCGTAACGGGCAACGATGGAACCCACATGCCCCACGCCCACGACTCCCAGGGTCCTGCCTTCAAGTCCGATGCCGAGAGTCTGCAAAGCGCATGAGATATATTGTCCCACGCTGTTGGCGTTGCATCCGGGAGCATTGTTCCATGTGATGCCCGCAGATTCCACTTCCGCCACGGCGATGTGGTCAAAGCCGATGGTGGCGGTGGCGATGTGTTTGACAGATGTATTTTCAAGAAGCTCTGCGTTACATTTTGTCCGGGTGCGTGTGATCAGGGCATCCGCATCTTTGAGAGCGGCGTTGCTGATCTCTTTTCCGGGCAGGTACACAACTTGAGCAAAACGTTCAAAGACACCTTTGAGAAAGGGGATCTTGTTGTCGGCAACGATCTTCATAAAATTACTTCTCCTCATTATTGAGTCCGATGACCTCTTCCTCATTGAAGACAGGAGTCACCACCGAAACAAATCTGACACTGTACTTTTCAGAAGCCATTTTTCTTCATCCTTTCTCCCGGCAGAGTGATAAGACAGGCGACAAAGTTGTCATTTCTGGAGTCCGGCGCACGCCAGCGCAGAACTTTTTCGGTCAGGAAGGGATTTTCCGGGCTGATTTTGTATTTCCGGCACTGCGTATTGAATCTTGCCTGCAGCTCTTTGCGGTTTTTCATCAGCACCGCCACCTTTTTCCCCGGGTATTTCCGTATCAGCAGTTCCAGATCATCCACCAGGGGAACAGCTGTTTCAAGACCGTTGTAAAAAAGATACGCCGGGGGCACAGGGCTTGCAAAACTTGCTACGAAAACCTGCCCGTTTTCCTTACTTTTTTCAGTGACCTGTCTGTGAAGCTCCAGAAAGAAACGCTTTTCCGTTTCAAACTCCTGACTGATCACCGGCAGCACCACGGCGAGGGCGGCTCCGGAAAGAATGGTCCCCGCAAAAAGCGTGGAACCCAGACGGTGGGGCAGACCGATCAAACGGGAGATGGAGCTGTTGGCATGGTGATCCATGAACAAAATGAGCCAGCTGATGATCCCTGCTGCCACAGGTCCCAGCACCAGCACCGCAGGGGGCGTGTAATCTGCAATCTTTTCCCAAAGGGGATAGGTGATGATGGAGCAGACACACAGCGATGCCGCCAGAATGCAGAAATAATAGGCTGCACTCATTGCAGTTTGATTCCATGAATCAATGCCCCTGCCGCCGAATCCTGCGGCACAGAAAAGCAGTATGAAAGGCAGCAAAGGCAGCGTGGCACCGAAGGTACGGGTGCCGAAAAGGGTGTAAATGAGGAATGTGAAACAAACTGATATGAAAAGTATCCTGAGCCGGGGCTGAAGATTTTTCCAGTTTTTCAGGAGCCCTGCGATCCCCACGGGGAGCACCGGGGTCCAGGGCAGCAGAAAGAGCAGCAGCTCACGCCAGCAGCTGTGCCAGCAGACGGGAAAAAAGGCAAGCTGCCGGTAACCTTTTATGAGATCGCTCCAGAGCACTTCAGGAAAATGCGGCGCAGTCTGAGCTGCTGAAAGCTGTCCGGCGCCGAAGGGAAGAGAGTGGGTCACATAGAAATAAAATACATACAAAGTCAAAGAGAGCAAAAAGGCAAAAAGGTGATCCCGGTTCAGCAACAGTTTCCACATCTTCTGCCGGAAAACCAGAGGTGCAACGATCAGCAGAGGGGTAAAAAAGGTGCTCAGGTCGTTGAAAAGAGCTCCGCCGAAACAGAGCAGATAGAAGCTGATATATCCTGCAAAATCCCTCTTTTCTTCCAGCTTGAAAAAACACAGCACCGCCAGCAATACCGCCAGCGTATTGATCATGTCAACTGCCGCATTGCGTCCGCAGAGGAGAAAACCTGCGCTGCCCAGAAAGAGCCAGCAACCGATGCCGGCGATCTTTTCTCCGAAAAGTTTCCGCCCCAGGAGACGCAGTGCGTAAAGCGCCCCCAGAGCGGCGATCACACTGGGGAGCCGCACAGAAAACTCCGAAAGCCCCAGCAGCTTGACAAAGATCAGAGTCACCCAGAAGCTCAGCACAGGTCTTTCGGGAAAGACCTGCCAGTTAAGCGCCGGATGAAACCAGTTGCCGCTGACCAGCATTTCACGGGTGATCTCAGCATTGATCACCTCGTTTTCCCAGTGGAAGGGTCCCCACAGAAAAACACAAAGCAGTACCGCAGCAGTGCACCAGAAAATGCACTCCTGTCTGAAAAGGAGCCTGCCGCTCAATGCGGCACTTCCTGAATTGCTGTTGGATCCCGTCATATTCATCTTCCGGCAAGACAGATCATATTGGCGATGGAGACCCGGGTCATGGAGGGGGTGATGACCTCATCCCCGGGACCGATACCCGGCATTTTCAGAAAAAGGTGCATCCCGGCGGCGGCACTGGAAACGCCTACGGCAAAGGAATTGCCCGTGAAAGCTGCCATGGCGGATTCAAACGCCGCTCCCGCAGGACCGTTGGTGATCCATCCGGAACGCAAAACCGCACTCACAGCAGCGATATCATCTTCGTTGACCGCAGGACGGGCAAAGGGCAGGAACCCGCTTCTCATCTCTGTCATGTCCTCACTTTTGCTCATGGATCTTTGCCTGAAGCCAGAGGGACTCCATCTCTCCGATATTGGAGTCTTCAAAGCTTTTGCCTGTTTTTTTGAGCTCCTGCTCCATAAACCGGAACCGTGTTTCAAATTTCAAAGCCGCCTTACGGAGCAGCTCTTCAGAGTTTGCCCGCTTGCGGAACCGGATCAGATTGACCACAGAAAAAAGCAGATCTCCCAGCTCCTCATCGATTTTTTCTTCATCTCCCGATGCCATTGCCTGAGCGGTTTCGCAGGTCTCCTCACGGATCTTGTCAAGAACATCGCTCTGCTTTTCCCAGTCGAATCCGCATTTGGCTGCCTTTTTCTGAAGCTTTTCCGCCCGGTTCAAAGGGGAAAGATAGTGTTTCACATCGTCAAGGACCGATCCGGGAGCAGTTTCTTTGTGTTCCAGTTTCTTCATCTCCTGCCAGAGCTGTGCCACCTCTTCGGGAGTATCCGCCTTGCGATCCCCGAAAATGTGTGCGTGGCGGCGGACCATCTTGTCGTTGATGGTGCGCCACACATCCTCAAGAGTGAAAAGCTTCTGCTCTTCGGCGAGAACGACCTGAAAGAAGACATTCATGAGCACATCGCCGCACTCTTCACAGATCCCGGCGCTGTCATTCCGGTCGATGGCATCCAGCAGCTCGGCGGCTTCTCCGGCAAAACAGGCGCCGAAACTCTCAGCCGTCTGCGCCTTGTCCCACGGACAACCTTCCGGTGAACGCAGTTTGTGGAGTATTTCCATCAAAGCCTCTGCAGTCGGGGGATAATTTTTCATAGGTCAAAGTTCCTTTGCTGCAAGAGTGGCTGTATCAGATGGAAAATCCCGCACCCACGTTGAAGTGGAGCCTGACTTTGTTTGAAGCGCCTTTCTGGTTATTCAGGAAAGGATAGGCGATATCCAGACGGATGGGCACATTGAGATAGGGCACTTTGATACGGAATCCGTAACCGGCGCCGATATTGAAGTTGCTGAAGTCGATCTCGTAAGCGTGATCCCAGGCACCGCCGGCATCGCAGAAGAAAGCTCCCCGGATGGGACCCCAGATGGCGTGGGAAACTTCAGCTGTCAGCACCAGCATACTGAGACCGCCGATATTTTCCCTGTTATAGGTGGGCCCCACAGACCGGTAGTCGAAACCGCGGATCGAGTTGCTGCCGCCCAGATAGTAACGCTCAAAAAGAGGAACTTCATCGCTGCCGCCGAAAGTGGAAACAGTTCCGTATTTCGCCCCCACCGAAGCAATGATGAACTTATCGAAGAAGCTCTTATAGTAGCTGCCCTTGAGTTCAAGGCGGTAATAGGTGGCACTGGAACCGAGGACTTCAGGAGTGATGGAGCTGAAGAAGTTGATATTGTATCCCTGAGTGGGTTCAAGAATACTGTCACGGGTATCTCTGCCGATCATGAAAGAGGGCTGACTGACCAGAGATGTGCCGTCCAGATCGTGGGCCTTGGCGTAGGGCTTCACCTTGGAACTCAGCTCACGGACCCTGACCACATCGTACTTGTAGCCCAGAGCCACAGTGGTGAAGTCATCAAAAATCTTGCGCTGGAAAGAGACTCTTGCGCCCACACGCCACTCATCCCAGTTGTCAAACTCCGAAGTATTCATGTAGGCTGATGTCTCCAAACGGATGGGCTGATCCAGGAACCAGGGCTCTACGAAATCAACATTGAATCCCGCGTTCTCCACACCCAGAATACCCTGTACACGGAATCTCTGACCGCCGCCGTAAAACCATCCTTTGGGGTTGGCAATGTCGAAGTTGTCGATAGAAGCTTCAAGCATACCGAAGAAGCTGTTGATATCTGAGACACCTGCTGCAAGACGGAAATTGTACCGCCGGGTCTTTTCTTCCACTTTGAAGCGCACCACCTTTTCGTCAGCACCTTCAGCATTGACAGTATCAGCTTCAACTTTTGTGAAATAGCCCATGCCCAGCAGACGTTTGCGGCTGATTTCCACACGGTTCCGGTCAACGGGGTCTCCCGGCTGGATCACCAGTTCCCGGCGGATCACCTTGTCTTTAGTGGCTGTGTTGCCGGAAATAAGCACGTCACGGACCATAAATTTCTTTCCTTCGGAGATCTCAAATCTGACATCCACCGTATGCTTTTCAGGGTCGGGGAAGCGCACTGCGGTGCAGCGGACCTCAGCGTGTCCGCAAGTCTCATAAAGGCGGCAGATGGCATCAGCGGCAGCTTTTTCCTGAGAAAGCGAGAAGGGTTTCTTCTCTTTGAGCGTGATGTAGCGGCGCAGCACCTCTTCTTTGAATATGGAGTTGCCCGCAATGGAGACCTTGCCCACAGTATAGGGTTTTCCCTCTTCCACCTTGAAAAGCAGATCCACATACTCAGGATCCTTCGGATCAGGGGTCTGCTCAAGGGAAAGGATCCTGAAGTCCAGATATCCTTTGTCATGGTACTTCTCTCTGAGCCGTGCCCGGTCGGCGGCAAGTTCATGACGGTCAAGGAGACCGAAATTAAGGTAGTTGTTGAGGAAGGGCAGATAATTCATGTAACTGAAGGCATTGGCAATGCTGTGTCTCAATTCAAAAGCGGAAAAGAGCTTTGCACCTTCAAACTTCACCCTGCCCACCTTGAGACGCAGTTTTTCCTCTATCTGGAACACCACCTCAGTATCGTCTCCCCGGGGGATGAAAACGGGAGTGATAACTGCATCACGATATCCCCGGTCATGGTAGAATTTCCGCAATGCGGCAGCGCTCTTGCGCAGTTCGGCAGAGTTGAGCAGTCCCCCTTCAGAGATGGTTATGAGTTTGCCCAGATCACCGGTGGAAAACTTCTTGTTGCCCCGGATCTCAACTTTGGCAATGCGCTCTTTGAGCTTGAGATAAAAGGTCACATCCACATGCTGACGGTCAGGGTATTCGGTCCGTGCCTGAACGTCGGCAAAGTTTCCGGTCTTGTAAAGGGCACGGATATCACCGTCAAGGATCTCCCGGGTGTAGGCACTCCCGGGACGCAGACGGATATTGTGCCGCAGCAGCTCCTCATCCAGAGGGGAACTGCCTTTTTGTTCAAACTTCACCTTACCGACGGCGGCGCCTGAAAGGGCGGCAGCGGCAAGAAACATCAGCAGCAGTGAAATTGCTCTTACATTACTCAAAACGCTTCTCATAGCAATTTTTCATCCTCAGATTAACAGGACCGCTGTATACGGTCCGGATATGTTGTCAATCCCTTCCCGGAAAATTCCGGAAATATTTCTCTCATCAATCGCCGCCTCCCTGGGGAGCAGGACCGTAATTCTGATCCACCCGGGGTGCAAGCTGGAACTCCATACGGGAGGGAATAAAATTCAATTTCACATCGCCTGTGCGTCCGTTACGGTTCTTTTCAATGATCCATAATGCTTCGGCACTGGGCACGTCGCCCTTGCTTTTTTCCCTGTCGCGGTGAAGGAATGTCACCACGTCGGCGTCCTGCTCGATGGAGCCGGAGTCACGCAAGTTGGCAAGTTTCGGTTTCGCATTGGGGCTGGAGTTTTTATCCACTTCACGGTTCAGCTGTGCAAGCACCAGGAAGGGGATCTTCAGCTCCTTGGCAAGTTTTTTGATAGCTCCTGAGATCTGCTGGATCTCAGCCTGACGGTTTTCTGAACGCTGTCCGGTGGTCATAAGACCGATGTAGTCGATAACAGCAAGTTCGATGTGGTTTATCATCTTCATCCGGCGTGCTTTGGCACGGAGTTCAGCGATGGAAAGTCCGCCTGTGGGGTCGATGTAGATCTTGGACTCCTTGAGGATCGATGCGGCACCGGTGAGCTGCTGGATATTACGCATATCAAACTGCCGGTTCCAGAAGACCGCTTCGGGCACACCCGCCTGGGTACACAACAGACGGCGCACGATCTGGGATTCAGACATTTCCAAACTGAAGAAAGCAACAGGCCGGGCATTGGGCCCTGTGGCAACGTTGCGGATAATGTTCAGAGCAAGAGAGGTCTTACCGATGGAGGGACGTGCGGCAAGGATAAACATTTCGCCGGGTTTCAGACCGCCGGTGTACTCATCGACCACATCGAAACCGGTTTTGAGTCCGACTTCAACTTCGCCTGAGTTGATCTTCATCAGCTCTTTGAACTCATCCTGCAGCAGATCGGAAA
The DNA here is from genome assembly GCA_017457065.1 of Lentisphaeria bacterium. Lineage (GTDB taxonomy): Bacteria > Verrucomicrobiota > Lentisphaeria > Victivallales > Victivallaceae > UBA1784. Next base: position 15,689 of record JAFTIE010000090.1, read on the forward strand.
CAGGATAGATGGTGGAGCCCATGTCAGCTGAACGGATATCAAAAACCTTCTTCTCGACCTCATCAAGGACAGAATCAGCATCCTGATCAGCTTCATAGCATTTGGTCAGGGATTCGGAGCAGACTCCGATCATCTGACGCAGATTGTCATATTTGACAAGCTGTTTGCACCAGGTCTCGATATTGACCGTGGTGGAAATATTCATTTCAAGTTCGGCAAGATAGATCTCACCGCCTACGGCTTCAAGTTTTCCTTTTTCCCGCAGCCGCTGAGCGACTGAAAGGAGATCCACCTGTTTGGCGTCAACAGACCCCAGTTCGACGATGGTGTTGTAGATCTCTCTGTGACTGGGAGTGTAAAAGACCGATGCACGGTCTTTGAAGAAACTTTTAGCCGTATCAAAACATCCGGAGGCATCCCGTATCAAGGCAGCCAAAACCGCACGCTCGATTTTTTCGGCGTGCGGTTGCGGACGGTCGGGAAGGATCCCGGCAGCACTTTTCTCTTCGTGCTGCCGGCGCCTTCTTGAAACTTGTTGTTCCTCCGGCATCAGATAGTGCCTTCTCAGCCGCGGACGACCCAGACCTTGACCGTGGCGGTGACTTCAGCGTGAAGACGGACTTCAACGTCAAAGCTGCCCAGGGTCTTGATGGGATCGACCTTGACCTGGGTGTGGTCAACACCATAACCCTGCTTGGCAAGTTCGTCGGCGATCATGCGGGCGGTGACGGAGCCGAAAAGCTGATCGTCATCAGTTGCCTGCATGGAAATGGAAATTTCGACCTGTGCGATCTTTTCGGCAAGAGCCTTGGCATCGGCAAGATCTTTGGCACGGCGTTCTGCGATGAGAGCCTTGCGGGACTCAACGAGGCGCAGGATCCCGGGGGTGGCTTTGGCAGCCAGACCGCGGGGGATCAGATAGTTACGGGCGTACCCGGCTTTGACAACAACTTCATCACCGGCAAGACCGAGCTTGGCGACGTCGTCGAGCAGAATCAGAGTGACTTGATTAGCCATTTGTATTAATCTCCTCTTGAACGTGTTGATTAGTAAACCAGAGCGATGATGCGGGCGCGCTTGATGGCGGTGGCGAGCATCTTCTGGTGGTCGGGACAAGTTCCGGTGATACGGCGGGGCATGATCTTACCCTTTTCGGTCTGGAACTTGGAAAGCGTCTCAGCATCTTTGAAGTCGATGTAGTTGACTTTGGCTTCGCAGAAGCGGCAGATCTTGGGTTTGACCTGAGTGCGGCGACGCACTCCGGCGGCTTTTCTCTGTTGCATGGAATTCAATCCTTTCTGTTTACTTTATGATCAATAGACTTTTATGCAATTAAAACGGGATATCATCGACCATCCCGCTGCCTTCCCCTGCCTCTCCCTGGGGGGGAACGGGAGGCATCGCCTCCTCCATGGGGGGAGGATTGACGGAACGGTTGTAAGATTCATATCCACCATCCGGGCGACCGTAGGAACCGCCGTTGTCACGGGGTTCGTAACCGTTGTCGCGGGGAGCATAGGAGTTATCACGGGGACCGTAATTCTCACGGACAGGATATCCGTTGTCACGGGGCCCGTAGTTATTCTGGGGAGCGCCGTAGCTGTTGGGCTGCGCACCGTAACCATTGGGGGCGCCATATCCGCCTTCAGCAGGGCGGCGGTTCATGAACTGGACCTGATCTGCCACCACACGCAGCTTGGAACGCTGACCTCCGCCGTTCCGGTCTTCCCACTGGTCAAGCTGCAGACGTCCTTCCACCATGATCTGGGATCCTTTGGTGAGGAACTGTTTACAGTTGTTTGCACTCTTGCCCCATACCACAACATCCACAAAACAGGTCTCATCGACCTCTTTGCCGTTGCTGATATAGCGGCGTGTGATCGCCATGCGCATTTCGCAGACGCTCTGTCCGCTTGGCAGCCCCCTCAGATCAGGGTCGCGGGTAAGATTGCCCAGCAGAAAAACTTTATTAAGAGTAGGCATCCGATGCTCCTTTCCGGTTTGATTTGCAAAACGAAGAACCGTTCTGAAGTTTTGAAAAACAGCACACTCTGTCTTTTCGCAACTTCCGGAACTCTTACTCCATGTTGAGCTTGATATTGGTGGTGGGAGACTCAGGACGTTCATCCAGAATGATCAGATTCCGCAGCACGCGGGGATCAAGTTTGAACTTCTCCTTGATCTCGATGACCTTGAGAGGATCAAGTTCAAAGAAGAAATCGAGATAGAGACCCGCTTTGCGGCGGTCGATCTCATAGGTGAACTGTTTGCGTCCCATGGGCACGGTTTCGCCCATAACGCCGCCGAGAGAGGCGATCAGTTCAGCGAACTCGGTGCTGAAGCTGGTGCCGTCATCATCCGCCTTGCGGATGTCCAGAATGAAAACTGCTTCGTATTTTTTCAAAATAAACTCGCTTTCTTTATGGATTTAATTGTTTTTGATTTCATTGTTTTCCGGTGCGGGAACCTCTGCCCCGGGGGCTTCAGTCTTTTCCGCTTCTGTGCGGGGACGTGTGTTGTAGCGGTTCATCGCCCGTGAAAGACCCGCCTTGAGGATCTCAGTTACGGCAGAGGCGCCTTTTTCCACAGCTTCATCCCATACGGGCTGTTCTTCGGCTGTGAATGCGCTCAGCACATGGTCGATCACTTTGCCGTCGCGTCCGATACCGATGCGAAGGCGGCGGAATTCGGAGCTCCCAAGTTCTGCGATGATGGATTTCAAGCCGTTGTGTCCGCCGTCGGAGCCGTTTTTACGGATCCTGAGCTGACCCAAATCAAGATCAAGATCATCTGAGATCACAAGGATCTCTGAAGCTTCGATCCCGTGGCGGCGGCTCAAAGCCCCCACTGCACGTCCGCTGTCGTTCATGTAGGTCAGAGGCATCTGGAGCATCAGGCTCCTGCCGCGGAATCTTCCCGAAAACACCCGGCTGTCTGCCGTGTGAGACTCTTCAAAGGACTTGAAGGGTCCTTCAAGGAGTTTTTCCACCACCATGAAACCGGCATTGTGACGGGTATTGCGGTATTCCGCGCCCGGATTGCCCAGTCCCACGATGAGGCGGTAATTTTCCTGATTCTCTGCCATGAACGTTTATTCCCGGTTAAAAAATTACTTTTTGGCTTCCTTGGCGGCAGCGCGGGCTTCAGCCTTCTTCTCATTGATGGCTTCGGGCTCGTTGGCACCTTCTTCACCTTCGGCAGCGACCTTTTCCTGGGGGAAGGCCACAGCGAAGATGATGGTCTCAGCAGGAACAGCAGCCTTGACGCCTTCGGGCAGGACCAGATCGGCGGCGGTGATGGTCTGTTCGATCTTGCTCACATCCACCTTGATGATCTCGGGCAGACAGTCGGGACGGCAGGAAACTGCCAGTTCGTGAACAGCCTGTTCAAGAACTCCGCCGTGCAGAGAGGCATCGGCGACGTTAATGGCGTGGACGGGAACCTGAGCTTCGATTTCGGCGCTCATGTCGATTTCCTGGAAGTCGATGTGGACCACATAGTCCTTCAGGTGGTTGATCTGGACCTCTTTCACCAGAACGGGAACTTCTTTGCCGTTCTCAAGAAGAGTGATCATGTTCACACCGTGTCCGGCGATGACCTTCCACTCATCGGCGCTCAGGCTCAGGGCGCGGGCTTCTTTGCCCTTGCTGTAAACCACAGCCGGGATGCGGCTGGCACGGCGCAGACGGCGGGAGGGATTATCCCCGAACTCAGTCCGAGCTTCCACTGCAATAACGTGTTTTGCGTTGCTCATGTCTTTCCTTTCTTTTTGGTTTTCGGAATTGTTTTTATACTTCAAACGTTATTTCACATAAAAAAGTGAAGAAATGGATTTTCCATCGTGGATACGGCGGATGGCTTCACCGAAGAGAGGTGCCACGCTCACCACCTGGATCTTGCCGCCGAGAGTATCGGGGATGGGCACAGCATCGGTGGTGATGAGCTGTTCGATCTCAGGAGTGCTCAAAAGCGTCTCTTTGCCCTTTTCGTTGAGCAGACAGTGGCTCACTGCGGCGTAAACTTTGGCGGCACCGTGGGCTTTGAGGATCCGGGCAGCGGCACAGAGGGTGCCGCAGGTGCTGGTCAGGTCGTCGGTGATGGCACAGATACGGTCCTTCACATCACCCACCAGGTGGCTGGAGGCAACGGTGGTGGCGTTGATGCGCCGTTTGGTCACAACAGCGAAACCTGCGCTGAGCATGTCGCCGTACTGCATCGCCATCTTGGTGCTGCCGGAGTCGGGAGCGACCACAACACCGTCATCGCCCACCAGAGCTTTCAGATGGGGCACCAGAACAGGACGGGCATAAAGATGATCCACAGGGATATCAAAGAATCCCTGGATCTGCTGTGCATGAAGATCCATGGTCAGGACCCGGTCGGCACCGGCACAGGTCAGCAGATTCGCCACCAGCTTGGCGGTGATGGGGACTCTGGGTTTGTCTTTGCGGTCCTGACGGGCATAACCGAAGTAGGGCAGCACGGCGGTGATACGGGCGGCGCTGGCACGGCGGGCAGCGTCGATCATGATAAGGAGCTCCATGAGATTGTCATTGGGAGCATTGCAGGTAGGCTGGATCAAAAAGGCATCTGCACGGCGCACGTTTTCCTCGAACTGAGCGAAGATCTCCCCATCGGGAAAATGGGTGATATGCACCTTGCCAAGGTTGATTTGAAGGTAATTGGCGATTTGCTGCGACAGCTCAGGATAAGCACTGCCTGAATATACGCAGATGTGTTTGGCTTCTTCCATGGTGATCCCCCGGTGATTTTTTTCTTAGGGAGCTCTCCGGAAAGAGTGACACTGTGTCTGTGCACCGCTTCTCACGGTGCACCCTGCCGCCATACGCTTCCAGCGGAAGATAAGTGCCGAAACCCCCGGACAGATGCAGAAAAATCCCATCTCTGCAACAGCGATCCATCTACCAAAAGGATCGGAGTTCCACAATTGATTTCACATAATATAGCACACTCAACACCGTTTGTCAAGTTTTTTTTCTCCTTCTGTGCATAATAACCTCTTTATTTTGAAGGACTCGCCTCATTTTTTGCCGGATCCCATGAGGATCTGCATCATCCTTTTCAAGTATGCCCCCCCTTATCCTTCGCCTGGCTGCTTCACAGAGCAGTGCCGCTGATACCTTTCAGGAAGATACGGAAACTCAGCTCTTTTCCCGGGTGGATGGTAAGAGGTGTGTTGTCATGGTCACTGCCCGGCTTTTTGAGCAGGAATGAACGCACTATCTCAAGGGTGTAAAGAGGCTCTTTTGCCGTGTTCCGCGCCCGGTCGTCGAACCAGATATAGGAGTAACGGAGCACTTCAGGAGTCCCCGTAAGAAGGAATCCGCACCGGGCTTTGGTGTCAAAGGCTCCCGCATAAGGTCTCTTCAGTTGGAAGAGTCCGGAGTAGAAGGAGGGCGCCCCTGAGTTCATCCTGATTTTGGCAGGTTTTTTGACGGGTTCCAGATGGAGTCGGTCAGTGGCGGCACCGTCAGCTCCGATGCCGGGGAGCAGACGCAGACGCCAGGGGAACTGGAAGTTTTCAGGATCGTCGGACTGCAGATCTTTGGGTGCGGTATTGCGGATGTTGTAATCAAACTGGAGCTCAGAAGCCCCCTTTTTCAAAGTTGCCACCCGCCGGAGCCGGAAAGGGGTGCCGGGGATCATACTCGAAAATGCCACCGCCGCCTGACGTTCAGAAAGTTCAAGGATCTCCATATCCCAGTCAACAGCAGAAATGGTCCACCGGTGGTTGGAGCCTGAAGCATCTTCCATGCCGCCGTATTCAGGCATATTCAGCACCAGACTTTTATCCGGCTGCCGCCGGGCACGTTCACGGGGAGAGAGCACCTTTTTCCACTCGGGACGGGCGAAAGTTTCGGTGCCGTTGACCTTGAAAGAGATCAAACGTCCTCCGGTTTCCAGAAACCTTGCGGTAATGATGCCGTTATCAAGTTCCACGCCGAAGTGCTCCCTGTCTACAAAGGGGGTGACTTTGACGCTGCTTCCGGCTGCTGCCGCAGGGACTTTGCGGGCAAGATCGATGTAGTAGGCGGTCCTTTCAGGGAACTGCCACTTGAAGCACATTTCAGCCTGCCGGAGCAGGGCTTTGCTCAGGGGGGAACTCAATTTCCGGGCAGCGGCAAGATCTTTTTGCAGACGGCTTTCCTTGATGGCTGAGACCCGTTTGGCGACGGCATCCCGCATGGCACGGGTGTAAACTGAAGTTTCACATTTTTTGAGCAATGCTTTGTCCGCAGCGGAAAACGCCAGTTTTTTGAACTCCATAAGCAGGGGATCTGCCAGAAGGGTGTACTGCCGGTAGATCTTCTTGCGCTCTTTGCCCTTTTCAACGGTAAAAACAAGTTTGTTCATACCCAATTTGGGGAGCACGCTTTTGAAAGAGATCTTCCCGTTTTTGCCCACCGTGTACTTTTTACCGTCGGGCAGAGTGATGACCGTTCCGGCAGCGCCCCTCAGGGTAAAGGTGATCCCGGGCAACAGCACAGAGCTGTTTTCAACAGGATCAGACTGGAGCAGAACAACAGGAGCTGCAGGGAAACTTTCGATCTCATCGCCGATGCGGTTGCGGACAGCAGTGATCCTGTCGGGATCGTTCAGGTATTTGAATGGCGCTTCAGGGATCACCTCTTTCATCATTTCAAGAAGCCGCCGTCTCCCCTCTCCGGGGAAGTGTCTGTCGATACTTTCCTCAAGAAGTTTGATGTAATCGTAATCTTCAAGGGCTTCCCCCCTGTGGAAAAGACGCAGGGAGGGGGTAATGGTTTCGGAACTGTTCCGGGGCGGATAGAAGTAGGAGACATGACCGCACTGATAGGTCCGTTCCATATCTGTCCACGGATTGCAGGGGTCATTCAGGGGACCTGTGTGGTTGCTGTGCCACCCCAGAACGCCGCAGCCGTTGACGGTGTAGCAGAGCCAGGGGTAGAGACGGTTGATGTGGTAGGTGCTGTTATCCAGAGGGGCGTTCCAGTTGTAGTGCCAGATCTCCCTGTTTCCCGGACGGCTGCGCTCCTTTTCGCTCCAGATGAATCCGGGGGCAAGGGGCATACAGAAGGCGTAGGCGTAGTCGATATAATCCAGACTGTGTCCTCCTGTCAGGAAGATCTTGCAGTCGGGAGCAGCTTTCATGACGGCGGCAAAGAGTTTTTTCACATCCTTTGCAAGCCACGCCGGAGGTTCGTCGTAGAAGTAGGCGTAAGCTGTGACATGGGGATATTTCTCTTCGATCCTTTCGTAGTAGAGCCGGGTCACTTCTCCGAGGTACTTCAATCCTTCAGGGGAAAGGAGCTTTTTACCCATGAACTCCGGCTCTTTTTTCTGTCTCATCTGAGAAAACCATCCGCCGTTGGCGCCGAAGGTGGGCAGCGGCAGACGCACCCGGTCAAAGCCGCAATCTATGGCGACACGTTTCATGCTGGCATCGAAGGCGCTCCAATCCACTGCCACAGGCATATTGTTGCGGATCTCAAATTTGGGTTTTTTGATCTCGATGCCCCCTTGAGGATTGATCCTTTCAGCCATACAGAGTTTCAGCATATCATCCACGATGAGGTCGGATCGGCGCTTGTCAAATTTGCGGAACCCCTTGTGGGCGCGGATGGGCATATAGGTCTTGAGCCGGGGGTATTTGGGCAGAGTGAAATTCCTTATTCTGAGTTCGTAGGGCACCTGGGCAACGGTTTTGCCCTCAGCTTTGAGCTTGACGGAGCCTTTGAACGTTCCGGAGAGCCCGGTGCGGGGAACCATGAACTGCACATAGAAACAGGTGTTGACACCGGGAACACCGGGGGCAGAGGAGTCGGGCAGCACAGGGTCGGCGTGGAACCCCTTCATCGCCGGATTGTCCGGGTTGCGCAGTTCGATAAATCCCAGAGTGTTGACTTTAACGATCTTCTTATTCCCCCCGGGAGGGGTGATCTCCAGTTCCAGGCGTTTGCTTGCTTTTTTTGGGGCAACTCCCAGGATCACAGCGACCTTTTCACCTTTGGCGGCTTGCAGACGCAGACAGGGAGCGTCGGTCCTTTTGCCGGGGACTCCCTGCCGGGGGACCTTCCGGTCGGCGGGAGCGGCGAACCAGGTGCCGAAAGCGCCTTCAGAGAGGATCTCACCCTGAAAAACGGCACGTTGGGGAGCGCTCTGAGCACCGAAACGGACATCATCCAGATAGGTGCGCATCCTGCCTTTGAACCAGATGGTTGCCTGAAGTTTGCGGCACTCAGGTTTTGGGTAGACCACAAGAGAGGCACTTTGCCATTCACCGGTTTTGGTGGTGGCGGTGAAAAAGGAGTAGGGCTTGATGGGTTTGCCTTGAGAATCCAGCTGCATGATGCGGCCGCTGACGGCGCATTTGCCGGAGCTTTCAGCGATAAAGTAGTGGAAATCAAGCTTCACGCCCCCGGGAACCGCAGGTCGGGGAATGGCACAGTTGAAGTGGAAGGTCCTGCCGGGCAAAGCGGCGTTGAGTTCCAGAGAACTTTTGCCGCTTCTTGCCTTGAGAGAGGAGCGTTCAAAGCTCATCCCCGGCGCTTTGGGCGTGTATTTGCTGCCGACATAGGTCCTGACATACCACGCTTTTGAATCTTTTTCAAAGTCCATCACCTCCGACGCCTGCAGAAGCGCCGAAAGAGCCAACAGAAAACAGACTGATGATTTTTTCATTTGTAATAGTAATCCAGATAAGTTGTACGGAAATCAAAAAGGTAAGCTTTGTTCATTCTCCCCACATGGCCGTCGAACCATGTGAGCAACTGTACCTTTTCCCCATCATGTTTTGAGACATAATTCCCCCTGTCGGAGGAGTTGAACTGTGCCGCCTGAGCGGTTTCTGTCAGATAAACTTTCTGTGAAGGTTTGCGCATCTGTGTCACTTTGCCGCAGCGGAACTCACCTTGTTTCGGGGCGCCTTTGGCAACATTCCAGGGGACGCAGTAGGAGCTTTGCGTCGTGTCTGTATGTTTTGCCGCAGGACAGATGAAAACTTTGGGCGCAGGCAGTTCATTCTGGTAAAAATTCACACTGCGCGCTCCCAGATAGGGCCCCACTTTGACGAACCACGAAGGATTTCCTTCTGTGGCAAGGCCGTTATAAGTTCCTCCGGCGAGCTCAGCCAGAGGGACAAACTCCTTGTTGTCATCACAATAGTTGAGCATGGCATTGCCGTGCTGCTTCAAATTGGAAAGACAACTGGATTCCTTAGCTTTGTCCCGTGCCTTCTGCAAAGCGGGCAGCAGCATGGCGGCAAGAATAGCGATGATGGCAATTACAACCAACAGCTCGATCAGCGTGAATGCTGATCGAATGAAGCACGGCTCCGCCGTATGAAGCATTTTCCTGCGGAAAATATGAAGCGCCCCGTTGGGGCATGAAGCGCTTGATTAGCAAGCATAATAAGGCATTTTTTTGTTCTCTTTTTTCAGGTAATACAACGTAAAAACACCTGTTTGACAAGTTTTACTCAC
>JAFTIE010000009.1 GCA_017457065.1 Lentisphaeria bacterium
AAATGACAAAGATGCCATTCGCAAAGAGCTGTAAAGGGTAGTTTGAGGTTGCTACCTGTAAGGTAACAGCCGAAAACGCTCCCTTTATCAGATCGAAGCGAGGGCGCTTTGACAATTTTGAGGAGTTTTGAAATTGCCTCTGATAACAGGAACTGCTTCAATATGTCATGGACAAGTCCATATATCGGTGATCTGGTGCGGCAAAGGAATTTCCCTTTGCGTGCAGTGCGGCTTTTTTATTGTAACGGCAGTTGTTTCCGTTCAAACGGCGAGCCCCACATCAGCCGTTTTTTTGAAGTCAGTCTGCGTCTTGGATCTGCGGCATCCTTGTGTGAGGATCAGATCAACGGCACTTCCATGAGGATACCTTTCCCCAATACAGTGTTCAAGCGTATCGGTTCCAAACTGCTCCTTGCCGGTGAAAAGCCCCGGGACACCATCTCTTTTTCCTTTGACCGTGAACAGGAGGAGCTTCTTGAAAAGTGGGGCATGATCCCGGATGAACTCTACTGGCCCATACAGTTGAACGATGAATTACAGCGCCTTATCAGCCGCTGGCGGCAGCTGGTGCGGTGTTATACCGTGCCGGGGATGGCAGATCAGCTGGATCTTGTGTGCTTTCAGATCATACAGGAGCTTTTACAGCAGCGTGAACCTGCCGCTGCGGATGAAGGATCTGCAAACCGCATCCAGAAAGCAGCACTCTATCTGCTCCACCACTATGACCGGGAGATCAACTGCGACGAGGTGGCGGCGAAATTCGGTTTTTCTCACGCCGCTTTTTTCAGGGAGTGGAAACGTTTTTTTGATGTTTCCCCGAAAAATTATGTGCTTGAGTTCCGGCTTGATGCGGCGGCAAGACAGCTTGTGCAAAGTTCGCTGCCCATAGCCCGGATCGTTAAAGAGGTCCATTTTTCAGGAGTGACCGCTTTTCACCGCAAATTCCGGGAGCGTTTCGGAGTGACGCCTGATACATTCCGGAACTCTCCGGAATTGTGGATCAAAAAATTTCCGGAATTGAAAATCAACGATAATTGAAGGATGATTTTGTTATGAGTTATGAATTTATCAAGGCAACACCTGAGTCTCAAGGGGTTTCTTCCGCAGTGATAGAAGGTGTGATCGAAGAGTTCGGCAAATTGGACTTCATGAAGGGGCTTATCATACTGCGCCATGGGAAAATGATTTGCGATTGTTTCTGGAGCCCCTTTGAAAAAGATGTTCCTCAAGCTCTCTGGTCGTTGAGCAAGAGTTTCACCTCATGCGCTGTTGGACTTGCTCAACAGGAGGGGCTTTTGACCATCGACACTCCTCTTGTTGATTTCTTTCCTGAATACCGTTTCTGTGTCGCTGATGAAAAGATGTTCAAAGTGACTTTAAGAGATCTTCTGACCATGCGCAGCGGACACAAACAGTGCGCCTTTGCCTTTGCCCGTGCCGACAGCGCCGGCGATTGGGTCCGGGGATTTCTGAGCTCCCCCCTTGAATATGAACCCGGGACCCGTTTCGTTTACAACTCTCTTGCCACCTATATGCTCAGTGCCGTCATCCGGCGTCAGAGCGGTCTTAATGTGAGAGAGTATCTCATGCCCCGGCTTTTTGAACCTCTTTCAATTACACCCGGACCTTGGGATTCCTGCCCCGCTGGGACCAATTACGGCGGATTCGGGCTCCACCTGACCACTATGGATATAGCCAAATTCGCCCAGCTCATGCTGCAAAAGGGCAAATGGCAGGGTGTTCAGCTGCTTCCTGAGGATTACCTTGAAGAAGCCGTGAAACCCCATGCGGACAACTCCATGAATGAACACCCCGACTGGAAGTGCGGCTACGGATTCCAGTTCTGGCGCTCCCGCCACGGATTCCGGGGCGACGGTGCCTGCGGACAATATGCTCTGATGCTCCCTGAAGCGGATATGGCAGTTGCCATCAACTCCTCCATGAGCGACATGGGGCGGATCCTTGATATCCTCTGGGAAAAACTCCTGCCTGAGCTGAAAAGTGCTTCCCTTGAAGAAAACGATTCCGCTCAGGCGCATTTGGAAAAAGTATGCCGCAGTTTGAAAATTTCTCCTGCAGAAGATTCTCTTGAGTTCAGGAAGAATGATTGTTCCTTTGTCTTTAACCCCAATGCGGCGGGGATCGAAAAAGGTTCTCTTGTATTTGACGGGAAAATGTGTACTTTGACCTTGAAAACACCTCATGGTGACGAAAAGATCCACGCAGGTTTCGGGCATTTCCAGAAGAGCACCATCCAGATCCAGGATTTTCGTCCCCATCCAGTCGGCGCCTGTGCCCGGTGGAAAGATGAGAACACCCTTGAAATCAGTGTGATGCACCTTGACGGAACATTCCGTGATACCTGGGAGATTTTTTTCAAAGAGAATACGGCAGAGTTCCGCTGGCAGACCAAATGTTCTCTGTTCCGTCCCCTGCTGGGACCTCTGGCGCTCAAGAGCTTTTCGCAAGCATAAAAAACGCCCCGGAAAGGGGGCTGTGGAAAGTTTACTGCAAGAGGTGCCGCAAGAATCCCGATGTATCAAGAGGAGCTGCTTCAAACGGAAAAAAGATTTTTCTGCAGAAACGACCCCCTCCCGTAAAACCTCAGAGACAGAAGATTTGATCACAGTGTTTTGGCAAACCAGGCACCTGTTTTGTCCTCGCTCCAGACAGGGTATGGTCTGTAAAAGCAGGAGTAATAGGAGTAGGTCATGCTCCATGAGCCGGGGATCTTGAACTTCTGTCTTGATCCCGCACGTCCGTCACCGTAGACCATTGTGGCAATGGGGTTGGCTCCGCCGCCGTGGCGGTAAGCTACGGCATTGGGAATCGTCTGACCGTAAAAGCCTTCCACATTGTAGACGGCTGGCTGACTGGGTTCGGCTTCGATTTCAATATAAGGCACCCACTGGGAAGGACGCAGCACCTTGGAGCGGCGGAGTCCCGTCCACAGAGGACCATTGTTGAGAAGCATGCCTATTCCGGCACGGTAGCCGGCATCGCTGGTCGGGAGTTTCTTGGAGGGAAGATTTGGGCAGGCGTATTTACAGCGGTATTGTACTTTACCGGCATCCCGGAAACCGAAAATGGCTCCATTGTGATTGACTCCCAGATAATTGGCATAAAGTCCGAAGTTATATCCCGCAGGAGCCGGTTGTCTCAAGCCTCCGAGCCACGCTCCTGTACTTTTTTTGCTTCCGCCCCCCAATCCGTTCCAATAAGGGGCGAAAAAATCCTTGTTGTCATCGGCGTACTCATGGAATACCTTGGCAAGTGTACCCATGTTGTTGGTGCAGGAGGCAAGTTTCCCCTTTTCCCTTGCCTGCTGCAGGGCGGGCAAAAGCATGGCGGCAAGAATAGCGATAATCGCAATAACGACGAGGAGTTCAATTAAGGTGAAGCTGTACAGCTTCACCTGCCCTTGGGCAGGTGAAAGACCTTCTTCTTTGCCATAAACACGATCACAGCAGAGATGTGATCTTTTCACCAGCAGTTCGATCAGCGTAAAGATTGATCGGGATAGGGGCAGATATGAGAAAGGATGCGCAGTAAATGACTTTTTCTGAACTTTCATAAAAAACTCCTTGAATCGCTTTTTCTTTCGGGGTACTTCTTTCAGCGGATCTTCATTGAACACATCCGGGAGACACCCACAAGAGGAAGTTCCCGGAGTACTTGAAAAACTCCTTTCATTTTGAGGCAATTTCAAAACTCCTCAAAATTGTCAAAG
>JAFTIE010000091.1 GCA_017457065.1 Lentisphaeria bacterium
AAAATGGCAAAGATGCCATTCGCAAAGAGCTGTAAAGGGTAGTTTGAGGTTGCTACCTGCAAGGTAACAGCCGAAAACGCTCCCTTTATCAGATCGAAGCGAGGGCGCTTTGACAATTTTGAGGAGTTTTGAAATTGCCTCTACAACCTTCAAATATTGAGAAAGGATAAAAAAATGTTCAAAAAAATCATGATTCTTGCCGTAACGCTCCTTGCGTTTGTGTCACTCACCGCCGTCAACGTGCAGCTGATCGAACTCAGACCCGGTGACGAAGCTGCTAAAAAGGCATACTTTTCCGCCAAGTGCTATTTGTGGGGAACCAAAGAGTACCGTGTTTCCCCCGACAAATACAATGCCGTGCTCATTATGAGCAATGATAAGGTGCGTTACGCTTTTCATCTTGCGGGCAAGATGGTTGGGGGAAAAGCTGTCAATGTGGAAGTCGGCATGATCAAGCCTTCCCATTTTCAGTGGTATGCAGGAGGATTTTTCAAGATCACTTCAGGTAAGAAAAATCTCTCTCAAGGCAGCTTTGCCGTCAAAGAGATCAAATCCGGCGCCAAAGGCGAAGCAGTTTTGGAGTACAGCGGCGGAGAACTCAATGGCCGTGTCACTCTGACACTTCATGACAACGATGATAAGTTGGGATTTCTCTTTACGCCCGCCGATAAAAAGAGCCGTTACATGGTGGCTCTCACAGCTTACCCCGGACATTACGGTACTGCCAAGCTGCGTAAAAGGGTGATGTATACCAATCTGGGGAAGGTCCAGGGGAATGTGAAAAGAGTAACTCCTCAGGATCACTATGCCGTTTTCGGCGATGAATATTATGACCGTGCCCACAACCGGGGGGATGGCTGCTGTGCTTTTCTTTACAATCCCAAACAGGTGCTTGAGGGCAGCAGTATCCGCTGCGGATACGGCTGTACGGCTTATCTTTACATGGTTCCCGGAGCAGAAGCAGCCTTCATTTTCTGGGACTTCAAAGGAAAAAGTCTCCAACAGGCATTGGAGTATATGAAAACACTCAAGGTCAAATTCGACTGAAAACTCTATGAACAGCTCCGGGAAAAATTCCACTCGTGCCCAAGAGATCTTCAATTGTCTTCTTGAAGAGTACGATCTGCCGAAACTGACCAAGCAGTTTCCCTCTGTCCGCAAGATCCGCACAGCGTTCCGCTGCGGGCAGAAGACGGCGACTGAGGCGCTGAACATGCTTGCTGAACATTTTCATTTCAAGCGTATTCCCCGCAGCAAAAGCCGCCTGACCCTGGATCTTTCAGCGGGGGTATCGGCGTGGAACGATTTTCTCTATCAGAAACGTCAGTGCACCGTTGTCATGGATCAGGCGACCGCTTACTACTGGCAGCCGGTGATAGATGCCTACAATCAGGAACACCGGTCTGCTCTGAAAGTGCGACTCATCTGCCATCTGGGGGAGTTCGCCCAGATCATTGACAGCGGCGAAGCTGATTTGCTGCTGCTGCCCAACCATCCGGCGGTGGTGGGGATCAAAGGAGGGGTGAGCCGTTTTATGGAGCTTCCCGGCTTTGCCGGAGAGTCTCTGCCTGATGAACTGCATCCGGCGGCATTGGTTTGCGATCAGGGGGGAGCAGTCAGAGGGATCGCTCCGGAACTGGTCCCCAAGCTGCTGATTTCCAACAATGATCTTGCCGGACTTCCTGAAACGCAGATGGATATTTTTGAACTGCCGCGACACTTGAAAAAGATCAAAGAAAAGAATCCGGGGATACGCTACAGCGCTCTCTTTGAGTCATATTGGGGCTTTTTCAATAATTGCGGACTCAATATTGCCGCTTTACTGGAAAAAGATGGCTCTGCCATAAAATGCTGCGGCAGTGCCATTGAGCTTTTCAGAACTCTTTACAAAGAGAATCTTGTTCCTGCCGTCAGTGATCTGCTTGATTTCGGTTATTCCCTCTTTTTCAATGACGAGGCCGCCATGATCGAACCATTTTACAGCAAGATCCCCCGCGCAGGCAGTAACCGTTACCATTTTGCTCTTTCCCCTGCGGCGAAGGGCGTTCCCTATACGGTGATCTCTGAAGTTATGGCGATCACTCCCGGAAGTATCCGCTATGAACAGGCACTGAATTTCATCAAATATGTTTTGACGCCCCCTGCTCAGCAGCTGCTGCTCTCAAGGATGAATGGCTTTTCAGTGTTGAATGATCTGAAACCACTCGGCATGTCAAGTTTGGTCTATGATACTTTTGCTCCGGTACTCTCAGGAGCTGTCCGCTCTCCCTGTGAAGATATGATAACCCCTGCCAATTACCGGTTCTTTGAAAGCGGCATAGACCGTCTCATCAAATACGGCGGAGATCTTTCACGGTTTGTCAACGATCTTGCCGGACAATTCAAGGAAAACATGCCATGAAAATTTCAATGTGGAGCTCCTTTCTCTATGGCAGAAAGGTTGAAAATATCATCCCCGCCATGCACAACGCCGGTTTCAACAGTTTGGATCTGTCGGTTGAACACCTTGAAGAAGTGACCGCTTCCTCCGATGCCCGGGGCAAGGCGTCCCGGTGGCGCGATATGGGCAGAGAATATGATCTGCCCCTTTTGCAGACCCATCTGCCCCTTGATACGGATCTTGGTGTTTCCGGCAGTGCCGGGCAGAAGCAGATGGATCTTCTGAAGCGGCAGCTGGAAATGGTCATGCTCATGGAGATCCCCGTTGCTGTGATCCACGCAAGACCCCAGCCGGAAAGCTGCAAGGAGTGTGTGGTAAGCAATCTTTTGGAACTTTGCGATTTTCTCAAGGGCAGCGGTACTGCACTTGCTCTTGAAAATCTTCTGGAGTGCGCTACCACGGCGCAGGAGCTTATGGCGATTATCGCTCTTGCGGGGAACCATCCCAAACTGGGGATCTGTCTCGACACCGGGCATCTCCACAAAACAGGGGGGGATCCCGTTGAGTTTCTGGAAAAAGCAGGTTCTCTTATCACCGCTTTGCACATCAGTGACAACACCGGTGAAAGTGACCAGCACATGCTCCCTCTGGGCAGGGGTACTGTTCCGTGGCGTCCCTTTATCAAGAAGCTCAAAAGCATGGATTACAAAGGGATCTTCAACTATGAGGCATCTGGTGAAAACTCTGCCTGTTACCCTGAAATGCTTGATGATAAACTGATCTACGCTGCCAAGCTTGCAAGAATCATGCTGGCATGGGAATAAAAGAAAGGTAAGCTGTTGTGGGAAAGCTGCAATTTCGTTTTTTAAGTTCATTGGCAAAAATACCGCCTTATATGGCAAAACTTCCCTTGTCCATAAAGCAGGGGAAAATCCTTCAGGGGGAGCGTTTTAATTTTCAGTTGCTCTTTTACTCCGGGGATATGCACAACCGGAAAAGCCGGGTGGAACTCATTTCCAACTTCCCCGGAACCTTTTCCGTGCGTGAAGTGGGCTATACCCCTGTCACCTTTACCGGATACGAACCCTGTGACAAAGATGTACTCTCAGATATGGCTGGGATCTATCCAGACCGCCTGATGCCGCTGAAAGAAGAGTGCACCCGGGTCGTCATACGTCAGACAAAAACCCTCTGGATCTCAGTGGATGCCCCACTTGATGCGCCTCCCGGAGAATACAGTGTAAAGCTGCGTTTCACGGTTCACCCCGATGATGCCGACGGCGAGGCAGCGGCAAAGGAACCCATCCAGTATTTTACAACCCCTGAGTTCAAATTGCAGCTTCTTCCCTTTGCACTGCCGGAGCAGCGTCTCAAAGTGACCCAGTGGTTTCACCCCGATTCCCTGAGCTCCTGTTACAAAGTTCCCATGTGGAGCGAAAAACACTGGCTGCTTGTGGAAAACTGTTTCCGTGACATGAGTGCCCACGGAACGAACATGATCCTTGTTCCCGTGCTTTCTCTCATACTGAATGTGGCAGAGGGGCACCGCCGTGAAATTGCCCAGCTGGTCACGATCCGCCGCACAGAAAAAAGAGAGTACGGATTTGACTTTTCACGGGTGGAGCGTTACATAAAGCTTGCCCTTGAGTGCGGATTCCAATATCTGGAAATCAGCCATTTGTTTTCACAATGGGGAGCAGCTTATGCCCCCCCGGTCATTGTTGACGGCGAGCTTCTTTTTGACGGCATGACGCCGGGGGACGACCCGGAATACAGAAAACTTCTTGGAACTTTGCTCAAGGAACTGAAAGTTCTTCTGCAGAAGTTGGGCGTTGCCGACAGAACTGTGTTCCACTGTTCTGACGAACCCCCTGCCGACAAGATAGGGCAGTACCGTGAAGCCATGGAGTTCCTGAAAAAACACTTGGAGGGGTTCCAGATCATCGATGCTTTGAACAATGCCGATATCTTTTCTGACAGCGGCGTGGATACCCCGGTTCCTCTCATCAGCCAGCTGAAGTTTTTCAAAAACATCAAGCTCCGTGAAAAGTGGTGTTATTACTGCTGTGCACCGGCGCATAAAATGCCCAACCGTTTTATCCACTTTCCCTCGTCACGGAACCGTATTTTCGGGACTCTGCTCTGGAAATACGGCATGGAAGGATTTCTTCACTGGGGGTACAACTTTTACTTTGAAGCCCTTTCCCGTTTTGCAGTAGATCCCTTTGCCGATCCGGGGAGCGACCGTTTTTACCCGCCGGGTGATGCCTTTCTGGTCTATCCGGGCGCTGACGGAACTCCTGAGGACTCCATCCGCCATGAGGTCTTTGCTGAAGCGCTGCAGGACTTCCGTCTGCTGGATCTTCTGAGCGCCAGTCTGGGCAGAAAGAAGGTGCTCCAACTGCTGAGCAAGCTCTGCGGCAGACTTTCCATGAGCAGTTACCCCAGAGGTGAAAAAGCTGTACTGCAGCTGCGGGAAAAATTGCTGGAAGCTCTTTCCCGAAGCTGATTTTCGCCAAAAAAATTCAAGCTCTCTGCGGAACTCATTTCAAAAGCGATTTAAACAAAGATCCGCAAAGAGCTGTCAAAGAAATGTTTCTCCTACCGGAAAGATCAGAGATCCAATCCGGTTTCAGGAGCTTTCTGCATGACGATATTCATACATTCCACAGCGGCGCCGGAAGCACCTTTGCCCAGATTGTCATAACGCGCCAGGAGCAAAATACGTTCTTCGTTGCCTTCCACCATGATCTGCATGGAGTCCTTACCGCTCATGGCATTGCCGGAAAGCAGCCCCCCTTCAGAAGCATTCTCCGCATAAAAGACCATCTTATTGTTGTAGAGATCACGGTAGAGCTTGCGGATATCTTCAATGGTCGCTCCATTGCAGAGCTGAGATTTGAAAAGAGGCACAGTCACCAGCATACCGCTGTAGTAATCTGCAACGATAGGAGAGAAAACCGGAGCAGACGAACAACCGGAGATCTTCACCATCTCTTTGAGATGCTTGTGCTGCTGGGTCAAACCGTACTGACGGGGAGCATCAAAAAGTTGGGGCCGTTCAGGATCATCGTATTCTGCGATCATCTTCTTGCCGCCGCCGCTGTAGCCGGTAAGAGAATGGCATGTCAGCAGCGTATCAGCTGATATGATCCCCGCATCGATCAAAGGCCGCACCAATGCAATAAATCCGCTGGCATGACACCCCGGAACAGCTATACGCCTGGAAGAAGCGACCTTTTGAAAAAATACTGAAGAAAGTTCAGGAAACCCATACGCCCAGTCATCCAGAGTCCGGTGTGCTGTTGAAGTATCAAGCACCACCACATCGGGATTTTCGATCATCGCCACAGCTTCCCGGGAAGCATCATCGGGGAGACAGAGGAAAGCGATGTTGCAGGAGTTGAGCATCTTGCGGCGGCTTTCAGGATTTTTGCGTTCCTCCTCAGAAAGAGTCAGCAGCTCAATGTCGTTTCTTGCCTGAAGCCGTTCATAAATACGAAGTCCGGTAGTACCGGCCTTCCCGTCAATAAATACCTTTGTTGTCATTTTTTCCATCTTTGTTGAATTAAACTCGGCTTTTACGCCATGGAACTACAGGAGACTTCGATCCTGCCGATAAATCTTTTTCATCCCGCCCCGCAAACCGGGGCAAAAAAAATGGAGCCAGCTGTGGGAGTCGAACCCACGACCTGCTGATTACAAGTCAACTGCTCTGGCCAACTGAGCTAAGCTGGCATCATAATTGATGATACTTCCTTAATATAATACCGTTTGCCTGTCTTTGCAAGAGCGTTCCTGAAAAAATTTTGGTATTTTCAGTTGAATTTTTCAAAAAGCGGTGTTAAATTAACTTATTGGAGTCCCGGATCACTCCGGGAAAAAAGAAATATTTGACAAATATGGAGAAATTTTTATGAAAAAAACTGTGTTACTTGCCGCTTTGCTCACCCTGGGGATCGCACTTCAAGGCGCCGATACCAAACTGCCACTCCCCGCTAAAAAAGGCGGCATGACTCTCAATGAAGCTCTCAACGCCCGCAAAACCATCAGAAAATACAAAGCAGACATGCTGAGCATGCAGCAGATCTCCCAGCTCTTCTGGAGCGCCTTCGGCGTCAACCGAGCCGATGGTAAACGGACCGCCCCCACTGCCAGAAACTGTCAGGAGATCACCCTTTACATGCTCACTGCCAAAGGTGCATGGGCATACGCCGCCAAAGAAAACAAGATGATCCGGGTCTCGACCAAAGACCTGAGAAGCAGCGCCGGTCGTTTTGCCGCCCCCATCTACATCGTGATCGTTTCCAACAACAAACTTTCAGGCTCAACGGCAAGAGCGCTCCACTACGCCGCCATGGATGTGGGCTACGTCAGTCAGAATATCTATCTCGCCGCAGCAGCCATGAAACTCGGCACCTGTGCCATCGGTTCCATTCCCAAGCCGGCAGTCCTGGCGAAGGAACTCAAGCTGACTCAATCAGAAAAGGTTTTCCTGACTCACAGCGTTGGGATCCCAAAATAAATTTGATTTCTTTCCGGTATCAGCTTATTTTGAATGCGGGGAAAGAAAAGTTTTCTTTTCCCGCATACTTTATGCAAAAGTCCTGCCATTGAAAAAAAAGAGGAGAATCGCATTTCTATGGAACAAAAAGATATTCAGCAGCTTCAGGATGAACTCCGCACTGTCTGTGCTCCTTTGCAGTTGATCCGCACAGAAGCATCACAAATCATTGCCGGTCAGGAAAAACTTATTGATCGCATACTGCTTGCCATGATCGCCGACGGCCATGTTCTCCTTGAAGGTGTTCCGGGGCTTGCCAAAACTTTGACTGTCAAAACCATTGCACAGACTCTGGACTGTACCTTTTCCCGGATCCAGTTCACCCCTGACCTGCTCCCCGCCGACGTGGTGGGTACAAGGATCTACAACGCCGCCACCGGCGACTTTTCTGTCAAGCCCGGTCCAGTCTGCGCCAATATGCTCCTGGCTGATGAGATCAACCGTGCCCCCGCCAAGGTACAGAGTGCTCTTCTTGAGTCCATGCAGGAAAAACAGATCACCATCGGCGGCGAAAAGATCCCTCTGCCTGAGCCCTTCCTTGTTCTGGCGACCCAGAACCCCATTGAGCAGGAAGGCACCTATCCCCTGCCTGAAGCCCAGCTGGACCGATTCATGTTCAAACTGCGCGTGGGATATCCTGAGCGCTCCGAAGAACGCACAATACTTGAGCGTATGGCACATCCCCGTACTCCGGAACCTGCCGTAACTGTTGCCTCTCTGACTGATATACTGACTGCACGGCAGATCCTTGACCGTATCTACATCGACGAAAAGATCCTTGAATATATCCTTGATATCGTCATTGCCACCCGTCCCGGATGCCGGGATTCCCTTTCATCACGTCAGAACAGCGCCCGCCTTGATTTCATTGACTCCATGCTGACTTTCGGAGCAAGTCCCCGTGCAGGAGTCGCCCTTTCTCTGGCAGCCCGCGGTCTGGCTCTGCTCAACGGGAGAGCCTACGTCCTGCCTCAGGATGTAAAAGAGATCGCACCGGATGTACTGCGCCACCGTCTGCTCCTTTCATACGAGGCGGAAGCGGAAAATGTGGATTCTGATGCAGTGATCCAAAGATTACTGGCTGAACTGCGTACCCCCTGAGCCTGAGTGCATGAACGGTGAACGGAAAATAATTTTATGATCCCTGAAGAACTTGTAAAACAGATCAGACTTCTGGAGATCCGTACCAACCGGATGGTTGATGAGATCTCAGGCGGGGCATACCGCAGTGTCTTCAAAGGTGCCGGTATCGAATTTGAAGAGGTCCGGGAATACACAGTGGAGGATGATGCCAGAACCATTGACTGGAACGTCTCTGCACGCATGGGGGCTCCTTTTGTCAAAAAATTTGTGGAAGAACGGGAACTCAACGTCATGCTTCTGGTGGATGTTTCCAGCTCGGGAGCTTTCGGTTCTGCGGCAAAATCCAAGCGGCAGAGTGCGGCTGAACTGGCAGCATTGATCGCTTTCAGCGCCTCCAGAAACCATGACAAAGTGTCCCTGATGATGTTCAGTGACAAGATCGAACTTTACGTTCCTCCCCGTTCAGGCAGACGTCACACATTGCGGCTGATCCGTGAAATGCTTGCATTTGCCCCGCAAAGCAAAGGAACGGATATCGACCTTGCTTTACGGGAAAGTTCCCGTCTGCTGAAAAAATCCAGTGTGGTCTTTCTCATCAGTGACTTTATTGACGGTAAAGATTTCTCAACATCTCTGAAACAGCTCAACCGCCGCCATGATGTTATCGCTGTTCAGCTCTACGATCCTTCGGAACGCAGCTGGCCCATAGATTCATCGGTCGTCATTGAAGACGCAGAAACAGGCGAACTGGTCTTCTTTGATGCGGGAGCCCGTAAAAAGCTCCAGGCGGAAATGGACAGCTCCGTCAATGCCGTTGCCGCATTGTGCCGCAGTGCCCGGGTGGACAGGGTTGAAATAGAAACCGGCAGTGATGTGCTGGGACCATTGATCCAATTCTATGCCCTCCGGAACAACCGGAACAAACATTGAGTATCCAGGAGAAAAAAGTCGTGAAAAAGATATGGCTCATACTGCTGTGCCTTGCCGCCCTTCTGATTCTGCTTTATCTGCTGTGGAGCGCTTCAGGCTATCTTCTTTCAGAACAGGAGCAGTCCAAACCTGAGCTGCCCCGGGAGGTCACGCTCATTCACTCAGATCCCCCCGGGATCGGTGAGATCGTTCCAGTGCAAGCTGAGTTCAAACTCCCACGGTACCGGGAGATACTCCATATATCCGTAACTCCCGGCAAGGGCACTGTTGTTTCCCGGTCCGCTGAGGCGAAAATGATAAAAAGAAGCTGGAAATATGATTTCTACCGCCTTGAAGGTTTCATCTGCTGCATCCGCCCGGGAGAGTCAAAAACGGGAAGCATCACTGTGGAACTTTCCCCGGCGCAAAAAGGAGCTGCTCCGGAAAAGTTTCTTTTGACGATCCCGGCTTTGAAGATCAAAGAACTCCCCCCCCTGGGATCCGGCGCACCGGAACTTGCTCCGGAAGTCCCCCTGCCCCCGAACGAGTTTCCCCGGCGGCACCAGCGCTGGCTGCTC
>JAFTIE010000092.1 GCA_017457065.1 Lentisphaeria bacterium
AATTGTCAAAGCGCCCTCGCTTCGATCTGATAAAGGGAGCGTTTTCGGCTGTTACCTTGCAGGTAGCAGCCTCAAACTACCCTTTACAGCTCTTTGCGAATGACATCTTTGCCATTTTTTGAATGACTTTTGAAATTACCCCTATAAATATAGCACAGAAAGCGGTATTTTTCCACAGATTTTTTTTTCACTCCATGATTTTTTTTGAATTTTGCTCCCTTGCCAAAAAAATGGCAGCACAGCAAAAAAAAACTTCTTCCGCTTTCGGATGCGAAAGAAGGGGATGAAGTTGAGAAAGCTCAAGGGCCTTTTCAGCGTTCCGGCTGGTTCGCTGCCAGAACACGCAGGAAATTTTTTCCCTGGATCCTGGCGATCTGATCGTCAGTATAACCTCTTGTGACCAGTCCCACAGTGTAGAGCGGCCAGTTGATCCATGCAAGGCTGCCGTAGATATCTTCACCCTTTTTCGGGGCGGTATGGGGCGCCTGCTGCCAGTTGCCCCACCAACGGCTGGAGTATTCAGGGGTGTCGTAGGTCTTCATCTGATAGACCTCGTCCGCCCATTTCCGCTGATACTGAAGATCGGTTCCGATACCCACATGGTCCACGCCCACGGTTTTGACGATGTGGTCGATGTGGTTCAGCAGCATGGCAAGGTCCCCGGAACCCCCCAGCATACTGGAGTAGGCGTAGACTCCCACCATACCGTCGGTGTCGGCAATGGCACGCAAGGTTTCATCGTCCTTGCAGCGGGCAAAATCAAAGAGGGAGCGGGCAGCGGTGTGTGAAGCCATCATGGGTTTTTCGGAGTATCTGGCAGCGTCAAGGGAGCTCTGTCTGCCCGTATGAGGCACATCGACGATGATGCCCAGCTTGTTCATGCGCTTGATGAGCTCGATACCCAGAGCGCTGATGCCGCCGTCGGCTTCTTCGGTACAGCCGTCAGCGATGTGGTTGCGGCGGTTGTAGGAAAGGTGCATGAGCCTGACTCCCACACGATACCAGTCAAGGACCGTTTCCAGCTCCTGTTCCGGGTCCTGAAGTTCCCCCGCAAGGGGAGGACCGTTGACGCTCCAGACCACGGCGATCTTGCCTTCGGCATTGACCCGGGCGATCTCGTCGGGGGAACCCGCCTGAGCGATCACATCAGAGAAGGTCCGCAGCACCTCGATATTGCAGGACATGCGTCTGAAATCCTCTGCTCTGGATTTGCCTTCGGCGACGGTCTGCACCATACATTTCAAGCCTGAAGCGCGCATGGCTTTGCGGAACTGGTCGGCGTGTTCGGGGTCCTGACAGCACTCGTCATACATCATGTATTCGATACGCTTTGAAAGCGCCCGCTGACCGATGTTCCGGGCTTTGAATTCATCCCATTTGGTGACGATATTGTGGTTCCAGCATGAGGTGGGCAGGAATCCGAAGTGATCCATACAAAAGAGATCTCTGTGGAGTTCCAGTCCGTGTTCCAGCTGTGCCTGTGTGGGGGAAAGCACCTTGAGGGCGCTGTTCCATGCCATTTCATGGTATTCGCTGATGAAGTCCATTTTACAAATTTGCTCCTTTCCCTTTAGCAGGCGAACCGGGCTTCAGCCGGAAATCGCCCTTTTGATAATCAACAAACAAGGGATCGGCACTGATACTCTTTTTATCCATACCCGTCTTTTTCTGCCACTCCTCAAGAGTCTGAGAGCGGAAGAGGACTTTTGCCCTCTTATCCCGGATCACGCCCCCTGCGGGATGTCCTTTGACTGAAGACCAGTAAACATTGCCGTCAGAGACGATTTTTCCCTGAATGTTCTGCAGCAGCAGAGCCGGGTTCCGTTTGCTCTCTACACAGGGGCGGTAGAAGATGTTGTTGCGTATCTCAACATCAACAGGATTCCAGAGAAGCACCGTCAGCATGGTGGCATCGACAATGGTGTTGTTGATGATTTTTGCTTTATCCGCATGATTCAGATTGATGGGGTAGTCACAGCCGTGGATCACATTGTTTCTGATTTCCAGATGGGGAGTGTTGTTGCTGCAGACAAATCCCCCGGCTGTCCACGGAATAAGGCGGGTGCGGCAGTTTCTGACTGTGATATCACTGCCTCCCCGCAGGCGGATCACATGTTTCCCCGCCGCAGGATCGGGATTGGCAAAGGTGATGCCTTCAATAATGATGTGTGACTTGAAATTGGCTGCTGTAAGGGGAGCGTAGAAGTTTGCTCCGTCAATAGTTGCCTTGTTATTGCCGGTAACGGTGATGGGTTTTTCGCGGGTGCCGCTGAAAAGGAAGAAAAGCTGTCCTGTATGGGTTCCGGGGAGCAGTTTTATGGTGTCTCCGGCACGGGCGGCACACCCGGCTTCAAAGAGGGAAAGTTTCCCTTTTCCCACTTCAAGGATGCGGGGGGCGGGATTCTTTGCAGCAGTCTTGAAGGTTTGGATCTCAGAGCCGCGCCAGCCGGGATCCCGGCGTCCTCTGAAATAGGCTTTGAAACAATATTCCGTATTGGGTTTGAGGTTTGAAATGCCCACAGCGTGTTCCACTCCCTGAATACCAGTGCCGCCCTGCCAGCGTCTCTTTTTTGAGCCCTTCTGCCAGTACTGCAGATCGCCCCAGCCGTCGTTTTCGGGAGTCTGCCATGTGACCGTCGCGCTGTCGGCAGTAATGGTGGAAAGTTTCAAGTTTTTGAATTCGACTTTGGGGAATTTGGGAGCCGGAAAGGAAATTTTCAGCTTTTGGGCTTCGAGGATCTCTTTGCCCAGAGCCTTGAAGTCGGCAACTTTTCTGACATTGCCGTAAAATTTGATGGGGGAAGAGGCAAACTCCTTTTCCCAGATGCCCCAGCCGAGAGAAAAGTAGCTGATGGATTTGGCAAAGACATTGTTGTTGATGACTGCGGGGATCTGCTTGCTTTCGGCGTGGAATCTCCCCAGAAAGATATTGTCTCTGACGATGGATCCGGGACCGCCCCCTTTCCAGCGCAGAGAGTTTTCTGATTCCACAAAGTTGCCTATGACATGGTTCCGGGGGGGATTGCCCCCGTAGCTGTTGATCCCGAAATTGTAGCCGTTGCGCTCAAGGTGACGCAAGGTCTGCGTAGTGGGACCGCTCCAGTTGCCTAAGTAAATATTGTCATGGGCATTTTTCAGGTTCATAAAGTTGCCCCGTTTGGTGTTGAAGGCGCCCCGGTTGTTTTTGAGAAGACTCCAGGAACATCCGTCCATGACCACGCCGCAATGGTAGTTCCGGAAAAAGTTGCACTTTTCAATGGTGATGTGAGCGGCGGCGTTTTTGTCGTAAGGACGGTTTGCCCTTGTGTAAATGCCCTCGTAATAGTGGCGGAACTCCAGATTTTCAAGGTGGATATAGCTGCCGTGGATACGGATACCGATACGGTGCTGCGCCACACTGACGCCGGTCTGATCCAGAGCGGCAAAGTGAACAAGGAGCCTTTTTTTCCCCTTGTCATAAAGGAATGTTCCGGGGAACTTGCGGACCAGTTCTTCACTGGCAACGCGCTGCAGTTCGATGCCTGAGGGGAGCTCCTGCACCATATTGTAGTTGGGCTCTTTTTCCCAGTGGAACTCTGCCAGCTGCCCGGAGCCTTTGACGGCTTTCAGAAAAGCTCCCCCTGAGAGGATCACCTTTTTCCCCTTCATGCCCATGATGCGGATGGGGGAGCCGGGCTTGCCGCATTGAAGAGCGTAGTTGAGAGAGTTGTCTTTCACATTGATCTCAATGGCACCTTCAAAGTAGATCCCTTCGTCAATGAGCAAAGTATCCCCTGTTCTGAGCGCCCGGACGCCCCTTTTTATGGAGCGGAAAGCTCTGGCTTCTGAAAGACCGTCGTTTTTGTCATTACCCTTTTGCGACACATAAAAGGTCCGGTTGGGCTTCAACATAGGACCTGCGCCGTAATCGGCATAATTCAATGCAGAAAGCACCGCTGCCGCACTCAGAAGCAAGGCTGAAAGGATCTGTTTCATAAAGAGGCTCCTTTACCTTTGGCGGGAGAACCGGGTTTCAGACGGAAGTCCCCTTTTTCGTAATTTACGAACATGGGATCGGCGTGGATGCTTGTTTTATCCATGCCGCTGATCTTCTGCCACTCCTGCAAGGTTTTTGACTCCTTGAGGATCATATTTTTGTGATCTCTGATCCTGCCGCCCACGGGGTGTTCTTTGACAGGGGACCAGAAAACGTTCCCTTCGGAAATGATCTTGCCTTTGATGGCATTGAAGGTCATTGCCTGATTGCGCTTTGCGGGAATACAGGGGCGGTAGAAAATATTGTTCCGGATCTCCATGTTTGCCGGATCCCAGATGGAAAGGGTCAGCATAGTGGCATCCACGATGGTGTTGTTCAGGATCCTGATATGGGGGCCCACGGTGGCAATGGGGTAATCGCCCCCGTGGATGATGTTGTTCTGAATGACCGTCCCCGGCGTATTGCGGATAACTGCAAATTGTCCTGCATACCAGCTGAAACGGGGCGCATGGCAGTTGCGGATCGTCACATTTCTGCCCCCTTCGACTCTGATGATCCCCAGGCGGGCGGTGGATTCAGGTTCAATGAAGGTCACACCGTCAATGATGATGTGACTGCGGTTCTTGAGGTCGATCATGGGCGCATGGAATTTCTCTCCTGAGAGTTTCGCTCCCTTGCCGAGAAGTGTGATGGGCTTGCCGGGAACGCCGCTGCGGATGGGGGAAAATACGCCCGAATGGGTGCCGGGGAGCAGTTTGATGGTGTCTCCGGGGAGTGCGGCAATGCTTGCTTCTTCAAGAGAGTATTTGCCGGGTCCCACCTCAAGGATCTTTGGAGCACGGTTTTTCAGAGCTGTGGTAAATGTAAAGAATCCTGAGTAAGATCTCTTCCCGGTGCGGCGGCAGGTGAAAGAGGCACGGTATTTGTAGGTGGTTCCCGGCTTGAGCTGATCGACTCCCACAAAGTGTTTCACGCCCTGAGTCTGAGAGACACAGGTGCGGAAACGCTTGCCGGAAGCAGTGTAAAGCTCCACAGAGCCCCAGCCGTCACGTTCCGGAGTCATCCAGCAGACGGCGGCACTGTCAGTTGCGATAAAATCGGCTTTAAGGTTTGCAAATTTCACCTCAGGAAATCTGGGACGGGGAAGATCCATGGCAAGAGCCTTTGCCTTTGCCAGTTCCGGGGAGAGGGGAACAAATTTTGCCGGGGTTTTCACATTGCCGTAAAATTTGACAGGCGTGGGCGCAAACTCTTTATCCCAGATGTCGCCCCCCAGTGTTGTCCAGCCCACTTTGCCGGTCATCAGATTATTGGTGAAGAGCGAAGGCACCACAGGGCTTTCAGCCCAGACTCTGCCCCGGAAAATATTGTCCCGCACCAGACTGCCGGGGCATCCGGCTTTCCAGCGGAAGGCAAGAGCGTTATCCACAACGTTGCCTATGACATGGTTCCGTGGGGGCATACCGCCGTAGTTGTTGATGCCGTAAGCCACCACATTGATACGGTCCTGGCGCAGGGTTTGCGGAGAAGGCCCGCACCAGTTCCCGGTGATCAGATTGTCATGGCTGTTTTTCTGGGTCATAATGCTGCCGTGACCTGTATTGCCGTAAAGACGGTTGTTTTTGATGAGACTCCAGCTGGCGCCGTCCAGAACGATACCGTTTTTATAGTTGTTGAAAAAGGTACAGTTGAGGATCGTGATATGGGAGGCGGCATTTTTGTCGTAGGGGCGGTTCATCCGGATATAGATGGGTTCGTAGAAGTTGGAGAAGTGAAGATTTTCCAGATGGATGTAACTGCCGTGGATACGGATCCCGATACGGCGGAATCCCGGCACCGCATGGGTCTGGTCAAGAGCGGCAAAGTGAACGGAAAGCCGTTTTTTTGCCTCATCGTAAAAAAAAGTCCCGGGATATTCACGGGCGATATTTTTGCTGAAGACCCGCTGCAATTCAATACCTGACGGGTATTCCTGGACCATATCGTGGATCAAACGCCCCTTCCATTTGAACTCCCGGAGTACCCCATCTTTTTTCACTGCCGGAAGCAGAGGACCGCCTCTGAGAAGCACCTTGTGACCTTTCATGCCCATGATGCGGATGGGGGCTCCGGGGCGACCGCTCTGGACATTGTAATTGACAGAGCCGTCTTTGACATTGATTTCAGGAGTGCGTTCAAAGTATTCGCCTCCTTCAACGAGCAGCGTGTCCCCGGCACGGAGATGAGTTGCCCCGTAAGAGATGCTGCGGAAGGCGGTTTTGAGGGTCTTACCGTCGTTTTTATTATTGCCCCTGGTGGAAACATAAAAAGTCCGGGCAGGTTTCAGCATGGGACCTGCGCCGTAATCTGCAATGTTGATCGCTGCAAGTATGAAGCTGCACCAGAGCGCTGCGACGATCAATATGCTTTTCACAAGACCGCTCCTTTACCTTTGGCGGGAGAACCGGGTTTCAGGCGGTAGTCACCCTTTTTGTAACTGACAAACTGAGGATCGGCGTGGATGCTGTTTTTATCCATGCCGGAAAGTTTCTGCCACTCTTTGAGGGTCTTGGAGTTGATAAGGGTCTTGGCTTTGCCGTCTCTGATCCATCCCCCCATGGGATGGGCTTTGATGGGGGACCAGAAAACATTTCCGTCGGAAACGATCTTGCCCTTCACATCGTGGAAAAGCAAGGCGGGGTTCCGCTTGTTGTCGATGCAGGGACGGTAGAAGATGTTGTTTCTGATTTCCACATCGGCAGGGGACCAGAAGAGCAGAGAGACCATGACAGCGTTGACAATGGTGTTGTTGATGACCTTTGTGCTGCCGTTGGCGATGTTCAGGGGGTAATCCCCGTCAACGATGATGTTGTTTTCCACCAGCAGATTTGGGGACATCCCCGCCGTGATGAATCCTCCGGCGCGCCAGTCGGATTCAGAGTAACAGTTCCTCACGGTGACATTGGGGGCGTAAGAGAGAGTGATGATGTTTTTGCGGGCAGTTTTGTTACCGTTGATAAACTTGATCCCGTCGATGATGAAGTTGCCTTTGCGGAAGATGGAAATGGAAGGCGAATAAAATCCCCCCGCATCAATGACCGCTTTTCTGTTGCCCGTAATGGTGATGGGCTTGCCGGGGAGTCCGCCCCGCAGGGGGATGAACTGACCGGTGTGTTTGCCGGGGAGAAGTTTCACAGTGTCTCCGGGGAGCACGGCACAGGCGGCATCTTCAAGGGTCAGGTGTCCTTTGCCCACCAGGTGGACTTTGGGAGCACGCACCGATGCTGCGGTTTTGAAAGTTCCCTCGGAAGAACTGACAGTGCCGGGAGTCCGGCGGCTGCGGAAACTTGCTGTGAAAATATATTCGGTCCCCGGCTTGAGACCGGCAATGCCCACCCGGTGAACAGATCCCTGCACATTGGATGCGGCAGTGCGTTTCTTTTTGGAGCCTTTTTCCCTGAGTGTGATACTGCCCCAGCCGTCGCAGTCGGGAGTTTTCCAGGTGATGACAGCGCCGTCATGAGAGATGTACTGCGCCTTGAGCTCCTTGAAGGTCACGGCAGGGAAACGGGGTTCAGGCAGTTTCACCTTGAGGGCTTTGGCTTTGACCAGCTCCGGGTGGAGCACTTTTAATTCAGCTTCTTTGCGGAAGTTGCCGGAAAACTTGATCTGTGTCCCTTTGAAAGTGTGATCCCAGGAATCGGAACCGCCCAGACCGTGCCAGGCGACACTGCCTTTGAAAAGATTGCGGGTGATGGTGCTGGGAACAGGCTTGGAGTCTCCTCTGAAACTGCCGCAGAAAATATTGTCTTTCACAATGGCTTCAGGAGAACCGGATTTCCCGCGGAATGAGGGCAGAGACTCCACATAGTTGGCGATCACATGGTTGCGGGGACTTTGCTTGCCGTAATGGTTGATGCCGAAATTCAATTCCTGAGGCTGGCGCTGGCGCAGAGAGTTGAAAGTGGGACCGCTCCAGTTGCCGATGATAAGGTTGTCATGGGCATGGCTGAGGGTCAGGAAGTTGCCCCGGTAGATGTTGTGGGCGGCACGGTTGTTTTTGATGAGACTCCAGGAGGCACCGTCAAAAATAATGCCGCAGGAGGTGTTGTGATAAAAGGCGCAGTCTGTCACGGTGATATGACTTGCTTTATTTTTGTCGTAGGGACGGTTCATCCGGACATAGACTGGCTCGCCACCGTACATGAAGGTGAGATTTTCAAGGTGGATGAAACTGCCGTGGATGCGGAGACTGACCCGGTTTCTGAGAAGTGAGATGCCTTTCTGGTCTGCGGCGGCAAAGTGAACAAAAAGCTGTTTCTTTGCCGCGTTGTGATAAAATGTCCCCGGCAGTTCCCTTACAGCAGTTATGTTGGGGACACGCTGCAGTTCGATGCCTGAGGGCAGCTCATGGATCGCATTGTAAAGAGGCGCTTTCTTACAGGGGAAAATGTAAATACTGCCATTCTTTTTGCCGTTGAAAACCTTTTCTCCGCCCACGATCACAGCCTTTTCTCCCTTGACACCCATAATGCGTATGGGGGCTCCGGGGCGTCCGCACTGCTCAGAAAATCCGACAGAATTGTCTTTCACATTGATCTTGATTTCGGGCTCAAAGTACTCTCCGCCGCCGATGAGGAGCGTATCTCCGGCACGGAGCTGCGCCGCACCTTTGGTAATGGTCCGGAAGGCTTTGGCTGGGCTTTTCCCGTCGTTTTTGTCATTGCCTTTGACGGAAACATAAAAGGTTCTGCCCGGTTTGAGCATGGGACCTGCGCCGTAATCTGAGATTTTTACGGCACCGAGGGTGCTGAGGCAGAGTGTCAGCAGCAGAAAAGCAAACTTTTTCATCATGAATAAACTCCTTTTATCTTATTGGCACGAAAACTTTTTGACTGAAGAAAAGCCCTTCATGGCTTTGATGTACTCTTCCTTGTTCATGGGGGTGGGAAGTGCCGCGATTCGTTTGCCCGTTGCGGCATCGTCCCAGAGCAGATCAATGGCGTTGAGGACAAGGTACTTGACAGAGTCCACATAAGCTGCCTTTTTGTCTGAAGCAAGGAATGTGTCAGTGTGGGCGCTCCCTGCAAATCCTCTGAAGTAGGCGTGGAGCGACGGACGGATCATGCTCACATCACCCATGTCCGTGGAGGAAGGCCGGTAAATACCTTTGGTAAAGGGTGTGTCAGGTGAAACGATCTTCACATTTTCCCTGTGGAGTTCATCAAAGGCATCGTAAGGCACAAGGGGCATGAATCCGAAAATGTTCTCAATTTGCGTTTCCCCGCCGAAAGCCAGAGCGGCAGCGTGGACACAGCGGTCAACCTTTTCTGAGGCGTCGAGGATCGCTTCGGGGGAACCGGCACGGACCTGCAGTGTGAATACGGTGTTGTCGGGAACCACGTTGACAGCTTCGCCCCCTTCGGGGATATATCCGTGGATACGGACGTGGTCTTCGTCACGGAAGGTATCCCGCTGGGCATCGATCATGGTCATGGCACAGCGCATCATGGAAATGGCGTTGATCCCCTTTTCGGGGGCGGCACCTGCGTGGGCGGATCTGCCCTTGAAGATCAAACGTTTCATAACAAAGCCGTTGAATCCGGAAGGGGTGAAGTTCTCTGCCCCTGCGTGAAGCATCATGGCGATGTCGATGTCGTCAAAGACTCCTTCGGCGATCATCTGGGATTTGCCGCCGAAAAACTGCAGCTGCCCTTTTTTGATGAGAGAGGCGATATAGGGCTGATCCTGACACTCTTCAGAGGGAGTCCCCACAAAGGCGAAACTGCCTGAAAGATGGGAAAGAACACTTTCCTGAGTGAGAAATGAAGCCGCATGGAGCATGGCATTGAGTGCGGCATGGTGTCCGCAGGCATGGGCGGCGTGAGTCACGGGATCGGCAAAAAGATGGTTGGGGACGATGAGACCATCCAGTTCGCCGAGGATCCCCACTCTGGGACCGGGGCGCCCGGTGGAAATATCCGCGCGGACTCCTGTAATGGCAAGATTTTTTCTGACTTGAAGCCCCAGCTTTTCAAGGTGGGCTGAAACGAAAGCGGAAGTCTTATTTTCCTTGTACGCAAGTTCCGGCATACGCAGCAGTTCCTCCCCTGTGCGGCAGATCTCCTCCTGCTTGCTGTCAATGGCGGAACAGACAAAACTTTTCAGTTCATTTTTATTCACTGTCACTTCTCCTGCAAAAAATTACTCAGCGGAATAAAATAGCACCTGTTTTCTTTATTTTCAAATAAAAATGCCCCGTGGCCGGGGGTTTTGAAGGATTTTTTTCAAGTTGGCTCTTGAGTTTTTCAGTGAATTGGTGTATCTTATCCGGGTGACAACCTTTTAACCTATTTTAAGGAGAGTAGACTATGTATCTCGGACGTATCGTTGCCATCGGCATGACCAAATCCGGACGCGCCGGAGCTTTTTACCGGGTTTCTTCCCGTTCATTCCCCAACCGCATGGCGGTGCTTCAGGGGGACAAAGTGGCGATCCTGCCCCGCCCCGGTTTTGAGGGCGACCTTGCCAAGAACCCCTATATCAGCTACAACTGCGTCCGCATTGCCGGTGAATGGGCTGTTGTTTCCAACGGCTCCCAGACCGATCCCATCGCCGAAAAGATCGCTGCCGGAATGCCTGTCCGGGACGCTTTCACTCTGGGGCTGCTGGCTCTTGACTACGAAAAAGATTCTCTGGATACCCCCCGTATCGTCGCCGCAGTGAGTCGTCTGCGCCCTGTGGGCTATCTGGGTATCATCCGCAAGGATGCGGTGCTGGTCCGTGAATTTGAGCTCAAGCCCGGGGAGCTCCGTTACATTTCCACCTACGAATGCAACAAGCCCGCTGACGATCAGATGACCAGTGACTTTGACGCCGCCTGTGAAGAATGCTGTGTCAACTACGTCATCGACGGCGGTATCTTCGCTGAATTTTCCAACCCCGTCACCTCAGCGGCAGCTCTTGCCACTGCCGACGGCTCCGAGTTCGCTCTGGGGGTCAAAGTGGTGGAGTAAGAATTTTACGCCAACAAAAAAAGCGCAGCTTCAAAACTGCGCTTTTTTTGTGCCCTTTCCGGGCAGAGATCTCACAAAGTGCGGAGATTACTTTTCCCACTCTGTGTTGCCCCAGATACCTCTGGAAAACCATGCGGGGGTGAAGCCCTTTTCGTAAGCCAGACGGCAGGCTGTTTCCACGCGGTCCAGGTGATCGGGGATGTAGTTGAAGTAGTCGGGGAAGCTGTACTGTTCGTGACTCATCAGACTGACGATATCCCGGTCAGAAGTGATTGCGGCAAACTTTTTGTTGAGGGTTTCGATATTGTCGTAGTTGCAGCAGACCATGCCGGTACCGAGGATGATATCGTATTTGCGGTCATACCAGACGGGACCTGAGTCTTTCAGATAGTGGGCAACATCCTGCTCATAGAAGTAGCCGATATCGGTGACGGAAACAGAGTGGGCTTTTTCGGTGACACTGACAACGCAGTTGATGAACCCGCCTGAAAGGCACTTGGTTCCCCGTTCCTGAAGGACGTGGAAGTTTTCAGGATTGGTGATCGCCCAGTGGAGCACCATGGGCGGGGTGAAGCACTCAGGACCTGCAAAGCGGCAGACTTCGTTGTAAACCTGATCAAAATCCGCAGCCAGAGTTTCGCCGTCGGCGTGCTGATAGGGACGATCGGGGAACTCACTTTTGGCATGGAAGGAAAGCTGGAGCCACTCTTTGTTTGCCTGAAATTCATCTTTGTAGTCCGCAGGCATATCCGCAAGGGTGAAGTCCTTGTGGTGATCGTCGGTGTAAAAGAGGTTCAGCAGGAACTTGGAGTTGTATTTGTCATGGATCTTTTTGAGACGCCCAAGAAACATGGTGTCAAAGATGGAGTCAGGTCTCTGCTGTGTGATGTCACGCAGAAAGAAACAGCAGTCGTCAAAGAAAAAGTGGCAACGCTTGAAAGATTTTTTATCCCACAGGACCGTGATGGTAAGGGTACGCTCCCCGAAATAGTCTGAGGCGGCGGCGGTGATTTTATTTACACGCTCCGTCAGGCGCACAACGGCGGAAAACTGCCGGTCGCACCGTTTTGCGGGGGCACCGTTGACGGTGACTTCCGCCTGAGGATCGGCAAGACCTTCGACCTTGATTTCAAGATAATCTTCCGTTTCAACACCGTTATGGCGGTTGAGGACGGCTCCGTCGCGCAGATTGGTGATCTCAAGCATTTTTCTTCTCCCTTGTTTTAGGTTTTATTTGCATTTAAGGCTCTCTGCTTTTATATTATATCATGGTAAGAAATAAAATAAAATATGCAGAAACGGACATCTTACGGCATAAAAGGACAAGGCAGGGCATTTTATGGGATACTTTGACGATTTTCAACTGCTCAATGTGACACAGGTGCGGAATTACGGTCCTGCGGCATCGGAAATGATCCGGACTCCCCACTACTATCTGGGAGTTATCACCGGAAAGGTTTGCATCGCCGGCAGTATCGTGGAGCGTCCTTTTGTCTATCTGACCCCAAAAGGACTCGTCACCCCAAACGGATGGGATGCTCCCC
Source organism: Lentisphaeria bacterium (assembly GCA_017457065.1). Taxonomy (GTDB): domain Bacteria; phylum Verrucomicrobiota; class Lentisphaeria; order Victivallales; family Victivallaceae; genus UBA1784. Next base: position 12,516 of record JAFTIE010000092.1, read on the forward strand.
GCAATGCACAGCGGGATAACTTTTATATAGAGTGCACAGGCGAAAGAGTCCGCCGCTTCTTTGAAGCTTTCGGAGCTGATGTGACCTTCCGTTATTTTTTTGTTGCCGATCCCGCTCCATTTCTGGCGCTTTTGTGTGAAATGCGGCAGCTTTTCACAGCCCCGCCGCCTCTTGCTCAGGTGGAACAGGTGCTGTGCCTTGAACAGTTTGCCGCTCTGTTGGAGCGCTCAAGAAACGCCCCCTGCCCGGAAAGAATGCCCCGCATTGCTCAGGTAATGGAGTCTATCAGTGCCGCTCCGGGCAGAAAATGGGATTTTAAAAACGAAGCCGGGAAATGCGGCATTACCTTGCGCCACTGGAATCGGCTTTTTACTGCCGCCGCCTCAATGGCTCCCCACCGCTTTGTGGCAAACTGCCGTCTGCGCCTTGCCAAAGAACTCCTTTCTTCAAGGAAAAAAACGATAAAAGAAATCGCAGGGGAAACCGGTTTTGAAGGAGCTTCTGAATTTTCAAGGTTTTTTAAAAAGATGTGCGGTATGACCCCGGGAGAGTTCCGCAAAAGCCGTCTGCGCTGAAAGAGACTCTTTCCAGACTTTTTACGGACAAAAAAAGAACTGCAGGAGAGGTAATTTCAAAAGTCATTCAAAAAATGACTTTTGAAATTGCCTCAGAAGAAAATGAAATTTTTTTGTTTGAATGTGAATAAAAACTGTTGCAATTTATGTACAGAGGTACTATATTATAAGTATAACTTTATAAAGCAAAGGGGAAAAAAAGATGAAAGCTTTGAAAATGACAGCTGCTTGCGCTGCTGCTCTGCTCATGCTTAGCGGTTGTTATTTCGACAATAACAACTATCTTTCCCCGAAAGACTTTGCCTCCCGCCTTGAAGAAGCAGGGATCAAAGTCAGCTCCGTGCGTGATCTCCCCGGAGCCCCATTCAAAGCCACTTCAGGAGCCGCCATCATGGTGGGGAACTCCGAAATCGGCGTCTACAAGTATGACAGGACCTCCAAGGTCCAGGCTGAACGAATCGCCAAACGCAAACGCACCGGAAGAACCTATATCAACGGTATTCCCTATCCCGTTGAGGTCCACGGCTCATTCATGTTTATGGGATTGGAAAAAAATACCCGTAAGCATGAAATTATTAAAGTGATCCGGCGATTTTACTGAAACTTGCCAACCATCCGCCGCCTGATTTCCTGTTGACAAAAAAAAGAGCAGGAGGTGTGCCGGAAAAAATAAAAGTCTAAGGAGTTAAAAAATGGACAACGAACTCAAGCAAATGGGTAAACGATTGGGCGAACTTCGCACCATCATGGATGTATCAGTTGCGGAAATGGCCCGAATTACGGGCATTACCGAAGCTGAATACATTGCTCATGAGGCTGGGGAAATTGACAGCTCCTTTACATTTATTTACCGTTGTGCCGAAAGATTGGGTGTGGATATGAGCGCCCTTGTCACAGGCGACACTCCTAAACTCAGCTTCTACAACGTGACCCATGCCGAAGAGGGCGGTATGCCCATCAGACGGCGGGGCGGATTTGAATACCTTCACCTCTCCCCCCTGCTTCAGGACCGTCAGGCAGATCCCTTTCTGGTGACGGCGCCTCCGCAGGAAGAGGATAATCCCATCCATCTTTCCACCCATGCCGGGCAGGAGTTTGACTATATTCTCAAGGGCAGACTGAAAGTCCAGCTTGAGGATAAGATCGAATATCTGGGCCCCGGAGACAGTATCCAGTACGACTCCTCCCGTCCCCACGGTATGATCGCCATCGGGGATGAGGAGTGCCAGTTCCTGGCTGTGGTGATCCGCTCTGAGGGGACAGCCCCCGAATTGGAATTTGCTTCAAACGCAAACGTTCCTTCTGCGACGGATAAACTGCTCTACCACAATTTTATGAGCGAAACGCTGGATTCAGAAGGGATGCTTTCTGATGTGGCGTTCCACTATCCTGACAACTTCAACTTTGCCTTTGATGTACTGGATGCACTGGCTGAGAAAAGACCCGATCAGACCGGACTGCTTTATGTTGACAAGCACCGTAACACCAGACACTTTTCCTTTGCCGAGCTTGCCCGCCGTTCCGCTCAGGCTGCCAATTATCTCAGCTCCATCGGTATCCGCAAGGGCGACCGGGTCATGCTGGTTCTGAAACGCCACTACCAGTTCTGGGTGGTGCTCAATGCACTGCACCGTATCGGCGCTGTGGCGGTCCCGGCTTCCAACCAGCTGCAGGTCAAGGACTATGTCTACCGTTTTCAGCAGGGCGGCATCGTGGGGATCGTCTGTACTCCCGATGACGGATGTGCCGACTTTGTGGAGATCGCCGCAAAAGAGTGTCCTGAATTCAAATACAAGATCATGGTCAATCAGCCAAGAGCAGGGTGGCTTGACTTTGACACCGAAGTGGAGCGCTTCAGCGGATTCTTTGAACGCCCTGCCGATTTGAAAGTGACTGATCCCTCCATCATGTTCTTCAGCTCCGGTACCTCAGGGTATCCCAAGATGGTGGAGCACAACTTCACCTATCCTCTGGGGCACATCATCACTGCCCGCTGGTGGCACAACATCCAGCCCGGCGGTGTCCATCTGACCATCAGCGATACCGGATGGGGCAAGGCGCTCTGGGGCAAGATCTACGGACAGTGGCTCTGCGAAAGTACCGTTCTTGCATACGACTTTGACCGCTTTGATGCCGCAGATATCCTGACCTTGTTCAAAGAGTATCAGATCACCACATTCTGTGCACCGCCCACCATGTACCGTTTCTTCATCCGTGAAGATCTTTCCAAATACGATCTTTCCAGCTTGAAGTATGCCAATATCGCCGGGGAAGCTCTCAATCCTGAGGTCTTCAACCAGTTCTACAACGCCACCGGCATCAAACTTATGGAAGGCTTCGGACAGACCGAAACCACCATGACCATCGGCAATCTGGTGGGCATGACTCCCAAGCCGGGTTCCATGGGCAAACCCAGCCCCGCCTACAAGGTGGAACTGGTGGATCCCGACGGCAAACCCGTTGAAGTGGGGGAAGTGGGCGAGATCTGTATCCGCACCGAAAGAGACAAGACCTGCGGCATGTTCTCACGCTACTACCGCAACGAGGAACAGACCGCCGAAAGCTGGCACGACGGACTCTATCACACCGGTGATACCGCCTGGAAAGATGAGGACGGCTATTACTGGTATGTGGGACGTACCGACGACCTGATAAAGAGCTCCGGCTACCGTATCGGTCCCTTTGAGGTGGAAAGCGTTCTTATGGAACTGCCCTACGTCCTTGAATGTGCCGTGGTGGGCGTGCCTGACGAAGTCCGGGGACAGCTGGTCAAGGCTTTTATCGTCCTCACCCCCGGAAAAGAGGGGAACGACGCTCTGGTCAAGGAGATCCAGGAGTATGTGAAAAAGCACACCGCTCCCTACAAATATCCCCGTGCCGTGGAGTTCATCGACGCCATGCCCAAGACCATCAGCGGCAAGATCAAACGCAACGAACTGCGTAAGCGCTGATGAAAAAAATCGCCATTCTCGGCGGCGGCGTTTCCGGCAGGGGCGCCGCTTTGCTGGCGGAGAAAAACGGCTCTTTGGCTGTGATCCTCAATGACGGCGAAAATAAAGGACTCCCGGCTGATGCCGGTTTGATCGTTGCCAGCCCCGGAGTCCATCCTTTGCGCTCTCTTCTTTACAAGGCGGCGCAGGAGTCCGGCAAAGAGTTTATCAGCGAAATGGAGTACGGTTTCCGTCACTTCAAAGGCCCCATTGCCGCCATTACCGGGACAAACGGAAAAACCACCACCACGGAGCTGACAGTCTTTCTCCTCAAAGAAGCGGGGTTCAACGCCGTGGCGGCTGGTAATATCGGTGTTCCTCTTTCTGAGGTCGCCGCACAGGAAATACAGCCTGATATCGCCGTGGTGGAAGTCAGTTCCTTTCAGCTGGAACTCATTGACACCTTTGCGCCTCAGGCGGCGGTGCTTCTCAATCTTGAGTCTGACCACGAAGACCGCTACGCAGGGGGCTTTGAAGAGTATTGCGCCGTCAAAAGAAAAATATTTGACCGTGTTCCTGAAGAAAACTGCATCAGGGGACTTTCCTTTACCGACGCTCCCCGCCGTGTCCTTTATGAAGGCGACACCCTTGTGTGTGACGGAAAAAAACTCTTTGATGTGACTCTCACAGAGCTTTCAGCGCCCCACAACCGTGAAAATCTGGCAGCGGCAGTGGAGCTCTTTTTGCGTTTTGCTCCGGAAAAAATCAATATTCTTCCGGAAGCGGTGAAAAAATTCCGTTGCGGCAGGCACAGAATCGAATTTTTCCATGAACGTCAGGGGAAACGCTTTTACGATGACTCCAAGGGAACCAACCCCGCTGCTGTTGTTGCGGCAGTAAAGGCAGTTCCGGGGAAGATCGTCCTTCTGGCAGGGGGGCTTGACAAAGGTATGGATTTTTCCATATTGAGCAGTGTTGCGCACCGGGTCAGAGCGGCGGTCCTCTACGGTCAGTGCCGGGAACCCATCGCCCGGGTCTTCCGGGAGTCAGGCGTGCCCGTCTGGGATTGCGGCACCGACTTTGAGTACGCTGTTGATACTGCAGTGCACACCGCCTGCACCGGGGATGCTGTCATGCTTTCCCCCGGCTGTGCCAGTATGGACATGTTCAAGAACTATCAGGAGCGGGGCGAAAAATTCAAAGAACTGGTCCTGAAAAAAGGCTGAAAAGTGCTTTGGTAATTTTCCGGCGTTTTGAAATTCCCTCAAGAAATCACTTTTTGTTTCGGGGGACGGAACGTCTGAATCCGCCGGGCTCTTTCCGGCTGATGAGCTCCATGTTTGAGATCCATGAACGCTCATGCTTCTTTCTGAACGCCTGAACGGTTTTGTACTTTTTATCAAAGTCCGCCCGGTTGACCGGGGTGTCGTTGTGCACTTTTTTGAAGTGTGCTTCAGCGGCGAGTTCCGAAAGACGGGCGTGTTCCAAACCCAGCTGGAAGAATTTGACGGATTCTTTTTCTCTGGCGGTGACAGCTGCCTTTTCAGCTTTTTTCAGGATCGCCGCACCTTGGGCAAAGTGGGCAGGAGTGAAGAGTTTGACACAAATATCCCAGTTGTTCCAGACGTTGAAGGTCCAGCCCAGTTCTTTTTCCATTTTTCTGATATCCTCCGTGGTAACATGTGCTGTGCTCTTTTCCCAGAAATCGAAGTACTCGCGGATATATTTCCCCGCTCTGCCGAAACTGTTGAAGTATTCATCTGCGATCTCTTCAACAGTCAGGTCTGACCGGTAAGTCAACCGTGCCAGCACATACCAGAGAGGTCCCTGAGTGGCATATTCGCCGCGAAATGTGTCAAAGTGTACCATGCGCATCCGGGGCTGCTGCAGGATGCGGTGATACTCCCCGGCAAGCTGTCTCCAGTATTGCAGCGGATAGACGCCGCCGGACCAGGTGGTATTGGGACGGAACTGCATGATGCAGCCGGTTTTCATCCATCCGTCCCACTCCTGACGGGTCTTTGCCATTTTCTCTTTTGTAAGGGGGAAGAAAGGAGTCCCCACATAGCCCACCAGAATATTGGAGTTCAGCTTGACATGGCGAGGCGGCAGAACGGTATTCAAATAGGCATATCCCTGAACAGAAACTCCGGGATGTATCTTGCTCAAAGCCTTCTGAGTTTCCAGCCAGAATCTGGCGTAACGGTCAGAAAGGGAGTTTTTATCATAGCTGTAGCTGCCCCCTTCATCCACGCCGAAACCGCTGAAACGCTCACCGTTTGTGGGGACACGCTTGTTTTTCCAGTAATCAGCGCCGTTGGGGTCGAACTCCGGCATATCCCATGCCCGGCATCCCTTGCAGGTACACATGCCGGGGGTATCATTTTCGCAGATGCTGATAAAGTTTCTTTCTTTGAATTTGCCTTTTGGCCCGTAGCCATGCTTATAGTTCTCAACGATCTGCTTCATCAGAGCGGGGCTTGAAACGCACATGGTGATCCGCTTCCCGGAACGGTCCCCCTTGAGAGGGCGGCGGGTCCCGTCATGAAGCCGTGCAAAGTATTCAGGATGTTTCCTGCCGTACCGTTCCCACCAGTTACCGAAGGCGTGTCCCTTATGGAACCAGTTGCAGTCCACGAAGCGGTGGCGTATGCCCCAGAGTTTGGTCTGCAGGGAGTGGCGGACTCCGAATTTTTTGTCATGCCAGAGTTTTGCGCTGCTGATCGTGCTGTAACTGAAGCTCGCAGTCATCAATCCGGGGGCGGATTCACGGTCAAAGGCTTTGACGGAAATATTCTTTGACGGAGTCACATAGATCCCCCCATCATCAGGACGGAGCCAGCGGACTTTCAGCTCACGGTCAAGAAAATCGTACACCGCAAGAAGTGTGCCTGAACTTGACACACACCAGCCTACCATAGTGCGTTCGGGGCACGCCAGATTCTTGGAACTGATCTCAGTGTCATTGCCGGCGAGATAAAGATCCTTTGCTCCGGCTTTTACCCGCCAGGCGTGGTTATTTTTGTTTTTCGGGGCAGTTCCGTATCCCAGATGGATACGGTTGGGCAGCTTGCGGGGAGCGCTTTTGACCGTAACAGGCAGCCGGACTCCTGTAATGAGCTGTATATGTTTCTGAAGTTCTCCGGCGGCAAATTTAACTGAGCTGACAGGTTTTTCCGGCAGAGCGATCTCAGCGGCGGCTTTGCCGTTTTTGACGATCTCAACGGCGCTGAGTGCTGAGAGAGCTGCCAAAACAGACAGCAGTGTAAAAAAATGTTTCATGGTTCTGAAATCCTTATCTTTTTGTTATGAGTGGAAAGGGACCGGTATTACCGTAAATGGATGTGGGAGTAAAATAGATCTCCACACCATCGACAGCGGTGCACAACTGCCCTTTACCGGCGGATTTGACATGACCGCCGAAAGCCAGGATATTGGTCCTGCCATTGTGCCGCAGCATGATACCGCCCCGGTTGTCCGTACCGGTCACCGTCTGCCCCGGCAAAAACATCATATTCGGCGAGCTGTAATAGGGGAACCAGTGGCAAGCTGCGTTTTGTTTGTAATTTGCATTTGCCTGAGCAGCTCCATCCATGTAGATTGCCAATTCACCGGATCCGGGCATCCGTTCGATCTGTGCCCGGCTCCAGGGCCCGGGGCGCGCCTTGTCTCCGGGATAGAGTCCGAAAAGCTGATTGTAGGCATAATTGTTGTAAGTTCCACTGGGGTTGGCATCGCTTCCGATGGGGGGAACATGGTTGTTGGCTTCCCCGGCGCAGGAAAAAACAGTACCGGAACTGATGTACTTGAGGTTGAAAAAAAGAAGTTGTATTGAGGCCCCGCTCCATTTTTTTCCGCCCTCATAATGGGTGAACCTTGTGGGGCAGAATTTTGCGTCTGTCGTGTAGGAGTGATAGGCAAATCCGATCTGTTTGAGATTGCTGATACACGAGCTGCCTTTCGCCACATCCCGTGCCCGCTGCAGGGCAGGAAGCAGCATTGCAGCAAGAATAGCAATAATGGCTATAACGACAAGAAGTTCTATCAATGTGAATTTCAGACGGCGCATTTTTTCTTCCCTTGCAGTTTTATTGTTTGACAAATTTTATCAGAATGACTCCGGAATTCCCTTTGTAGTTGATGTCGATACCAGTTTCGCACTGTTCAAAATAGACCTTCTCAAGTTCATTGTGTTCATCCAGCAATTCCACCTGAGTCACCCTGACGGGCGTATCAAAGGAGATATGGACCGCCCCCGTGCCGGTGTTGGTGCGGTAGGCACTGATAAGAGCGGCGTATTCCCCTTGTTCATTGCATCCGGCAAGGGAATAAACGGGCTCTGCAGTTTCGCAGGTGATCCGCTCCGGATAACGGACGATCTCTCCGTAAGCCTTCAGTCCGTAGTAGCTTGGAGAGGGATCAAACATATTGTAGAGACCATATCCACTTGCCGTGCCGGTGGTGTAGTAGCCCCCCATATCCAGCGGCGTATCCTGCCATGCGGTCATGACGGCGCAGAGCATGGCGGCGCTGTCAAGACCTTTGCTCTCGATATAGTATCGGGTCAGAAACTTTCTTTTTGTTTTCAAATCGCTTTGGGGAAACCAGCTGGGACGGGGAGGATGGTAGTGCCACTCGTTCAAATGGAGTTCTGCTGTTTGAAAACCGGCGTCATCCATCATTTTTCTGACATCAATAACCAGATCTTTGTATTTCTGCACTGAGTCGCTGTACATGTGGCAGGAATAAAAATCCAGAGGGGCATTGTGCTCTTTGCAGTATTTCAGAAAATCTGCGGCATATTTCCGGGGGGAGCCATGAGAGGGACCTCCGAACTTCAACTCGGGGAAGAGTTTTTTCAGTTCAGAAGCAAGTTCGCAGTAGAATGCGTTGAATTCTTCAATGGTCCCTCCGAACTGTCGGGGGAGTTTACGCTTGACGGGAAGATCGTTTTCCCACTCCCAGTCCCAGTTTTCCGGTTCGTTCCAGATCTCCCAGTACCGGATATTGTAATGGTGTCCGTTCCATTTTCCATAGTTCAAATGGCGGATGATATTGGCACAGACGGCGGCATATTTTTTGACATCCTTTGGCTTATCGACCCAGTATCTTTTCCGTCCGTGCTCAATGCTGACTCCCAGACGGTACATGACCTGAGTGCCGCAATCAAGGATCTCTTTGATGTAGTCGTCAGTATGGTCAAAGTAATAATTGGCAGGATCTTCGGCATCAAAGTCCATATTGGGGAATATCTGGGGGATATCCACCAGACGCCTTCCGGGGTTTTCGTAGGGGGCATCATGAAGCCGGGTCAGAGGGATATTCAAGGCAGCAAAATCCGGTCCATAGTCGCTGTAGGGGTGATCTTCGGAGTTGGCGATCATAGAAGGACCGAGATTGCCGCCATTGATCTTGCGGATTTTTCCCGCAGGTGCGGAAAGATTGATCTTTACTTCAGAACGGGTCATATTTTTTCTCCTGAAATGACAAAAAGTAAATTTTGATGATCCTGAAGTTATATTAGCATTTAATGGTTGTTTTTACAAGACCGTGAAGGTAAAAAAAAAGATTTATAAAAAACAATAATGGTACATATACTGCAAGTTGTTTGAAATAAACGTGTTACTACACAGCACAATGCCAGGCTTGCAAAAAAACTCCCCGTTTTTTTTGCGTACTGACTTGAAATAAAAGCCTTTTGATACTATCTTATATACCATTTTCTGACGGAACCAATGGAGCAAATACCATGAGCAGGATCAAACGTTACGAAAGTATCCGCAACACCTTGATGCTGGAGCTTTTCAACGGTAATTTCAAGGTGGGGGATCTTTTTTCCACTGACAGGGAGCTTTGTCTGCGTTTTCAGGCAGCGCGGAACACTGTCCGCCACGCCGTCGCCCAGCTGGTTTCGGCTGGTTATCTGACCCGCTGCCGCCATGTGGGGATCTGCGTGGGGGAAAAGTATATCCCCCGGGAAATCGCTCATCCGATCGCAAAGATACTGCTCATACTCCCTTCGTGGAGTTATGTGAACGGCAACAAATACGAAACGCTTCTGCTGCCTCTTCTCAACTCAGGGGAAGGACTTTCACAACCTTATCATCTGGAGCTGGTCTCAATGGAGGAGTTTGAACAGCCCGCATATCGCTTATCCGGCGCTTGGACCATCGTCATGGCGGTCGATCCTCAGGAACTCTGCCGGAAAAAACTCCGGCGTCACATGAATTCAGGCGGCAGAGTGCTGGTTCTCTATTCAGAAAAAAAGTTGCCCGGATGCTGTGAATTCACCGCTGAAAACATGTGCAGAAATGCCGTCAGACATTTTTATGAACTGGGACACCGCAATATCGGTATGCTGTGCCACTTTGCCGGACACCTGGTGAACTGGCAATGGATGGTCTCTTTTGTCAAGGCAATGAACGAATTTTCATTGCCCATACTCCCCGGAGCACTTTGCGACGGCTATCTGCTTCAGGAGTACCAGGGAGAAGGTTTTGACCGGGTGACTGCCTGGATCTGTGTCAACCGGCGCAATTTGAACAACTTTCTGGAGTACAGCCGGAAAAAGGATTTGAAAATACCCGATGATGTCTCAGTGCTCTGCACCGACGAGGCAGAAGATCTTTCACTGGGAATAGGCAATTTGAACTGGGATGTCCGGCAACTTGCTCTTCTGATAGATCAGCAGGTTGTCAATTATACCCCGGGTTCATTCCCTCTCGTCTATGAAGTGGATCCGCGGAAAAGCACAGCGCCTCCCAGAAGCTTCAGAAAATCTTTTTGATCTTGAGGAGCTTTGAAATTTTTTCATAGGGCTTGAAAAATTCCTGAAAGTGTGCTAAATTTAGGTAATGTGCAACTTGTTGTTCAGATTATTTACAAAAAGGAACTTTATATGAAAAAAATCTTGTTTTTGCTCTGCGCCGCAGCTTTGCTGCTGAGTGGATGCCGGAGCAGTGCTCCGCAAAATGTCCCTCCCATTGAATTGCGCCAAAACAGCGCTGTCAGGATCGTGATCCCCGCTGAACACGCCAATCCCGGTATTGAAGTGTTTCTGAAAAAAGCCGCCTCAGTGATCCAAAAGGGGTTTGCCGAAACTCTGGGCGTCAAGGTAAAAGTTGAAGTGGAAGGCAAAAATCACGCTTTCAAAGGTACAACCATCTACCTCGGCAACACCAAAGCCATCAGGGGCATAGGCATCGAACCGTTAAAGTTTGAAAACTTCAACGCCGTCATCGCCACCCGGGGCGGAGATATCTTCATCGCCGGAAGCGACCGTGAGCGGTTCGGCAAAAAAGGCAGAGTCAGACACAACAGCCAGTGCGTGCTGGGCACTATTACAGGAACAGTCCGATTTGTGGAAAAATTCCTCAACGGCAGATTCCTGCTCCCCGGCGACAACGGTCTGGACTTTGTCAAAGCCAAACTGCTGGTCATCCCTGAAAATCTGACCATGCACATCAAGCCCCAAATCATCATGGGCGCCGGACGCGCCAACGGTTACATCTACGATTACTCAAACGCCAACCCCGGCTACGGAAAATTCCGCTTGTACGGCGGACACTCCTACTACGATGCAGTGCCTGCAAAAAAATATGCAAAGACCCATCCTCAGTATTTTGTGGAGCGCTCGGGCAAGCGTTCCGCTCTGGGCAATCACCTTTGCATTTCCAATCCTGAGGTCCAGGAGCTGATCTACAAAGAGATGCTTTCCAAGCTGGATGAAGGTGCTGAAGCTGTGGAACTTGCCCAGACCGACGGTTTCACTCCATGTCTTTGCGTAAACTGCAAAGCCTTCGGCAACACCGGGGATGATTACGGCGAAAAGATCTGGATCCTTCACCGGAGTCTTGCTGAAAGACTTCTCAAAGACCGTCCCGGGAAAAAGGTGGTCATCATCTGCTATCCCCCCAACTTTGATCCGCCCAAAACCTTCAAGGCATTCCCTGCCAACACGGTGATCGAACTTTGCAAATACTCCGACACCGTCTTTGACGCATGGAAGAAGATCTCTGTCCCCGGCGGTTTCCTTGTCTACATCTACAACTGGGGCAACTATCACATTACAGGATATACCCCCAAGTGTCCTCCTTCCTTTATCGCCAAACAGGTCAGGACCTTTTTTGACAACGGCGTCATGGGTATCTACCGCTGCGGATTCGGGGAACTTTTCGGACTTGAGGCGCCTGTCTATTACATCTTCGGAAAACTTCTTGAAGATCCCTCTTTGAACTACGAAAAGCTCCTTCTTGAGTTCTACGAGCGTGCCTACCACGAAAGTGCCGCCCCCATGCGCAGCTTCTTTGAAGCGCTCCACCACGCTCTTGAGCTGATGCCCTGGATCAAAGAGACAAGTTACACCTCTTCCCAGCGTCATGTTTTCGGCACCATCTACAACCCGGAACTTATGGACACTCTGGGCAAAAATCTTGAACGCGCCGAAAAACTGGCTGTGCAACCCAAAGTCAAAAAGCGCCTCTCACTGGTCCGTGCTGAATTTGAGTATTTAAAATCCATCGTGGATGTGGTCCAGATGTACCGTGCCTACCGCACTGCTCCCAACTGGCAGAGCTTTGACCTTCTTGCCAAAGCTCTTGAGGCGCGCAACGCTCTGGTCAATAAACTTGCCCCCAAAGGCAGAGTGGGCAAATTCAAAGATTTTCCTGAGATCCGTTTCTTTGACGGCGCTTCAAAGGCGTACCTCCTGGATAACGGACGCTCCTCCACTCTGGGCGCTCCCTTCAACTGGAACACCCGTATGCTCAAAGAGAAAATGATCCTTCCCGGCACCGTCAAAAAGCGCATGACCGTCAAAAAAGTCACCGGCAAAGTTGAGTTCAACAAATTTGACTCAGGTGTCTGGAAAGATCTCAAGTGGGAAGAGCTGGGCGGGATCCAGCTGGGTCCCATCGTTGAAAAGACCCGTTTCAAGGCGGCATACGATAATAAGAATTTCTACATCGGTGTGGTCACTGATCTTGACCCCAAAAAACAGTTCCATTCTCTCGGCAATGACGGTCCCTGCTGGCGAAATGACTGCATGGAGATCCTCGTGGATCCTCAGGGAATGCGCCAGAGCTTCTACCACATGATCTACACGCCTGCCAAAGACTCCCGCTTTGACGAGGCTTTCGGATTCATCACAGATCCGCTGCATCCCCTTTACAACAAGCACGACACTGCATGGAACGGCAAGTGGACTTACCAGTGCCGCCGTGAAGGGGACAAGTGGTACTCTCTCTTTACTCTGCCCTTCAGTGATATGAAGATCGCCACTCCCAAACCGGGCAACGTCTGGACACTCAATGTGGGCAGAGAATCCCGTATCATCGGCGGCAGCGGCAACGAGATACCCGAACTTTCACTCTGGTCCCCCAATCTGGAAAACGCCGGATTCCATGACCGTGAAGCCTTCGGCGAAGCCGTCTTTGAATAAATGAGGCAATTTCAAAACTCCTCAAAATTGTCAAAGCGCCCTCGCTTCGATCTGATAAAGGGAGCGTTTTTCCGCCTTCGCATAAAGCTACGGCGGGACAAGCGCCTGTTACCTTACAGGCAGCAAGTGCAAACTACCCTTTACAGCTCTTTGCGAATGGCATCGAAAGTCATTTTTTGAATGACTTTTGAAATTACCTCAAATCAGACCCAATACACTGAAACGGCAGGAAAAGCGCCTGCCGTTTTTTTTATGCCGTAAAAACTACCTCAAAGCGGCACGGATCCGGTACTCTCTGGGGGAAATACCCATTTGTTTCGAGAAAAATCTTGAGAAATAAAATTCGTTGCTGAATCCCAGCTTGCAGGCGATATCACGGATGAGGATGTTTTCTCTGAGCAGTTCACAACAGGCACGGCTGACCAGCAGACGGGTGAGGAATTTTTTGGGGGTGATCCCTGTTGAACGGGTGAAATTCCTTGAGAAACACTCCCGTGAAACGCCGTGGAACTCTGCAAGTTCATCCACCGTCACCTGTGCCGGGGGACGGCTCTGCAGATAATCAAGTTCCTTTTTGAAAGGAGCAAAACGGGTGACACTTTCCCATGATTCCTGACTCATGAGTTCGCCCAGACAACCGGCAAAGTCCGCAACGATCCCCTTGAGCTGCAGTGCACTTGAAAATTCAGACTCTTCATCAAAGGCTTTCTGCGCTCTCCGGAGCCATTGAGGGTCCTGAAATTCACAGATCCTGCCGAACTCTGAAAAAATATCCACTCCTTCATAAAGTTCAAGGGTGAAGTGGATGGAAATAAACTCAAGTTCATCATCCAGCAGCATCCGGCACTTGCGGTGCAAGGGGGCAAAATAGGTACATCCCTCTTTGAAGACGAGGGAATCTTTCTCATCTTCCATACGGCACTTGCAACCATTGGGATTTTTGAGCACGATGAAGAAGCGGTTGACCGGGAGAGCGCTTAAAATGTGATTCGCCACAGGATAAGTCCCCCGGGCAAAGTGCAGCAGTTCCAGATTCATCCGGTTTGAGTTCAGAAGAGTGTTGGATTTGTTTTTGACAGGCATTGCAGATCCCTTTATGTTCCGCCTTTAATATACTCTTTCTTTTTTGTATTGCAATCACAAAAGTATAAGTTTTCTTCTTTTTTTTCCATTCAAAAAAAGACTCCGTTGGGTTATATTATAGCGAAAAATCAAAACAAGGAGATCATACCATGCTCTACACGACCTTTGACGCCGACCGTGAATATCTGGTCAACAAGTTCCGTAAACCGGTTTTTGAAGAAAATTCCGGGATCTCTCAGGATGAAATCAAAGACTCTGTTCTGGGGTTTGCTGCTCCTCTGGAAGCGGCGGGACTCCCCAAACCGGTTATCAAAGCACGCTGTTTTGAGTATGTCTGTTGCAACATGTTCATCGACGTGGATCCCCATGATGATTTCCCCGGATTCGGCTGCTATGACCGGAAAAAGCGCCCTCTGTCTCCCTTGCTGAGCAAGTGGAGCTATGAGATCGACACTACCGTCAATCACGACTGCGCCCAAATCTGCTGGAAACGGAATGAAGCAGGACTCCACATGATCTGGAAGGACTTTGATCACTCCGTCCCCGACTGGGAGGCTTTGACTGCCCTCGGTTTCCCCGGGATCCTTGCCAGAGTCAGAGAATACCGGGCGCTCCACGAAAAAAATGGCACCCTCACCCCCGCCGTCGCCGCTCACTTTGACGGTATGGAACTGACCCTCAACGCCCTGCTGGCGCATCTGGGGAAACTGATCGATTTTGCCAAACAACACCATCCGGGCAACCCCAGGATCGAAAGGGAGATCGCCTGTCTGGAACAGCTCCGCACCGGGGCACCTCAGGACTTTTATCAGGTCCTTATGTTGGTATATCTGCAATTTTACTACTGCGAACACATCGACCACATGCAGGTGCGCTCTCTGGGGAGCAACCTTGACGGGCTGCTGCTGCCCTTTTACGAGAAAGATTTGAAAGAAGGACGTTACAAACTTGAAGATATGCGTCAGTTCCTCACCTGTTTCCTTATGCAGTGGGGCTCAATCGACAACTACTGGGGGCACCCCTTCTTTTTGGGCGGTACTGCCGAAGATGGTTCCACTCTCTACAACGAGGTCTCTTATCTGATCCTTGATGTCTTTGATGAACTCCATATCCCGACTCCGAAGATCCAGCTCAAGGTCGCCAGAAACACGCCTCAGAAACTTCTTGATACGGCGTTCCGCATGATCCGTGACGGACACAGCAGTCTGGTTTTCTGTTCTGAAGAGGGGATCAAGAAGGTGATGATGGGTTACGGCGCTTCTGAAGAGGAGGCAAGGACCTGTAATATCACCGGCTGTTACGAATTCTGCGCCCGCGGGCGTGCCAACGGCACCGGTGCCGGACATGTCAACTTTATGAAGATCTTTGAACTTATTTTCAACAACGGTGTCGATCCCAGGACCGGATACACCGTGACGTGTCCCGCCTTGAAGCTTGAAGAGATCAAAGACTTCGACGATTTCCTGAAATCCTATCTGCGCTACCTTGACGACATCATCGACACTGTCATCAAATGTGCCGACGGCAATGAGCGCAATCTTCATGAAGTCAACCCCTCTCCTCTTTATTCTTCCACGATCCTCAACAGTTTGAAAACCGGCAGAGACGCCTTTTCAAACGGCAATATTTACAACAATTCAACCATACTGCTCTGCGGTATCGCCACGGCGGTGGATGCTTTGATGGCGGTGAAAAAGTTTGTCTTTGAGCAAAAGGAAGTGACCCTTGCCCAATTCAAAGAGATACTGGCAAAGAACTGGGAAGGGGCAGAGGAACTGCGTTCAAAGATCTTGCGTGACAGAGATAAATTCGGCAACGGCATCGAAAGTGTGGACTTCTACGCCTTTATCCTGAGCCACTACGCCGGACGCCGGATCAACGGCCGTCCCAACGGCAGATTCGGGCAGTACCGTGCCTCAGGACACTGCGCCCGGCAGTTCATTACCATGGGGAAAATGACCGGCGCCACTCCCGACGGCAGAATGGCTGGCGAAGAGTTTTCCAAAAACCTTTCCCCCACCATGGGCATGGATAAAAGCGGTGTCACCGCCCTTATCAAATCGGTCTGCACCATGAACGCCATGGATCTGCCGGGAGACTTTCCCCTTGATGTCATGATGCACCCTGCGACCGTTCAGGGGGAGGAAGGGCTTGCCGCACTGCGGGGATTGCTTTACACCTACTTTGCCAAAGGGGGACTTGCAGTGCACTTCAACGTCTTTGACGCCAAAGTGCTGGAAGAAGCCCAGAAAGACCCTGAAAAGTACGCCAATTTGCAGATCCGTGTCTGCGGCTGGAACGTCCGCTTTGTGGAGCTTGCCAAAGTGGAACAGGACGCCTATATCAAAAGAGCAAAAAATGTAGCGGAGTAAACTATGGAGATCACAGGAATACTTCTTGACACCAAACGCTTTGCCGTTCACGACGGTCCCGGGATACGCACCGCTTTTTTTACCAAAGGATGCCCCTTGAAGTGTCTCTGGTGCCATAATCCCGAAAGTGTCGCACCTCAGCCCCAGACGGGATTTTTCTCTCACCTCTGCCGCAGTTGCGGCAGCTGCCTTGATGTGTGTCCTGCGGGGGCACACCTGATGGAAAACGGGAAACACCGTTTTTCTCATGAACTTTGTGTAAAGTGCGGCGAATGTGAAAGTGTCTGTCCCGGTTCCGCCATGAAACTTTACGGCAAAAAAGTCACCGTCGATGAAGCTCTTGCTGTTGCTCTTGAGGATCGGGATTTCTACACTGAATCAGGGGGCGGTATCACTGTTTCAGGGGGTGAACCGCTGGTGCAGAAGGAGTTTACTCTGT
>JAFTIE010000093.1 GCA_017457065.1 Lentisphaeria bacterium
AACCCGTCAAGTCCACCGTAGGGCGTGTGGCATTGACCGCATATTTCAAAGCTGTCAACATGGTACTCTTCTGACTTTTCAATCAACTGACGGATATAGTCAACATTAAGGGGAGTCGGGTGCATCAGACTCCAGGAAATCTCGCTTTTTTTCATCTCATGACTGCTTTCAGTATTGATTCGTACTCTTTTGTGCCGGGAGCTGCCGCATATTCCATCCAGTTTTCAGGGAAACTTTTGTTGTCAAGGCGGATCAGTTTTGAAAAATCAGGTTCACACAAACTGAGCATGTTTCCCTCAAAGGAACGCTCGGCGTAAGATTTGATGATGGTCCCGAAATTGGGATTGGTCCTTGAGGCGACCTTGATCCCGTCGACCACTCCTTCGTAACGGTCGATTTCTTCAGGTCTGATCCAGGTGGAGTCCGCCAGGATCTCTTCACGGTTGGCGCGTTTGCCGTAACGCTCCCAGCAGATGCCCTGAAAGTTCCAGCAGCTCTTTTCATGGTCGATTTCCGCTTCGTGGGAGACCAGATTGTCGTGGAAGGTATGAGCCGGACAGTTGGCAAGACATCCGCTGTTGGCAAGAAGATAGAGCTTTTTGCCGGGGAGCCGGAGCTTTTTCACAGCTTCAATATCTCTGTTGAGGGCACGGCTGACATAAAATCCGTCAAAGTAATCCCCCACATACGCCATGGCGCGGGGAGAGGCGATGTTCATGTTGACCGATGCACGGACCTCCAGAGCAGGGAAGTTCTGCTTGCAGAAGCGTGCCGCAAAAAGAGAGGTGGTGGTAATCCCGCTTAAATTGAAGTTCTCTGTGAGATAGCCCAGTATGGACTTAAGACTTTCGGAGAAATCCCGGGAAAGCGCCTCTTTGCCGTAACAGTTGGCGTTGAGAAGCAAATGAAGCTTTATCCCCATGTCCCGCAGGATGCGCAGTTCCTTTTCCATCAGGTACTGGTCCGCTTCGTAGCGGATGGAGACTCCCCTGCCATCGGGGACGCCGAACCAGGGAAAATAGACTTCATTCACAGCATCGCGGTAGGTTTCGATCACCTCCACGATGCTGTAGCGCTCAGGGAGCTGATAGCCGACAGAAAGTTTGAGAGTTTCTGCCATTTTATATCAGTCGATAAGAGGATTGTAGGTCTTGGAGTCATCCTTTTGAGTCTGTTTTTCAACATCCTCTTTCTTGGCTGTACCGTAGTTGTCGATGACACGGTATTTTTCATAAACATCGTGGGGTTCGGTCTGCCCTTTGTCGGCGTAGGTTTCTTTGACCTCCTGAGTCATTTCCCAGGGCTTGGAGTGGTCGATGTTGTCCCAGACTTTATGAGTGCGGAACTTGCTGCCGAATTTGTTCTTGAGGACACCTTTTTCCTCAAGGTGGATCATACAGGCACGCATACAGCCCGCCGCACCTTCAATGGCACGTCCGTAACCGTACTTGCGGGGATAGTCCCCTTCAAAGGGGTTGCGTTCCCCGGCGCATCCGCCGTGGATACCCCTTTCGCAGAGCATGGGCTCAAGTTTGCCCCATTCGATCTCGTGTCCGGCAACGGTGCACTTGACCGTTTCGGTTTTGCTGATAGCCTTGGTGGTGCAGTTGTGGGCGCAGAGCTTGCAGCGGTCGCAGATCTTGCCCTCAAAAATAGGATCGCCTTCCAGTTCAGCTTCAGTCAGAAGCACCACAAAACGCTGGCGGGGACCATATTCAGGAGTCAGCAGCAGCTTGCTCCAGCCGATCTCACCCAGACCTGCCATGTAGGCGCATAATCTGAAGTGGAGCAGTACATCAGGGTAGGGCAGTCCATCTGCCACGGGACGGCTCCAGCCTTCACGGAAATTTCCGGTCACAGGATTGATGGCTTCGCCGCCGTTGCTGTTCATGATGGGCAGTGTTTCATAGCCTTTATCTTCCAGGTAGCGGGTCAGATCCCACAGCACCATGGGGCCGTAAACCTGATTCATACCGGCGTACCCCATGGAGGGATAGGCGGAAAACAAAGTACCTTCTTCAATACCCCGGAAAATACCCCGGGCAATACGGAATCCCAGAACGATCATGGATTTTGCTCCGGGAAAGATGTAACGGGCATCATTCTGCTTGGGAGCCCCTTCAAAACGGGACATGGGGGAAATCCCCACCAGATCGGCACCCAGTTCGCGTGCCTTGGCTTTGACTTCAGCTGCGGTGATTTTTTCAGGAACAAACATTTTTTTCAAGCTCCATGGTTGTTTTCGGGAATAACTGTCTTCGTCATACAGTTATATAATATACCCCCGGAACTTCATAAAATCAAGCCGTAATTGTTTCCGAAGCTTGTAAAATTTAAGAAAAGTGCTATATTTACTCCATGATAACCATAAAAGAAATTGCCCGTCTGGCGGGCGTTTCCGCAAAAACAGCGGAAAGAGCTCTTTCCGGAGCCACCAAAGACAAGCGGCGTGATGCCAGAGAACGCGCCGACCGGGTGCGGCAGATCGCCGCCGCCCACGGATACCAGCCCAGTGAAGTGGCGCTGGCGCTCCGTCGCGGTTCCACCCGGAGCTTCGGTTTTCTGGTGGATATACTGACCGACCAGTTTCTGGCGGCTGCTGTTGAAACGGCTATAGATGAAGCCGGGCAAAAAGATTACAAGATCGCTCTGCAGCTTGCACGCTTTGACAAAGAACAAAGTGCTGAGGCGATC
Source organism: Lentisphaeria bacterium (assembly GCA_017457065.1). Classification (GTDB taxonomy): domain Bacteria; phylum Verrucomicrobiota; class Lentisphaeria; order Victivallales; family Victivallaceae; genus UBA1784. The sequence continues at coordinate 2,695 of JAFTIE010000093.1, forward strand.
AAAGCGTTTCTTGCTTCTGGTATGGAGGGCATCA
>JAFTIE010000094.1 GCA_017457065.1 Lentisphaeria bacterium
GTTCACTTCAATCACCACTTGAGAGGCGCTGAGTCAGACCTTGAAGCTGAAGATGCAGAACGTTTTGCCCGGAAACTGGATATTCCTTTTCAGCGTATCGACCTTCTCATCCCGCCCGGAGAAAATCTGGAAAGCGCCGCCCGGGATGCACGTCTTGAGGCTTGGCAGAAAATCGCTTCTCCTGACAGTGCCGTTATTCTGGGGCATCACGCCGATGACCGCAGGGAAAACCTGCTGATCCGCCTCTGCCGCGGCTCCAACTCATGGGGATTGAGTTCCATGCGGGCAGAGTCCACCGTTGAGGGCGTGACCTTTATCCGCCCGCTCCTCAAGATGACCCGGCAGGAGATCGAAGCATTTCTCCGCAGCTGCGGCGTGGAGGTTTGGGCGCAAGACTCTTCCAATGCCTCCAATCTCTTTTTGCGGAACTACCTGCGGAACGCTTTTCTCCCGGAACTGGAACGGCTCTTCCCCGGCTCACTCAAGGGGATGGAGCGCTCCATCAATGCCCTTGAATCCGATGCCTCATTCATCAACAGCTATGTTGCCGCCATTCCCGGCGAAAAGAAAAGAAGCATCTCTTTCTGGCGTACCCAGCACGATGCAGTCAGGATCAGACTGCTCCGGGAACTGACCGGAGTCATTCCCACATACGACCTTCTGGAAAGGATCAACAACGAACTGCAGAACAGTTCCGGCGAACTGCGGCGGATTCCCGTCAATGGATCAGTTGAAATATTCCTGCGCCATGACGCAATTACAAAAGGCTTCCCCGCCCCTGAATTGCCCCTTCCCTTCACCTGGAACTGGAAAGAGACTCCTTCCATTACCAGAGGGAAGTGGCATTTTTCCGTCAAATCCATTTCCCGACCGGAACGCTGTACGCCTGACTGCGCCTGTTTCGACGGAGATATGCTGCCCGATGTACTGGAAATTTCAACACCGCTCCCCGGTGAAAGAATGATCCCCTTCGGAGGACAGAGATCCGAAAAAATAAAAAAACTGCGGACCGACCGCCGTATCCCGGCAGACCATCCCTACCCGGTGGTCAGAGCCGACGGAGTGATTTGCTGGGCGGTCATGATCCGCCACTCCGCAGTGGCTCCGGTCACGCAAAGCAGCAGAAATATCGTAAAATTTGAATTCAAAGAATATTGACGAAAGGATTTTTTTTCAATGGAAACAGTTCACTGTCAAGCAGCAAGCGGCGCATACGATATCACCGTCGGCAAAGGCTCCTGGCAAAAGATCAGTGAGTTCACCGGACGCAAACTTCTGGTCCGGGACGGCAATGTTCCCAATCCCGGAATTGAAGCTGACGGAGAGATCGTTCTCACCCCGGGGGAACAATACAAGACCTTTTCCGCCGTTGAATCCATCTGCCGGGCAGCGGCAGGACTTCACCTGACCCGGAAAGACCGTTTCATTGCCCTGGGCGGCGGGGTCACAGGAGATCTGACCGGCTTTGCAGCAGCCATTTACATGCGGGGAGTCCATTTTATCCAGATCCCAACCACACTCCTTGCCATGGTGGATGCAAGTGTGGGAGGAAAAACAGCTGCCGATCTTCCGGAAGGGAAAAATCTGATCGGGGCTTTTCACCAGCCGGATGCGGTCCTCATCGATCCCGGATTTCTCAAAACACTTTCCTTCACCGATCTGACCTGCGGTCTGGCAGAAGTTGTCAAAACTGCCGTCATCCTTGACGGAGAACTCTTTGAAAAGTTGGAACAGGCAGGGGAATCCACCATCCTTGCGCCCGACTTTGATACCCTTTACCCCGAACTTGTCAAACGCTGCTGCCAGCTCAAAGCTCAAGTTGTTGAAGCTGACGAAAAAGAACTGGGACTCCGGGCGATCCTCAACTACGGTCACACCTTCGGTCATGCTGTGGAACAGAAAAGCAACTTTTCCATCCCTCACGGTGCAGCCGTTGCCATCGGTATGAATGTGGCGGGAACTCTCGCAGTAACTTTGGGATCGTGGAGTGCCGACGATGCCCGACGGCAGCTGGAACTTTTAAAAAAGCTCCACCTTCCCGTGACTGTACCGGTCTCTTTCAGCAGTTCAGAACTTCTGGAGGTCATGCGTTCAGACAAGAAAAACGATGCCTCGGGGATCCGTCTGGTCCTGCCCGAAAAAATCGGTAAAGCCCAAACGGTCTCAGGTATCCCGGAACAGCAGATGATCGAAGCTTTGGAGATGTGCCATGACTGACCGCGACGGATGTATCGCACTCAATCTGGTCCCCGGCATCGGTTTTTCACGGTTCCAAATGCTGTCGGAGTGGTTCGGAGCACCGGGGCAGGTCTTCAATCACGCTGTCGAAGAGTATGAAAAACTCAAGAATTTCGGTCCCCTTTTAAGCGCACGGCTTGCCGAATTCGATCCGGAAATTGCCATCGCCGCCGAACTGGAACTTGCCGAACGGGGAGAAGTGGATATCATCACTCTTTTTGACAGTGATTATCCCCAAATCCTGAGGGAACTGGCAGATCCCCCACTGTGTCTCTATGTCAGAGGAAAACTTCCCCGATTCCCGGAAAAAGCCGTCGCTGTGGTAGGGACCCGGCGCATGAGCGCATACGGTGCACGGATGAGCGACCAAATCGCCGGAACCGCTGCCGCCATGGGCTACACGGTCGTTTCAGGACTGGCAATGGGCGTCGATACTGTGGCACATCGCGCCGCCATCAGAGCCAACGGGATCACCGTTGCAGTACTGGGAGCCGGTCTTGCCCATGTTCACCCCAAAGAAAACATTCCTCTTGCCAGAGAGATCATTGAACACAACGGCGCCGTCATCAGCGAGTTTCCCATTTCCATGCCCCCTTCGCGCCAGAACTTCCCCCGCCGCAACAGGATCGTTGCCGCTCTCTGTCAGGGGACCATCGTTACAGAAGCAGGGCTCGACTCCGGTGCCATGATAACCGCCAGACTCGCCATAGAAAACAACCGGGAAATTTTTGCCCTTCCCGGCAATGTGGACAATCCTGCCGCCGCCGGGTGCAATGCACTGATCCGTGAAGGAGCCTGTCTCATTGAACGCTTTGAAGATGTTGCTGTGGCTCTGGGCAGTTGCGTCAGTATCCCCGTTGCCAAACGGGATCCCGATATGCCCACCGACGAAGATATGGACGAACTTTCAAAGAGCATCTGGAAACTTCTCGACAACGGGGAGATCGGTTTCGATGAAATGCAGGCGGCACTTGACGTTGACACCGGCGCTTTGCTGGCGGCTTTAATGAAACTTGAACTCAAGATGTTTATAGAACTGACTCCGGAACAACGGTACAGGAGAATGGTATGAATACAGTCGATACGATCGCCGCACCGGCAAGCGCTGTGGGCGGAGCCGTCACCGTTATAAGGATCTCAGGTCCGGAGTCACTTCAAGTGCTCCAAAAGGTTTGGCAAGGTAAAAACGATCCCGGGAAAGAGAGCAATCACAGAAAAATGCTGCTGGGGAAAGTCAATGGCGACCCCGCTCTCGCCGTCTTCATGCCCGGTCCCAAAAGCTACACCGGCGACGATGTGGCTGAACTCCATTGCCACGGGGGAGCCGCCGCCGCCGCCAATGCCATCAATGCCATTTTCTCCGCAGGCGCAAGGAGCGCTGAGCCGGGAGAGTTCACATTCCGTGCCTTCGTCAACGGAAAACTGGATCTGACTCAGGCAGAAGCTGTTTCAGACCTTATCAGCGCCGGGAGTGATGCGGCATTCAAACTGGCAGAACGGCAGCTGGCAGGCTCTTTGAGCGAAAAGCTCAACTCGGTCTATGACAGCATTTCCAGCTTGATCTCAGAGTGCGAGGCACGTTTGGACTTCCCCGATGAAGATCTGGACTTTGATCCCCGGGATGCAGAAAAAATTGCAGAGATCCGGCAGGAGATCAAAACGCTTCTGGACTCCGGCAGAGCAGGCGCTTTGCTCAGGGACGGTATCGATGTGGTTCTTGCGGGAAAACCCAATGCCGGTAAATCCAGTCTTTTCAACCTTCTTGCAGGCAGCGAACGTGCCATCGTCACCCCTATTCCCGGTACCACCCGTGACACAGTGGAAAGCCAGATCGTCCTCTGTGACCTGCCGGTCAAGCTGACCGACACGGCTGGACTCCGTGAAAGTTCCGATCCCGTGGAACAGCTGGGCGTCGCCCGCAGCCGCCGTGCCATTGCCGCAGCAAAGGTCATCTTCTGGATCCTTGACTCCTCCAATCCCGATCTGCAATCAGAGATCGCTGAGATGGAATTTGCTCCGGGAACCATCGCCGTTTGGAACAAGATCGATCTGCTCCTCCCCGGTACTGAACTCCCCCAACTCCCCTGCCCTGCGGTAAGGATATCAGTTGCCGAAAACAGCAACATTGATGCTCTGCTCAAAAGTTTTACCGATATGATCTATGGTGAAGGAGAAAATGCAAGGATCCCGGAGGTCGCTGTCAATGCCCGGTCTCAAGCGCTTCTGGAAGAAAGCGATGTGGCACTGCTTCAGGCAATGGAACAGTTTGCCCCAGGAGAGTTTGAGCTTGCAGCAAGCGATTTGAGAAATGCCATGCACACTGTGGGAAAAATCACAGGTAAAAGTTCAGATCCCGACATATTGGATGAAATTTTCCGGAATTTCTGCATCGGCAAGTGATTTTTTCAAAAAAAATCAAAAAAAAGCTTGCAAATCAGGCAATAACGATATATCTTATTATTTTAGACAATTCATGTCACAAACAAAGCCCATAAAGGACTAAAAAAAGGAGAAATTTTTATGGATCGTACCAAATTGCTCATGACCGGAGCTGCAGCTGCATTGCTGACTTTTTCCGGATTCGCAGCTGATGCCAAAGCCAAGCCCGCCGCCAAGGCAAAGCCCGTTGCCAAAGCAGCCGCCAAGCCCGCCGCCAAGGCAAAAAACACAGCAAAGGCACCTGCCAAAAAAGTGGATCCCTTCAGTGTTCTGCCTGCTGTCGTTGCAGAAATGAACGGCAAAAAAGTCACCCGTCAGGAGATCGTCAACTTCTTCAAGAAGCTTTCTCCCGACGGCAAGATCCCGGAACAGCTTACAGCTGAAATGGTCAAAGCCAGTGCTTATGAGCTGGTCAATGCCTACATTTCCAAAACCCTTGTGGATCAGGCTATCGCTAAAGCAAAGTTCAAGATGTCTGAAAAAGAGATCGAAAAAATCATTGAGGACCAGTTCAAGAAGATGCCCAAAGAACTTTACAATATGATGGTCACCCAGCTGAGCCAGCAGAAGATCTCCATGGCGCAGCACATCGCCAAAATGGCAAAAAATCCCGCAATGCGTGAGCAGATCGTTTTTGATACTTTCGCCAGAAAATATATCATCAAGAACGTCAAAGTCACTGTTGCCGAAGCCCGTAAATTCTACGATGCCAACAAAGCACAGTTCACTGTTCCCGCTGATGCTCCCGGGACACTGCGTGCCTCTCACATCCTCATCGCACTGAAAAAAGGTTCTGACGGCAAAGCTGAGCTGAAAAAAGCCAATGAGATCTACGCCAAGGCGATCAAGAATCCTGCTGATTTCGGAAAACTTGCTTTTGAAAACAGCGCTTGTCCTTCCGGCAAACAGGCTCAGGGCTCTCTGGGCGCATTCCAGAAAGGACAGATGGTTCCCGAATTTGAAAAGGCAACTCTTGCTCTGAAAGACAATCAGATCTCCAAGCCCGTCAAAACTCAGTTCGGCTGGCACATCATCAAGCGCGAAGCTCTGCGCAAATCTGAAGTCAAACCTTTTGCTGAGGTCCAGAGTCAGCTGCTCAGCTTCCTTCAGGGGCAGAAAGAACAGGAACTGCTGCAGAAGTACATTAAGGATCTTGAAACCAAAGCCAAAGTCAAGATCCTCGTTCCCAAACCCGCCATGCCCATGATGCCCGGAATGTGATTTAACACCGGAATATGATATGCCGGGTTTTGCGGAAAGTTTCCATTTTCTGTAAAACCCGGCTTTTTACTTTACGATGCACCACACCTCAAGATCACTTGTTTACGGCATACTGCTCTGCACACTGGTCTTCTTTGCCGCCGGCAGTTATCTGGTCCGTCCCCTCTGGTTTGATGAAGCTCTGACTGTTCAGAACTTTGCTTTGCTGGAGTCTCTTCAAAGCATTTACTTCAATTACGTCATCCCGAACAATCAGCTGCTTTACACCATGCTTCTGCACGGCTGGATCAAGCTTTACTGCGGTCTGGGCGGCATTGACGATTGGATGCGTCTTCTGTCTCTGCTTCTGGCTGGCGTGACCATGCTTTATACCTTCCGCCGGTTCCGTGTCACTTTCGGATCCGGTGTCATGACAGTGGTTCTGCTCGCCTTCTGCTGCGCCCCTCCTTTTCTGCTCCATGCAACAGCACTGCGTGGATATATGGCAGCTGCCTGCTGCACCGTTTTTGCTCTGGGAAGCGCCCTTGACTATCTTGTCAGCGGGAAATTCCGTCATTGGGGAGCTTACTTTTTCTTTTGCCTGTGTTCAGTTGCCGTTCTGCCTTCAGATATGCTGGCGCTGGGAGGAGTCTGTCTCTACGCACTTCCCCTGTGCGGTCATAACTTCTGGAAAAACAAACGCTTTTATTTTCTGATCCTCACTCCTTTTGCGGCGGCGGCGCTTTTCTATCTGCCTATTCTGCAGCAGCTGCTTCAAGTGATCCGTGTCGGCAGCAACGAAAGCTGGAAAGATTTACGGGGTGTTTTGCAAGCTGTTTATCTGCCTCAGCTTTTTACCTTTGCCATGCTCCTGCTTCCTGTTTCCTCATTGCTTCTCTGTTTCCGGCGGAAACGATTCAACTGGCTGCGTTCCAGCCGTGCCGGGATCTGGCTTCTGCCATTGATCCCCATACTGCTTTTAAAAGCACCTCCATTTCCCCGTGTTTTTTTCCCACTCTTTCCCCTCTTTGTACTGTTGATCGCCGCCGGACTCCGGGATTTTACTGCGATTTTCTGCCGCCTGCAAAAAAGGTATAACCCCAAATTCTGGATCGGCGGGCTGTGTATACTGACTCTCAGCTGGTGCTGTATCCAACAGCAGTCCGAACTCAAAGGGCTCTTTTCACGCTGCTGCGGCGGCGCCGGACGTGATGATTTTTATTTCCCCTACTATCTGAGGTATGGACACACCCCCGATACCACGGCTCAAATGATCGCTGCCAGGGAAACGTTAAAAGGAGTCCAAGCCTTTTACTTCACCTTCAACTCGGATCCCTGGCCTTTGATGTTTTATCTGCGACTGAACGGATACACCGATGCTGATTTTCTTTTTGACGGTCCCAGGGGAATGGTCCCGGCACTCCCGGACTCCACCATCGTGATCCTCAAGAGTAATGAAGATCAAACTGCTCTTGCCCAACGTTTCAAAGGAAACTGGACCTCTCTTTTCAAAAATGACAACCATCAGGTTTGGAGTTACGATTTATGATCATCGTCATTATGGGCCCTACAGCCTCCGGCAAAAGCCGTCTTGCTCTTGAAACAGCCAAAGTATGCAATGGAGAGATCGTTTCATTTGACTCCATGCAGGTATACCGGGGCTTGGAAACAGGCACAGCACAGCCCTCCCCTGCTGAACTTGAAAGTGTTCCTCACCATCTGGTGGGGATCTGTGATATTCATCAGCGCCTTGATGTCTACTCATTCACCGCCCTTGCGGAAGAGGCAGTGAAGGATATACAGTCACGGGGTAAAACGCCCATCCTTGCCGGTGGGACCGGCATGTATCTGCGCTCCTTTCTCTACGGTATGGATGATATGCCGGGCGACAGAACCGTAAGGGCAGAACTTGATGCCCTTTACGATGCCCCGGAAAAAGAAGCCGCTCTCCATGCAAAAATGGCAGAAGCCGATCCAGCCGCACTGGAAAAATGGGGAGCATGCCGCCGCAGACTCATAAGAGCTCTGGAAGTCAAACTGGTTTCCGGCAAGTCCATATTGGAACTTCAGCAGAATTTGCCACGGAAACTCCGTTATGATGTGAAAGCGTACAAGCTGGAACTCAATCCTGAAGAGCTCAATGTCAAGATAGCTGCCAGAACAGAAATCATGCTCAAAGAAGGGTGGATCGATGAAGCCCGGAAAGCCATTGAAAGAGGACTCCTTGAAACACCTACAGCACATCAGGCTTTAGGGTACAAAATCATTGACCGCTACCTCAAGGGAGAGTTCGGTTTTGACGAATTAAAGGAAAAACTGGTCATAGCCACCCGGCAATATGCCAGAAGGCAGCGTACCTGGTTCCGCCATCAGCATCCTGAAGCAGAAAGCCTCACCTCGTCAGAATTTCCTTTGCCAATCTTTCGTTGACCACTGTAAACCCCAGTTTTTCCGCCCATTCAATGATCTCAGGAACGGCGCGCCACAAGGCACTGGGGGTGTGGGCATCTGAGCTGCAGACAACCTCAATACCGCCGATTTCAGCGGCAAGCTCCCAGAATTCCGGAATAGGATAACGCTTTCTGACTTTGCCGTCAGCGGCAGTTATAGGCTGTTTTCTGATGCCGTAGGCGTTGATTTCCAAAGGCAGACGATGTGCCTTGGCAGCTTCGATAATATCCCTTGACGCCGCCTTGGAATCAGGAGTCCAGGGACAACCGTAAGCAAAAAACAAATCAGGATGGGCAAAGAAGATCCCCAAACCGCTTTCGATGAGTTTGATACTCTGTTCAACGATCACCTTCAACGCCGCCGGATCACTTTGACTCGGGAACTGCACTTTGTTTCCATTTTCCCAGATATAATGGTTGGAACTTATCATATAGTCCAGATCCCAAATCTCCTTCAGCTCTTTCTGAAAATTCATGAGCTCAGGGATATATTCCCCTTCAAAGGCGCGGAGCAATTTGATTTGAGGATAATTTCCGACCGCTTCATCAAACTCTTTCCAAAAACAGGAGAGATTTTCCATTTTGATCCGGGTGGTCCCCAAAAGCCCGCCGGGCAGCGGGACATGTTCGCTGAATCCCAGCACATCAAATTTTTCCCTTTCAGCCCAAACCATATAGTCGGCAATATTCCCGGAGCCATGACGGCAGCTGTGCGTATGGGTGTGCAAATTTACTTTCATCATCGATTCTCTCAATTTTTCTTTATAACTGCAGCAAAAGCGCCATCTGTATCAAGATCAGGCATAAGCTGCCGTTGGGAGACCAGAGTCAATTCCGGATGTTTTTTCAAAAAGTTTTCTACTTGAAGTACATTTTCATCCGGTTCAATGGAACAGGTGCTGTAGATCAGCAGACCGCCCGCAGCGGTCCTCCGCAACGCCGATTCAAGTATCTCACGCTGGATCACGATAAGTTCCCGCATTTTTGCTTTTGAAAAGTTCCACAAAGCATCGGGACGGCGGCGGAAAACGCCGGTATTGGAACAGGGCACATCAGCAAGGACAACATCGTAACTCCCTGCCAATTCCTCAGGGAGCGCCACAATGACCTCTGCTTTCACCCCCCGGGCCTCCAAATTCTGCCGGGTCAGTTTCTGCCGGTTCCGTGAACGGTCCGCTGCAACGATCCTGGCTCCCTCAGGGAGCAGTTCTGCCAACATCAAAGTCTTACCGCCGGGAGCTGCGCAAAGATCAAGGGCTTTTGAAGCCCATGACAGATCAAGGTCCTGAAAGACAAGAGAAGTTGCCGGATCCTGAATATAAATGTGCTTTTGCAGAAAGGGAGCACTTTTGAGAATTTCTGAACCGCTGCCTTTATAGAATCGGAAAGCGGGACTTGGAACAGGCTCAGCCTGCACACCGTCAAGCTCCCATTCTTTTTCAAGACGGAACGTAAAAGCACTCCCCCGCAAAAAGGCCGCCGTCAGGGTATCAAGTTCCGGAAAGTGCTGCCAACGTCTCAATATATCATCAGGCAACACCTTTTCAGGAGTGTCCTGAAATGCCGGTTTTGATGCAATGATCCGGCGCAGTACTGCATTGACAAATTTGTCTGCGCTGAACTTCTTCGCCTCAGTAACAGCGATATTTACAGCAGATTCAACAGCAATGGCATGTTGAAAAAAGATCTGGGTCAAAACACTGCGCAGCAAAGCCAGAACTGCCGGTCTGGGCTGTTTTTCGATACGCTCATCAAGCAGCGCATCTATAGCCTTGCGGCGGCGAAAAAAGGTAAGTACCAGGTGGCTGATCGCACGGCGGTAATGGGGATCGACTTTTTCCATCACCTCATCAAGAACAGCACTTTGGGCGGTGACTGCCTCTATGATCGCAGCTGCGCCCCGCAATATTCTTCCTGAGTCGTGCATCAGTCCCCCAGATATTTGCCGGGAAGCAGGTAGTTGACCACATAGTCCCGGACAGCCTCCTGCAAAGACATGATCTCTTTGGAATAACCGGTGCTGTAAAATTTATCCATTTCAGCTTTTGTGTAGTATTGATAACGGTCCTTCAAATGCTCCGGCATATCGATATACTCGATGTTGATCTCTTTACCCAAGGCATCAAAAACGGCTTTCCCGAGAGAGTTCCAGGTTTCCGCCTTGCCGCTGCCGATGTTGTAAAGACCGCCGGCACGGGAACACCCGAAAAGGTGCAGGACCATATCAACGGCATCTTTCACATAGAGAAAGTCCCGCATGGATTCACCGTTGGCGTATTCGGGTTTATAGGATTTGAAAAGTCGCAGTTTGCCGTCGGCAGTGATCTGTTCAAAGGCTCTGAGGACTACGCTGCGCATTTCACCTTTGTGGCGTTCATTGGGACCGTAAACATTTGAAAACTTGCATCCGACAAGCTTTTTGAGCCAACCATGCCGTTTGGCATAGAGGTCAAACATCTGTTTGGAGTAACCATACATATTCATGGGGCGCAGTTCTTCGATGCTGTCATCGTCATCCACATACCCTTTGGAACCGTCGCCATAGGTGGCACAGCTCGAAGCGTAAACCATGCGGATCCCTTTGGAAACGCAGAATTCCGCCAATTCAGCGGTATAACGGAAATTGTTATCGATCAGGTAAGAGGCATTGCGCTCAGCAGTGGAAGAGCAAGCCCCCAAATGAAATACGCCTTCGATATTCCCGCCGAAGACTCCCCTGTGGAGCTTCTCTCTGAAAATTTCCTTTTCAAGATAATCGTCGTATGCAAGAGGGGCAAGGTTTTTCCACTTATCTGAATTTCCCAGATGATCAACGATAAGAATATTGCTGATTCCCCGGGCATTAAGTGCAGCAACAACTGCACTGCCGATCAATCCGGCACCACCTGTTACAATGTACATAAAAAACTCCTGACTTCACACTTTTATAAGGAAAAACCCTTACTGCCGGCTGCGGCACTCGTAAGAACCGGATTCGCAGTTTGCAGAACAGGGGATTCAAGTCCTGTAAATTTGACCCCCACGGAAAATGAGGTATCCCAGTTGGGATCATCACGGTCGGTGTTATGCTCAAAAGCCAGTTCAGCCGACAACTCCAGACAGTGGAAAAGCCGCCTGAGGATCAAACGGTAAGAACTGACATGGCCCTCAAGGAAGTCATATCCCATATTAAAAGCGGCAAAAGTGCGGCGGTCCGGCGTTATGGGCATTTGCACTCCAAAGGAGAATGTCTCAGAGTGTTTGTACCAGGACTTGCTGAACCAGCGGGAACTTTCAATAAGCGTAAGAGTAGATCCCATGGAGTAGGGATTGCGTCCGTTGTAAGGGCGGATATAGTCGTATGAGAAGCTGAAAACAATATCTTCCACAGGAGCATATTTTATGGAAACGTTCCACCGGTTGATCCATTTGAGATCGATCCCCGGACGCCCCACATTGCGCTCGTGTCTGTAATGGTCAGGCAAATCATCATTGTTGCCGCCGGCATCGATCATAAGCTCTGTTGAAAGAGTCAATCCCTTGATTGGCTCAACTGAGAGCAGCGTACAAAAATCGCCGACTGCACTCAATCCGTCTTTTTCAGAGGTATGAATGTCAATAAAGTTTTCCAATCTCAACCAATCTCTGAGGGATGAACCGGAACGTGTCTGCAGGCGGTTTTCCAAACCGAAGCGGAAAAAACTCTGTTTGTCGATGCGGTCCACTTCATCAAAGTAGTAGATATGATCTTTACTCAAAGTGGGTGAACTGATAAAAGTGTAGTTGGCGTAAGGGCGCATGATATGGCGCAATCCGTCAAGCCGGAGCACCGTATTGCGCACATTCCCCCAGGTATTGTGGATCTTGGTAGACAACTCAACACCCAATTCCCCGATCCACCGCAGTTTCGATCCGCCGTCATCATCATAGTCGGTGAAGTCCACTCCCCGCATATTTGTAGGGGATGAGGCAGAAAACATTTTCAGCAGATCACTTTCCCGTACTTTCCTGTCAGAAGTCTGAGAATAAGCTGTCATCCTGAAACCGGCACGGGGAGTCAGCACAAAGTATGGGGTCCGCAAAGGCAGATAAAGAAAATGGGTCGTATCAAAGCGGAAAGCATCATAATCTTTGAGTTTGCTCCCCTGATACCCGGAAAGTTTTTTATCAAAGTCGATCCACTTCATCCTGTAGTAACCGGCACTCATTTCTCCCTGATAGTAAAAGGGCGTATCCAGGATCTGCTGGCGCTGCCCGAGCAGCAGGAGCTCAGGAAGTTTTTCCACTGTGGTAAAGGAATCCATCAGTCGCATACGGAAATAAGCCGCCGCTGTAAAATGGTCGAACTGCTGCTCCAAAGCTGCAAAAGTCGCAGGTTCTGGATCCCCGGTAAAGCGGTCATTGAAAAAATCTCTGACAAAATAACGATCACTGGAATACTCCGCCACTCCTCTGAAATCAAGCCGGGGGGTAATATGAGTCAGATTTGAAAGACGCAAATTGAATCTTGCATGAGGGACCTTGAGCCGGTAATCATCGTAATCATCACTTTCATAGGGTCGGATATCGTATAAGCCGTAAGCAAAAAAGTCGGTCCGGCTGTTTTCTGTGACAAAGCGGCCGCTTGCACCGTACCCCACTCCGCGCAAGGTATACCAATCGGCTCTTATGCGTACCTGGCTGAGGGGATATTCAGAAAAAGTGAACTTCTTGTAACCGGAAAAAAAGTATCCCCAATCGCCGTTTTTTCCCCACTTGAAACTGAAAAATCCGGGATTCTCATCCCGCGGCTTCCAAACGTAAGGGAAATAAAATACGGGGAACCCATAGATCTTGGCAATACCATGCCACATGGTAACGATATGCTCATCAAAGTCACGCTCAATATGTCCTGCTCCGTAAAATTCGCTTTTATTGGGGGTCAGACGGATCTTGGAAGCTCCGATGGAGTAATGAGCATTATCTGACGCCAGATAAGCGCATGAACTGACCTCGCCGTTGCGAAGTTCAAGGACACCGTTGGGGAAACGCTCTCCGGAGTCAGCTCTGCAGACAATGGAGGTGGTTTTCAGATTCAATCCATCGAAACGGAAATAGCCGCTTTTAAGATTGCCGACGATCCTGCGGCACTGAATAAGTTCACTGATATACTCCGCCTGTACAGAAAGCTGCCGTTTCCCGAAAACATCTCCGGTAATGCCGGTAACTGAAATGCGGACATCACTGCGTTTTTCAAGTTTTGCAA
>JAFTIE010000095.1 GCA_017457065.1 Lentisphaeria bacterium
AAGGATTGAATTCCATGCTCTTCCCCCCCTGTCTTGCCGCCGGAGAAATTGAATTTCTCACTAAAATGGTCGAAAACTCTCTGTACCTGCTGGCTCTGCTCAACCCGGTCAGCAAGGTCATGTTTCTGTCTTCCTACGATCCCCCCCTGAGCCGCCGTCACATCTTTGAACTGGCGTGGAAATCCTCTCTGGCGGCGCTGGTGATCCTCATTATCCTTGCCGGAGCCGGTGACCTGCTGTTGACCCGGATCTTCAGAGTGGAACTCTATTCTCTGCGTATGACAGGAGGCTTGATCGTTTTCATGATCGGCTGGAGCGCCGTCCGTGAGGGAAGGTTCCACCCCAAATCCGAATCTCCCGGCATGCCTGAAAACTTTACTGACATCTCCCTCGTTCCCCTTGCCGCCCCTTTGATCGCAGGACCGGGAACCATCGCCGCCGCCATTTCAGGAACGGCGGAGTTCGGCTTGATCAGTACCTCTCTTGCCCTGTCGCTTGCTATCGGGATCAACTTCATTATCATGCTTTTTTCACCTGCCATCAACCGTTTTTTGGGACGTGTCCATGCTTTGGGACCGCTGATCCGTCTGACAGGACTCATCATTTCCGCCGTTGCGGTGCAGATGATCATTACGGGCTTGAAAGAGTGTATCGGATAATTTCTGCATTTTTTATTGAAATCCGATTTGCAAAAATAAGTTGACGGGAGTATAATAATACAGCGGGGCAAGAAATTTTTCTTTTCCTCATCCCGACGGAAATTCAAAAATCGGAGGTTTTTATGGCAAATTGTTTCAATCACGGTGACAGAGATGGTGCATTCCGCTGTGCGGTCTGCGGCAAAAGTGTCTGCGAAGAGTGTGTCGTTCAGGAAAACAACAGCAATTTCTGCTCTGCCGCCTGTAAAGAGAAAGCTGCCGCAATGACCGGACGCTCTGACGCAGTCATTGCTGAAAAAGCAAAAACAGACTCCGCCTCACTGGTGCGGAAACTGATTTATCTCTTTGTGGTGATCGCTGTGATCGCCGCCGCCTATTGTTTCCTTTCAGGCGAGAAAAAAGAAAGTGCTGAAAAGAAATTTCAGCGTTCTATCCAAACCATCGAAAAAGAATCCAAAGGTCTGGTGAAAGAGGCAAAAAAAGCTCTCCCCACCAGCTCAAAGCTGAAACGCCAGAAGGAAGGTCTGGTAAAGTAATATCTCTGCTGTTTAATTAAAAAGGCAGATCCTTTTTTACGGGATCTGCCTTTTTTGTGGAAATTTTCGCTTCTTTTCAGAACTCAAGGGTTCCGATGGAGGTATAGCGGTGACGCCAGTTGGTGAGATTGATATTGTACTCCCAGGTGTAGCAATGCTGCTTCACATGGTAGACAAAGTCGATCATCCGCTTTTCCCCTTTGGCGGCAGGACCGCCGAAAAGCGCAAGAGGAATGGTCATCTCTGTCACGGGACTTTCACCTTCTCTGGTGATGCGCTTGTACATCACTTTGTACTTGGCACCTTCTTTCCATTTTATATTCCAGGCATCGCTGTAATCGTTGCCCTGCTGGATCTTAGTACGCAGATGGATCCCCGCTCTGCCCCCCATAGAGCTGCCCCAGAGACGGTAACGGGGTGATTTCTCATCCTTCTGCAGACGGACCTCGATGGTGCCCCTTTGGAACTCTTTGGGCATCTTGTCAAAACGCATTTCAGCAATAAGATTTTCCCCTTCCACACGGCAGCGGACGAAAATGGGATGTTCCTTGATGAAAAGCTTTTTGCCGTCGCCGAAAATATCCTGCATCATCTGCCATTTGGGGTCGCCTGCCTTCAAGACTCTGCCGGAAGGACGATCCTTGATGGCAAGGAAGTGTTCAACATCCCAGGTGAAGGGAGCTTTCAAGGGGGCGCCGAGTCTGCCGTTTTCCATAATCATGGAAACAGGGAAGTTGCCCAGACAGGAAAATTCCCCTTCAGGTTTGGTGTAAAGAGTTTTGCCCCGCTTGTATGTAGGCAGAGAGTTGATGAATTTTTTCCGGGCGACAATGAGGTTTGCCAGAGTTTCAAACTCCTTCTGGGCAAGAGTACGGTGGTAGGCAAAAAAAGCGTTGCAGGCTCCGGCGGTGAGTTTCAGGTAGTCGAACTCTCTGCGGGTGTGTTTCAACAGATAGCTTTCAGGAGCCGCCTTTTCTGCAGACTTCAGCAATGTTTCAAGTTGGGCAAGAACCTTTTCAGGATAGCGCTGATGCAGCAGAGAAACGTTTCTTGCAAAGACACTTTTGACCGCTCTTTTTGAAAGGGGATCGGTGTAATCTTCGCTTCCTCCTTTGACCTTTTCCACCCGGCTGTAAAGGAGAGTGTAGAATTTTTCCATAGCAGCACTGCCCTTGCCGAAAGATTTGGTGCAAAACTCTTTGAGGAATCCGGCAGGAGCTGTTTTGTCGCCATTCATGGCACGCAGATAGTATGTGATGACAGGGTAGCACAATCCGGGCAGCTCCGCAAGACCGCAGAAGTAGAGGGCGTTGATACCGTAGGAGCGGAAGAGATCCGCCTGAGCGCGCCCCTCATTGAGAGTAAAGCTGGGAGTCAGACCTTCAAGGTGGTATTCGCCCCAGTTGTAAAGGTAAACATCAAAGCCCAGAGGAACCTTGTAAGCTTTCCACTTGTCAAGATATGCCTTTGACACCACCTGCCCCACAGCGATGGTCACAGCCACATTTTTTGGGAAAACTTTGCGGTACTTGGGGGGCATACGGGTGGGACCGTAGGCAATGATGCGGACGCTTTTGCCGGGACGGTCTTTCAGGAGCCGGTCAGCCATATCCAGATGGAGTTTCCACAGGGCTTCACCGGCACCTTTGGCGAAAAACTTTTTACAAGGCGCACAACTGCAGACCCGGAATCCGTCTGTCTGCGCCAGCTGCGTCTGAGTCACGCCGGGACGATCCACATCTTTCAGGATCTGCTTGTAGATCAGCTCCTGCACTTCGGGGTTGGAAAGACAGTACTGAGGGATGCTGTAGCCGTCACGTTTACCGGCAACGATGGCAAAGTATTCAGGATGATCTTTCTTGTATTTGGCACGGGGAATGGCGGGGATATGGGAGTGTCCGCCGTGGCAGAGATACCAGGTGGCACTCAACTTGCCGTTGGCAAAAGAGTAATACTTTTCCATGGCTCTTCCGATACCGAAAATCAGTTCGGGTTCAACGACCATGTTGAGCTTGTCAGAAACTCTGATATCCCCTTTGGTCACATGAAGCCCTTGCGGATAAGCATAGAGGAAATCGGCTCCGGCAAACTTTTTGACAAACTCCATAACAGCACTGACAGAGCCGAGACGCATGGAGTAGAACCCTGCCCGCCTTCCGGGGGCAGGATCGAAATCGTCACCGTTGAGATAAATATTGCCATTGACAACTTTCAGCTGATACTGGTTGTTTTTCCAGCTCTTGCGGGCGACGCCAGCCTTGACGGCTCCGGCAGTCTGACCGATGAAGATGGCTTTTTTCCCGGGAACAAGTTTGTTCTCACGGCAGATCTGTATATCAGCTCCGGCACGGAGTTTGATGATCTGTTTGAGAACTTTTGCCACGCCGTCATACTCCCGGTCAAGGTTCGATGAACTTTGGGAAGGTATGACGATGACATAATCACTTTTGCCCTTTGAGGCAATGACCAATTCACCGCCTGAAACGATGAACCCTGCGGCAAGCACTGCCGCCGCAAAAAAAACTTTTTTAAACATAAAGCCTCCTATGATAAAGCCTAAAATTTACACCAGAAACTCCAATCCCTGCTATGGAATGCGGGATCGGCAAAAACTTTTGTCCCCACATTGCCGCCTATGTAGAGGATATTCACCTGATTGTTATGGCGGAAGAGAGGCCAACAGCCGTTATCCTGCTTGCCGTAGTAACTTTCAACACTGTAGTGACAGTTGTAGGCGTTCCCCTGAATGTCAATAAAGAGCATGGTCTTGGAAGGAAGAAGGACCCTGCCCATCTTCTGTGCTTTGGGCTCCTTGAAGTAATAGGCAAACAAATAGGCGTTGTAGCCGTAAGAGAGGACACGGTGACTTGTGGTTTGTTTCCAGTTGACCGGCAGCTCCAGTGAAGGACAGACGAATTTGTCAACCACGACTTGCCCTGTGTTGGTCAGATCCCACCCGGTCAACATGCCGGTATGAGAAGTTCCCATATAGGGGGAAAGAAGCCCGGATGCCGGAGAGGCATAGTACCAGATGCGCCGCCCCGTTGAATTGGTGGGGGAATTTTGATAAGGGGTGATACAATCCAGATTATCTGCGGCATACATGCCGTTGGCACGCCCCATCTGGGAAAGGTTATTGGTACAAGTCGTTGCCTTGGCACGGTTCCGTGCCTGCTGCAAGGCGGGCAAAAGCATAGCGGCAAGAATAGCAATTATCGCAATTACAACCAACAGCTCGATCAAGGTGAATCTGTTCTTCATGGACATCCTCCGTCAATGTCAACTTTTGTTTATTCATACTCACGATAAAACTCATTGGGATCGTAGACAGTTCCGGCTTCAGTGTGCAGCGGGACTTCAGCGTATTTCATCAGCTTGACATGACCGTCAACAAATCCCACATTGGTCTGGAGTTTGTGACGGTAGCTGAAACTGTCGCGCTTGTTGAGTGAGTTGGCGCCTGCAGAACGGCTGTTGGGAGCGGGCGGGATATTATAGACGAAATCGTAACCGATATCCCCTGAAAGCATACGGGAAGCAGCTTTGCGTACCCTTTTGAAAGTGGAACGGGGCCATGTTTTATATTGATACCTCATCCCCGCTGCAGTGATACTGTCGCTTGACACATACCAGGTGGAAAATCCGTAACTGAAGTCAGGATTGTTTTTGACAGCCTGCTGGTAGTAGCGGGTCCCAGAGGGACAGACACTCACAGGAGGAGCGATGTTCTCTTTGGATTTCCAGACGCCATGTTCCCTGTCGGCACCCACATAGTTGCCAATACCGCCTTCATTATACCTGGGGTTCTGATCCGAAAAACGGTTAAAAAAATAATTGGAGACAGCCAGAGAGGTGAATGAGGCAGGTCCCTGCCCCTGGTTGTTATCGGCGTATTGGAGAACACCGAAGGTGACAGTTTTGAGATTGTTCTGGCAGAAACTGGTTTTCGCCCGGTCCCGCGCCTGCTGCAGAGAGGGCAGCAGCATAGCGGCAAGAATAGCAATAATGGCAATTACAACCAACAGCTCGATCAGCGTGAACGCTGATCGAATGAAGCACGGCTCTGCCGTATGAAGCATTTTCCTGCGGAAAATATGAAGCGCCCCGTTGGGACATGAAGCGCTTGCTTCGCAAGCATAATAAGGCATTTTTTTGTTCTCTTTTTTCAGGTAATACAACGGCAAAACACCTATTTGACAAGTTTTACTCACAAGAAGTTCAATCGGTGTAAAATGATTTTTTTTCATAATCTGATCCATCGTATTCGTCCTTATACTCTTATTACCTACCGCTTTTTGCATTAAGCAGCATCAAAAATTCCTTTTCGAGGATATCTGCCATCCGGCGCCATGCAAAGCGTTCAATAACGAGATCTTTTCCGTTTTTCCCCATCTCTGCACGCAAGGCAGCATCATTGAGCAGTTCGCGACTGCGTGCCACCACAGCGTCAACATCTTGCGGAGCAGTCACATAGCCTGTTTTGCCGTTGAGCACCACTTCTGGGGTTCCGTCAAGTTTGTAGCCGATAGCGGGGATCCCCACGGCAAGTGCCTGGACCACTGCACGGGGCAATCCTTCGTGAAGTGACAAATGCCACAAAAGATCCGCCTGGGCGATGTAGTCGCACACTTCGTGAGGGGGGACCAATCCGGCAAAGTGGAAGTTGCCGGACAATCCCAGGTCGGCGATCTGTTTCTGAAGTTCATCATACATGGGACCATCGCCCACAGGGAGAAAATGCAGATCCGGGAACTCCTTTACCAACCGTGCCGCCGCCGGCAGCATCTCTTCGTAGCCCTTCATGGGGAAAAGCCGTGCCACAGTGACAATGACTTTGGCATTTTCAGGGATACCCAGTTTCTGCCGCAGTTCCATATTTCTCCGGGCATTGGCAAAAGCTGCCGTATCCATGCCGCTGTAGACCACCATATACTTTTCCCGGGGAGCCACTTTGGCATCAACGCACTGGTCGATCATTGCCTGAGCCACGGCGTAGATCTTGTCGCAGTATTTGGCGGCAATGCGCTCAGCGGTGATGTAAAGAAGCTTTTTCCACGGTTTTTCATAAGCATGGAACGCCTGGCCGTGAACGGTATGGACCACCACGGGGACCCCAGCCTGTCTGGCGGCGATGCGCCCGATGATACCGGCTTTGGAGCTGTGGGTGTGTACCACATCGAACTTTTCTTTTTTGAAGTACTCCCGTAATTTCCGCAACGCTTTCAAGTCTTTGACGGGACTTACTTCCCGGACCATTTCAGGGATCTCCACGATCTTGAAAGGGGGCATTTCCACATTTTTGAGCAGCTCCCCTTCTCTGCCGGGGGAAAAACCGGTAACAAGCACCACCTCATGCCCTTTTTCAATATGCCCCTTGATGGTCAGAAGTGTATTTTCCTGTGCACCGCCCACGATCATGCGGGTGATCACGTGGCATATTTTCATCTTCCGTTCACAACTCATGCTGCCAAACTCCGTTCTTATTGCTCCATGGAAGAGTGACTGAACTTGTTTTGCCGTTCCGGATCAATTTTACAGTTCTTCCATTGTCGCCATCACTGATTTCAAGTCTCCAACTTAACATAGCTCCGGATTCAGGATATTCAATAGTGAATTTATTTTTTTTACGAAAAATCTTCAAATTTCCACCGCTTTCATTCTCATGAAAGCAAAAGAAAGAACCGGTTCCTTCAGTGATCCGATCCTTGAATTGCCAGTTCCGCCCGGTCATGGGAGGGAAAAAAACTTTTTCTACGGCATAACGCCGTGCAAAATAATCAAGAGCGGTAAGATTGCGTACCGAAGGAGCAGAAAAATAGATGCTGCAGATTTTAGATGTTCCGGCTCTTTTGACCGCATGTTCAGCATCATAATGATTACCTCTGACAGGATTGATAAGAATAAGGTCCCCTGTAAATTTATCTGAAATGATCACCGTCGGAGGACGGGAAACATCTGAAGAAATGACCGTCAACCGGGAACTGTCGCACCATGAACGCAAGGGAAAGGAAATAAACAGCAGCAGAAAAAGCACTCCTGAAACAACGGCACAGGTTCTGTTTTTCACTGCCAGAGCTGCCAGCAGCAGCGCAGCCATGATACATGCGAACCACACTCCGGGCGTGAAAGCGTAAAACGGCATTGCCAGATCCCCCATGGTCCCGGCAACGGTACGCAGATAGTTGAAAAAAAGCTCGATCACCAGAGCCGCCCAGCGGTCAACGGCAGGGGAAATACATGAAGCAAGCAGTTTGACCGGAAGGATACCGAAGAGAGCTCCCAGAACCGGCAGGGTCAGCCAGTTGGCAGCCACGGCTCCCGGAGTCAAAGCCAGATTATGATACAGAGAGACCACACTGCCGCTCAGAACAGCGGCAACGCCTGATATCAGGGTGCTTTTGAAAGCAAATCCCCAGTTGAAGAAACGCCTTTGCACAAGGTTTTCCCGGGATAAGGGCATAATGGTAAAAATCCTGCCTTCAAGCTGCCGCAGTTCCTTGAGCCTTGCCGAAAGCAAAAGCAGAACTGCCGTTATGAGAAAGGAGTAGTGGAATCCGATGGAGTTCAGAGAATCAGGATCAGCAATAATAATGATGCCTGCGGCAACGCCCATGAGCCGCAGTGAAGGAGTCGTCAAAAGCATTCCCCGGCAAATAAGGAACAATCCTATCATAAATCCCGCCCGCACAGCGGGGACGGCAGCACCGGTAAGCAGAACATACCACCACACTCCGGCGGCAGTGGCAAAACATCTGACTCTGAAGGGGAAAATACGGAACAGCCCAAGGAGAAGAAATGCAAACATTCCCACATGGAGTCCGGAAACAGCAAAGAGATGAATTGTTCCGGCAGCGGCAAAATCCCGGCGCCGTTCCAGATCCATGCCGCTTGTATTGCCCAGATAAAAGGCAGCGGCAAGATTTCTGTTGGTATCATCGATGACAGAAGAGGTCAAGTGCTCAAGCAGTATATCACGGATGTACTGAAGCCTGCTGCGCCAGCTTTTCTCACAGGCTTTGAGTTTCCAGCCATCAGTCAGTAAAAGCCACGAACTGTTCGGACGCTCTTTTTCAGGCTCCTGAAGCATCCCCACCCCGGTCACGACAGCTCCGTAACGCCGGGGCAGCGGATAGTTGGAAAAGACCAGAACTCTGCCCCGGCATGAAAATTTCTCTTTTTCGCCGAAAAAAGAAAAACGGATCAGTTCCGCCTTTACACCTTTGGGTCTTTCCAGATCAGGTGCTTCCGTCATGCGCAGATCTTCAAGGCGTATCTCATATTCAACGTAAGCTGAGCGGCCCTCCAGAATTTTTTCAAATTCCGGCAGAGCAAAAAAACCTGGAACAAAACGGAACAGCAAAAGCAGCATGGTCCCCGCCGCCGCCCACAGAGCCCGGCTTCGGGGCAGTATCAGACACAGAAACAACGCCGCCGGGGCAAAAATGACTCCCGCAGCGGCGCCGATACAGAAACTCCATTCGGAGCTTACGCCTTCAAACGCTCTTTGGCATTTACGCAGAAATAACATTTCTCTGAATCACACAAAAGCAGTGCGGGATCTTCTTTAAGGAGTTCCGTACCGATCCTGTAAAGTTCATCCGCCTCCATCAGATGCAATCCGGCGTAGCCAAGGGGAGCGTAACCGATCTTCATTCCCTTTGCACGGGCACGGTCATAGAACTTGCACTTTTCACCTTTGTAGAAGTCGCGGCAGCCGCCCAGATGCTGTTGGATGAGGGCGGATCTGCAGTATCCTTTTTCATCTTTGTAACGGATGACGGCACATCCGAGATACCAGAGATCCAAAAGCGTTTCAAGGTAGTGCAGATAGGTATTGCAGGCAATGCCGCTGCCGAGATAAAGTATCTTTCCCTTTTCTGAGGCAAGTTCGTTCCATGCACTGTTCAAACCGGTAGGTGGATCAAAGGCTCCCTGTTTGGCAAGAAGCCGGAGGGCATCTTTGCCTATACCGGCAACAGCATGGGTGGTGTGACGGTCACGGCAGCACTCGGGACGGCTCATGAGCTCATTGACCAGAGATCCGGTGTTGGCGGGAACGTCAGGAGATGCCGGACGGTATCTGCCGTCTCTGAAACCTGCTCCTTCAAAGTAGATGTACGGACTGGTGAAAGCAGGCATGAGCAAGGTGCCTTCTTCCCCCACAGCCTCAAGGAGTATGTCATTGATCTCTTTGGGAGTCAATTCGCTGGGACCCAAAGCAGCCACCGCAGAGTGGACCATGAGCAGATCGCCTTTTTTGATCCCGAGTTCACGGAGTTTCGCTCTGAGATCATCGGCAGTGATCCTGTTGGAGATCTCCTGAGAGAGATATCCGTGGCGTTCCAGTTCATTGAGTTCACGGCAGATCACCTTGATCTCAGCATCACTCAGGAGTCTTTCCAGCTGATATTCAGTTTCCCGGATCAACTGCTGCAGATTCTTCTTACCGTCTGAAGCGGCAAGGACCCTGCCGGTGGGAGTATAGATACTCTTGATCGCCGACGGTCTCCTGGGATTACTGCAGAAATCGTAGGGCAACCCGTGTCTGAGACGGGTAACCACCGTTGCGGCAGAGCCTTCAAACCAGACTCCGGAATCCTTTTCAGCATCTGTTTCAGGTTCTTTGTAAGCGGCGATGATGACAGCGCTCTCATCGGCAAGTTTTTTCTGTTCGTCCTCCAGCCCCAGTTCCTCAAGCTCCGAAGAGAGCATACGCAGGATATAGTTGACTTTTCCGGCGAAGTCCGCTTTGGTTGCGGCACTGCGTGTACCTTTTCCCTTCCCGCAGACACACTCCGTTCCGGCAAGACAGCGGAACGTTTCAAGATAGATTTCCCCGAGAGCTTTGCCGTCTGAACTGACTCCGCTCAGCATGGCAGTCGCCCAACATCCCACAAAGCTCACTGCGGCAACAAGATTTTCAGGACTGATGATATCAATGGTCTGGCAGGAGTTGTGCCAGTGCCTTCCGCCGCCGGGGTGCATGGGCCACAGCACAGGCACGCCGACCATGGGATCAGAGATCGCCTGATCGTCCTGAAAATCTCCATAGGCAAACTCTTTGATTTCCCAGGGGAGCAAATGCTTCAGTTTGGAAACAGTTTCGCGCATCAGCGCATTTCCAGCCGAGGGCAGCGGCGGAGGCGACATGAAAAGGCGCATAACATTTTCATTGTGTCTGAGAGGCATGGCATCCATATTGATGGCACCGATGACCTTTTTGCCCTTGAGCTGATCGGTAAAGGCGGCAAAGCCGTGAAATTCAAGGGAGAAAACGATCCTCAAAGTGTGTTCCGGCTGGGGGATGACACCGGTGGAAATAAGCCGCTTGAGCTGCCTGGCGATCTCAATACAGGCGCAGACACCGGAGGAGTTGTCATCAGCAAGGGGCTCGTACAAATGAGAAATGAGCCACACCTCTTCTTCGGAGCGCCCTTTGATGGTCGCCGTCACCGTGGGAAGTGTCGCTTCAAAGTTGCGTCCGTCACATTCGGCTTTGACCATAACGGCGCCCCGTCCGAGAGCGGCACGCAGGGCATCGCCGGTACGGGGAGAGACATTGAACCCCAGATAATTGCGCTCAGCACAGGAAAAGTGCCACCTGCCTCCAGGTGTATTGCCGTTTGCCCAGGCAACACCATCAGGGGCATCGTAACGGTTTCTGAGATAATCGCTGACCACACCGGCACACCCCAGTTCAAGGGCATTTCTCAGCCGTGGTCCTGTGGGACGGTCATCGGGGGGCAGCATACAGAGTGTATTTTGAGTATCGGCGCCTCTCAGGAGATCCTGATAGCTGATAAGTTTGAAGTACTTGCCCCCTTCAGGCAATGCCTGAGATCCCCGCATCAGATGGAAGGGGTGTCTTTCGTAATCGGCAATAACCGGATCGGAAAATTTGACAGGGCTTTGTTCAACAGTCAGGCGTCCTTTGGAACACTCCCAGGCGTATGGCATGAATTTATCCTGAAAACAGCTTTTTCCGTCAACGGGGAAATCAAAAATTTCCACATCAAGTCCTGCCTTGCGGGCAAGTTCTGCAGCAAAATCAGCTGCGGCAAGATTGGCGGAGTGGGTCTGAGGCAATTCTCTGGCGGTCAGGGCATTGATATCACTTAAAAGAGCGTTGATATCCACACCGTTGAGAAAACGCTGGTAGAGATTGGCATAATTCATAAAAAAGCTCCTCTTTCATAGACAAAAACAACTTTGACGGAGATAATATATTCCTGTACTTTCTACTTTTCAAGTACTCCCTGAAAAAAAGAGAAGAGAAAATCCTGTCCCCTGAAAACTCTTCTCTATTGAGAAAAGAAAGAGGGGGAGCTGTTGCAAACATTACCGGCAAACTTTCCATAAGTTAAACCTCCCGCCAAGGTTTTGCAACTGCCCCCCCATGTGAACAAGATCAGCAGATCACCCCTTTTTTCAGAAGCAGATTGCCGTATTTTCTGGTTTCACCAGTGACCACAACGCAGTGGACTTTTTTGGTCCTGTCGTAAAAGGCAAAACGGTCTATAAAGTCGATTTCCCCCTTTTCGCCTTTTTCCTGCATAACTTTGCGGCAGAGCGCCACATAATCTTCATCGAGGGTATCACCGGGAACTGCCGCCATCATGACGGCAGGTTTTTCCACATACTGATCCAGCTGCCAGACCCCCAGTATCGCTTCCAGCAGTTCAGGCACATTCATGCCGGGAGCCTGAAGCACAGGCACTCCGGCTGCGTAGGCAGGGAAATGGGCATCTGAAAGCACGATCTCATCCCCGTGGCCCATTTCAGCAAGGACCTTGAGCAGTTCGGGGAACAACAACGGACTGATTCCTTTAAGCATGATTCACACCTTTCATTGGATTTTCTTCCGGGAATACGCACCGCGGAAAATAAATAGGATCAATGCCGCCGCAAGCAGCATGGGATAATAGAGAGAACCGATCAACTGATTCACCGGCACAACAACGCCGGAACTTTTGGCAACTCCCAGAGCGATCAATATTTGAGCGCCGTAGGGAATGATCCCCTGCGCCACACATGAAGCTGTGTCAAGAATAGCGGCGATCCGTTTGTTATCGCATCCGTAGCGCAGAGAAAGTTCCCTTGCCACAGGTCCTGCCACCACAATGGCGACGGTGTTGTTGGCGGTAAAAAGGTTGACCAGAGTGACCAGAAAGGCGCAACCCAACTCACATCCCCCTGTAGACTTGATCCTTTTCTCTATTTTTCCGATAAGATAAGTAATGCCGCCGTTGTGACGGATCGTTCCCAGCAATCCCCCTGCCAGCAGAGCCACGATCAGAGTCTCTGCCATATTGAGAGTCCCCTTCCCTGCCATGCCCACCGCCCCAAGGGGGGTAAAACTGCCGCAGCAGACGCCGATAACAAGAGCGGCAACAGTTCCGCACAAAAGGAGCAGCATCACATTGAGTCCGCAAAGGGCACAGACAAGGATCGCCCCGTAGGGGAGCACCAAAAAGAGATCCCGCCAGCTCAGCGCCCCGGGAGGCGGCACAGCCGTTCCGGAACGTTCGGAGAAAAAGTAGATCAAAAGCACGACCACTGCCGCCGGAATGGCTATCCTGATATTGACCCGGAATTTTTCTTTCATACCGGTTTCCTGAGTCCGGGTGGCAGCGATGGTGGTGTCAGAGATCATGGAAAGATTATCCCCGAACATGGCTCCCCCCACCACAGCCCCCAGCATCAGGGGCGTTCCGACACCTGAACTCTGAGCAAGTCCGACGGCAATGGGACCCAAAGCGGCAATAGTGCCGCAGCTGGTTCCGATGGCAAGAGAGATGAAGCAGGAAACCAGAAAAAGTCCCCCTGCAAAGAAGCGGTCAGGGATCAGGTGACGGGAAATCAGGACCGCTGAATCCACTGCTCCTGAGCTCTTGGCAACAGCGGCAAAAGCTCCGGCAAGAATAAAGATCAGCACCATGAGCATGATGTTGTTTTCACCCATACCTTTGGCGTAGAGTTCGATTTTTTCCTCCAAACGCCCCTTCCCAATGGCAAGAGCCGCCGCAGAAGCGGCAATGAAGGCAATAGGCATGGGAACGGCGTAGAAGTCGCCGCTCCAGAGGGAAAGCCCCAGATAGAAGGCGAGAAAAACGCCGAAAGGGAACAAAGAAAAAATGCCGCCCTGTTCTGTTTGCATCTGCATAAATCCTCAGTATTTGAAATTGGTCAGATCCTCACGGTAGAGTTCACGGAACTCCCGCCAGATATTTTTCGCCTGAGTGATACTGCGGACGTAGGGATCAAGACAAAGAGCCTGCAGGACCAGCCCGTCATCACCTTCCACCGCTGCTTGAGCGATCATTTCGTGGAGTTCCACCTGACGGCGGCTCAGTTCACAGGGACCGGGAGGCAGATCCCCCACATGGATGGAACGCACCGCACCGCCTATGACCAGAGCGGGCAGATCAAGGATGGCATCGGCAGGGAGATTCCCCACAGCGCCGTGGTTGACGATATTGACCGCATCGATGTAACAGGGCGTGTTGGTTTCCAGAGCAGAAATGACCCGGCAGGGATTTTCGGCGTAGTAGGGGTGGTGGGGATCCTTGGGGAAAGGGGGAAAAGCATTGTTCTTTTCCGCATTCTGCTGATCCTCAAGGGTGCGGGTTCCTTCTGAGATCTTTTTCTCGTAGAATCCCCGCAAGCTCTTAAATCCGTGTTTTTCCCATTCGTGGGGCTCGTAAAAGCATGAGGTATACTCCACGATATGTTCGTCGTAGCCTACAGGGTACATGCCGAACACATCCAGCAATTCCAATGTAAAGGTCTGCTGTGGGACATTGTCAAACTTTTCCCGCCAGTAGGGGGAGTTGTGGACACGTTCAAGAAACTCCTTCATAAAGCTTTTGCCGGTTCCTTTGAGCCGCACATCAAAGAGCCAGTTGAAGTGGTTGACTCCGGCGGTGATGACCTCCAGTTCTCCGGGGGCAAAGCCCAGCATTTCAGCGACCACGCCGAAAGATCCGTGTACCTGGTGGCAAAAGCCCACCGTTTTGACTTTGGTGTAATTTTTGAAATAGGTGCAAATGGTGGACATGGGGTTGGAAAAACTCATCAACCATGCCTCGGGCGCATACTTTTCAACAGCTTTGCCAAGTGTGCTGTACAAATTGATCTGCCGGAGCCCGTGGATCAATCCCCCCGGACCGCCGCACTCCCCTTTGATCTGATGGACGCCGTATTTTTCCGGGATCCTGAAATCGTTGACCCAGTTGGGGTAGCGGTTCTTCTCGCAGGAACTGATGATATAATTGCTTCCTTCAACCGCCTCTTCCAGAGAAAGGGTACTTTTAAGTTCTATATGGGAATTGCTTTTTCTGAAAAGTTCCTCCACTGCCGCCACGGCGGCTCCCAGCCGGGTGGCATCCGGATCGTAGAGCATGAACTCGCCTTCCGCAAAGAGGGGATCGCGCACCAGCTCCTGAGCCACAGAAAGGACAAATCCTGATCCGGCTCCGGGCATGGTGATTTTAAGTTTACTCATGAAGATTCCTCAAGTTTGAGAGGTAATTTCAAAAGTCATTCAAAAAATGGCAAAGATGTCATTCGCAAAGAGCTGTAAAGGGTAGTTTGAGGCTGCTACCTGCAAGGTAACAGCCGAAAACGCTCCCTTTATCAGATCGAAGCGAGGGCGCTTTGACA
>JAFTIE010000096.1 GCA_017457065.1 Lentisphaeria bacterium
AAGAACGAGCACTTCGATGCCGTGTACTCCAGCGATCTTGGACGCGCCATGGATACCGCAAGGACGATTGTAAAGTATCACCCTGACCTGACCGTGATCCCATCCACCGGGCTGCGGGAATGGAATCTGGGCGACCTCCAGGGGAAGGAGTACAAAGATCTGCTGGTGCAGTATCCGGCGATCATGGACGCCTTTAAAAGCGAAGGAGAAGTGCCCCCCATTCCCAACGGGGAAAGCCTGGAGGACTTCCAGAACCGGGTCTCGGGCTTTATGGATCAGATCGCGGCGGAAAACCCCGGCAAACGGCTGCTGTTCGTCAGCCACGGCGGCGCAACACAACGGATGTTCACCCATGTGACGGGGCCGCTGAAACCGGGCAATATCCGCCCCCTCTGTGCCAACGCCAGCCTCTCCATATTCCAGCGCAGACCCGCAGGGTGGCAGCTGGTGGCGTGGAACGACATCTCACACCTTGCCCACATCAAGATGCACGACACACTGACATTTTGAAGAAACAACCATCCTCTGAAAACAAGAGAACAGCGAAACAGCAGTCTCAAGCCGTTTCGCTGTTTTTTTACCGTACAGACAGCCCCATTCAGTTGCGGAGTTGATAGTTCTGATAAGGCTGCATCTCCCACCCGGCAGGCGAATTAAAGGGCTTTGGGTTGAAGCCATCCCGTTCGTACTGGGTACAGGCTGCACAGGCAAACAAAAGAACCGCCACGCCGACGATCAGGAAAATGATCTTTTTCGACATAGCGGTTCTTCCTGCTTTATGGATGCGGGATCAGTAGCTGCCCAGCTCCATGATCTGCAACACGATCACACCCAGCAACACTGCCAGAGCAATGCCTGAGAGGACCACCAGAACAAGATTGGATGTATTGTTCATAACGTGATACTCCTTACCTGTTTCCACTTACTTCTTTGCATCGACAGGGGTGCTGTTGACGATATCCGTAGCGGAGAAGAAGACAACATCTCCCACCTTCGGCAGGCTGCCACCAGAGAGGATATTCGCCATGGACTGATTTGCTTCCACTTTGTAGACCTGGATCTTGCAGACGAATTTAGCATCGTCCGGATTCATACTGGTCGCTACGGTCATGATGGCATTCTGGGGCATAACGAGCTGAGTTTTCTGCTTCTTGCCGGCAGCATTCTTCACATCGACCTTGGTGGAGCTGCCGATATTCAGCACAACAAGACCGGATTTAGAATCGACATAGACCACTTTTCCTTCAACGGCAGCCAGTGCTGCAGTCTGAACAGGAAGCTGCACAGCAGCGGCTGCATTGGAGGAAGAGGAGGCGGAGGCGACACTCACGCCCATTTTCTTCAGTTTATCCAACTCATCTTTAACCTTTTTAAATTCTTCCTTCAGCTGATTGCTTTCTGCCTGAAGCTTTTCCTTGGCATCTCTTTCTGCTTCAAAATCGGTTTTCAATTTATCTCTTTCAGCTTCCAGTTTCTTCACTTCCTCCGCCAATTCTTCGACTTTAGCAGTGAGAGCATTAACTTTTTCCGTGAGTTCCTCCACCTGTTTCACCAACTGCTCGAAACGGGTCTTGAACGCTTCCATGTTGCTCTTCTGATCTTTGAGATAAGCTTCATAATTTTCACCGCTCATGCTGCCTTCTTTGACCTTGTATTCATCAGGCACGATCCCATTGACATCGATAGAGATGTGACTATACATGGCTCTGATCTTCTGATCCATGCTGTCCAGGGCGCTTTTAATTTTTGCAAAATCGGGATTTTTGGGATCAAGAGCGTTGGAATCAAGCCCCTGCATTTCAAGAGCTTTTTCAAAGTCTTTCACGGTTTTGACATATGCATCACGAGTCTTCTTATAAAGTTCTACTGTTTCTTCCGCATCTTTCTTGATCGCTGCAAATTTTTCTTCATTGGTCTTGACATTGGCGAGGTCAGCGCCGGTAAGTTCACCGTTTTCACCTTCGGAAACGATCGTTGCCAATTCAACGAGCTGATCAGCCAGCAAATTGCGCTGGGAGATGATTGCCTTTGTAACATCATCAAACTTTTTGATGGCAGCACCGACAGAATCATTTCCCTGAGCCACGCTCATTTCTTCGGGCGTGATTTTGACTTTTGCAGGATTTTCCGTGGAGGTCTGCGCCAGTTTGTTGGAATTGTCTGCGATTGCCTGTGCCATGATTTCACGACCAGAAACAACTTCTTCGCGTGCATTGAAAAGCATAAACGCGAGGACGATTGCACCGATGGATGCAAGCAGCACGAGGACACTGAGGATCCGGTTTGCGATACTCATTTGTTCAAAACTCCTGTTCTATATTATTATTTATTTGATATTTCACAATCTGCCTCTTGGTAACTTATAATCAGAAATGCATTCTGTCAAATGGAAAATGCATGGAAAACAGAAAAAAATCGTATTTTTTCAGGATTCGACGCATTTCATGACAAGAAAACGGCCCGGACCGCATGTTTTTACCGATAATATCTTCCATGGAGCGGCAGGAATTTCCAAAGTATAGTCCCGGTCCGGCAGTTCCCAGAAAAAGGTGGCGTTCTGTGCCCAGATGCGAAACCGGGGGTCAGCCGTGACATTTTTGAAGAATTCCATGGATGCGGCATAGGGAGGATCCGCGAAAACGATATCCGGTTTTGTCAGGCGTGCGAGATCGGTTCGGAACGGAGGGATCGCGCCGGGGATGACTCTCATTTCCGCCGTCACGCCAGTCCGTGCCACCCGGTTGCAGTTTTTTTCGATCATTCTGATGACCTGGGGAGACTGTTCAAAGAAATAAACTTTTTCCGCGCCACGGCTTGCTGCCTCCAGCCCCATGGCACCGGATCCGGCGAAAAGGTCCGCAAAGACCAGCCCGGAAAGATCGCCCAGGCTGTCAAAGAATGCGCGTCTTGCCCGCACGGAAGTGGGGCGTACTTCATCATTTTCGCCCGGGGAAGAAAGGATCAGCCCTCTGGCGGTTCCGGCAACGATTTCCATAACAGAATTCTCCTTACATCAACAGTTTTCATCTTAATATAGACGCGCGAACTTTTTTTTCCAGTAAAGGGCTGTTAAAATGCCGAAAAAAAGATGAGGAAACTTGACTTTTTCTGCGGAAGCGGTTATTTTATTAGGATGAAGTAAACATTTTACAAAACAACAGAAGGATTCTGAGAGATGGATATTCCCTTTTGC
>JAFTIE010000097.1 GCA_017457065.1 Lentisphaeria bacterium
AAATGGCAAAGATGTCATTCGCAAAGAGCTGTAAAGGGTAGTTTGAGGCTGCTACCTGCAAGGTAACAGCCGAAAACGCTCCCTTTATCAGATCGAAGCGAGGGCGCTTTGACAATTTTGAGGAGTTTTGAAATTGCCTCAGGGGCAAATAACTATGAACACTTTGCTTATCAAAAACGTCTCCCTTGAGGGAAAAATAACAGACATCCTTGTTGAAGGAAATAAGATTGCCCGTATCGGCTCCGGCATTGCCGCAGATGCCGGGAAAACACTCCAATGCAACGGACATCTGGCGGCAGTGGTTCCCTTTTACAACACCCATACCCATACTGCCATGACCCTGCTCCGGGGATATGCAGATGATCTGGCGCTCTTTACATGGCTCAACGAACACATCTGGCCCGCCGAAGCCAAAATGGACGCCGCTGACATCTACGCCGGGACCCGGCTGGGCATATTGGAAATGATCAAATCCGGCTGCTGTTTTTTCAATGAAATGTACTGGTACTCAGCCGAAGCCGTCCGTGCCGCAGGTGAAATGGGGGTGCGGGCAGACATCGGACTTGTACATCTGGCGCTCCCCGGGAGCTCCACGGCACGCTCCATCGACAAGATCAGAGCCGATGCCCTTGAACTTGCCAAAGATCTTCCGGCAGGGGTGCGTATCGCTCTGGCGCCCCATGCCATTTACACGGTCTGCGAAAGTTCACTCCGGGATGTGACCGCTGTGGCGGAGGAGTTGAAGATGCCCCTTCACATCCACTGCTCCGAAACGCTGCGCGAAGTGGAGGATTGCCGCCGGGAACACAACAATATGACCCCGGTGGAATACCTTGATTCTGTGGGATTGATAAAAGAGGGGACTCTTCTTGCCCACTGTGTCCATCTGACCGACCATGACCGGAAGATCATTGCCAAAAGGAAAGCGGTCATCTCTCACTGTCCTGTTTCCAATATGAAGCTTTGCAGCGGCACATTCGATCTTCAGGCAGCGCTGGGGGCGGGGTGCCGTGTGACCATCGGCACCGACGGCGCAAGCTCCAACAACAATCTTTCCATGATGGAGGAGATGAAGTTTGCCGCCCTTGCCGCCAAGCTCAAAAGCGGAGATCCCACCGCCGGAAAGGATGAAGATGTTTTCCGCTGTGCCACTGTCAACGGCGCCTCTTACGCCGGTGTCAACGCCGGTATCGCCGAAGGGTGCGACGCAGACATCCTTCTTGTGGAGCTTGACCACTGCCGCATGGTGGGGGACTACAATCTCAT
Organism: Lentisphaeria bacterium; assembly: GCA_017457065.1. Lineage (GTDB taxonomy): Bacteria > Verrucomicrobiota > Lentisphaeria > Victivallales > Victivallaceae > UBA1784. The sequence continues at coordinate 1,267 of JAFTIE010000097.1, forward strand.
TGCCAATCTGGTCTATTCGGCGGATTCCAGTGTCGTGCACTCCCTTATCTGCAACGGCAGGGTCATTATGGAAAACCACCGCGTCCCCGGCGAAGAGGAGATCATTTCAGAAGCCCGGCGCTGCTGTGACAAGTTCCGCCGTTCCTGAGAGAAAGTGAGCGTTGGACTATGCTTTGCAAGATCATTGTGGTGGGGAAGCCCAAAGACAAGGTGCTGGGGGCGAAATCCGCTGAATTCGTCAGCCGTTGCGGCGCTTACGGCAAGGTGGAGTGCGTGGAACTCCCCGACTCCGATGTGGCTAAGGAGGGCAAATCCCTGATGAAAGAACTGGAAAAGGAAAAAAACAGCTTTGTTTTCGTTCTTTCTGAGGAAGGAAAACTTTTTACCACCGCCACTTTCGCTCAGAAAATCAGCGCCATCGACCGGAAGATCGTCTTTGTCATAGGAGGTCCCTTCGGACTTGCTCCCGAAGTCAAAGCACGGGCGGATCTGCTCTGGTCACTTTCCCCTTTGACCTTTACACATGAAATGGCACGCTTTCTCCTTTGTGAACAGCTCTACCGTGCCTTGAATTTCAACGCCGGGGGCTCTTACCACCACGTTTGAAGGTGGGAACACTGCGCCGCAAGGCGGGGCAGCTCATCGGCAATGACGGCACCGTGTCCGGCATCCCCTGCCGCTCCGTGGAAAAATACCCCCACTCTGGCGGCATCGGCAAAGTTTTTGATCTGACTTCCCAGAGCGGCACTGATCCCTGCCAGCACATCCCCCGAACCCGCCATGGCAAGTTCAGGTCCTCCTGAACTGTTGACTGAAACAGTACCATCCGGGGCGGCGACACAGGTGTGGTATCCCTTCAAAACCACTGTGCACCCCAGGCGTGAAGCAAGGCGCGCTGCAAACTCTTCACGGCTGCCTCCAGCATTGATACCGAAGCCTTGCGCCAGACGGAGCGCTTCACCGGGGTGAGGTGTCAACACCACATCGGAACGGTAGTTCCATAGCCCCGGGTGGCGGGCAAGAAGGTTGAGTGCATCCGCATCAAGAAGCACTTTGCCGGGGAATTTCAGAACGCTTTTCAACAGCTCCGGGGAAACATGACTACCCCAGCCGCATCCGGCGCACAGAACATCGCTTGCTTCAGCCATGTCAGAAGCCATTTCCAGGGCTTTGGCAGGGAGGGCTCCCGTCGGATCAGGTGGCAGAAGCCGGGCGATCAAAGCCGCCGGCAGAGGGGGCATATTGGGGCATTGTACCGATATGGTCCTGACCAGACCGGCGAAATAAAGCGCCCCTTTTGAAGCCAGCACCGCCGCCCCCGGATAATCGGTACTGCCGCAGAGCAAAAGGACACGCCCGCGACTGTTTTTATGGGCATCAAGGGATGTTCCGGGCATGAGACGTGCTGCATCGCTCCCGGTAAAGAAGGTGTAGGGGAGCGCTCCGGGGCAGTCGAAGTTTTCAACACCGATGGGGACAACGGCGATCTTGCCGCAGAAACGGGGACCGTCATTGAGAAAGAGCCCCTGCTTGGGGAGTCCGAAAGTGATGGTCAGCGCCGCAGGGGGAGTCCCCTTTGCCGCTATGCCGCTGTCCCCGTCAAGACCGCTGGGAAGATCAAAGGCAATGACCGTTTTTCCTGACTCTGCCATCATTTTCAGAGGTTTTTCCAAAGAAGGGCGGAGCTCCCCGCCTTTGAAACCGATTCCCAGAAGTGCATCAATGAGTACATCTCCCCTTTCAAAGTCCCATTCTTCAAGAGGAACAGTATTGAGGCAGGGGGCAAACTCTTTGTATGCCTCAGCCGCAGCACCCTTGAAGGTGTCAGGGGGGCGGGTGAAGATCACAACATGAGGGATGTTAAGGAGTCCGGCACAGACAATGGCATCGCCGGCATTGTTGCCGCCGCCGCAGAAAAAAACGGCACGGCGAAACCGTGAGGAACAGTATTTTTCAATGACTGCCGCTGCTCCCGCCCCGGCACGGCGCATGAGGCGGTATTCTGAAGTGCCCGATTCCACAGCACCGGCTTCAAGGCGGCGCATGGTGCCAACGGAAATGATCTTCATTCCTGAACCGTCTCCGCAGACTCTTTTTTGGGGGAGCGGAATAAATTGGAGATGACAAAAAGTGTCACTCCGATACAAATGGCACAGTCAGCGATATTGAACACGGGGTAGTGGTAAACTTCGTAGTAGTGGACATGGATGAAATCTATGACCGACCCATGCCAGAGGCGGTCGATACTGTTGCCGATGATCCCCCCCTCAATGAGGGCAAGGGCGCAGTAGCGCTCCGGGAAACCTTCGCACCAGCGGCGGAAAAAGATCAATATGACGATGCCCGCCGCCACTCCGAAGGTCAGGAGCAGCCAGGAAAATCCCGAAAGCATACTCCAGGCGGCACCCAGATTACGGACGTAGGTGATGTTGAACCAGCCGGGAATGACCTCGATGGTGGAGTGAAGGGGCATGGTCCCCTGTATCAGCAATTTGGTCCCCTGATCAAAGAGAACAGAAAAAAAGACCAGAAAAGCACACCAGACCAGAAGGCGCTTTTCTGACTTTGAATGAGGCGTAACGGAACCGGGCACTTTTTCAGTACCCCATTTCTTCACGCTTGGTTTTGCACTTGATACAAAAGACGGCATAAGGACGGACTTTGAGACGGGCCTCTGAGATCATTTCTCCGCAATCATGGCACTTGCCATATTCCCCTTTGGAAAGTCTTTCAAGGGCTTCTTCAATAAGCTGCAGGATATCGCCGTCCTCAGAGAGCTGACGCAGACCGATCTCGTGACTGGCATTATCGCTTGACACATCAGCCATGTGAGTGGTCACGCCGCGTTTGTCGGCGCTGCTGCGGTCAAGGACTTCACCGGCACGGAGCCGCATGTTGCTGCTTACCTGATTGTAGGTTTCCATAAGAGCATTGTAATGCTCCAAATCTTTCCCTGTATAATTAAGGGGCGTTTTTTTTCTGGCCATAGCCTTGGTTCTCCTCAGAAAATTGCGTATTGTAATCGTGCTATCTCTATAATATAACGCATATTCCGCAATTTGTCAAACTGAAAAACGCACATGGATCACATCGCCGTCCTGGACGATATAATTTTTTCCTTCTATTCGTAATTTTCCAGCGAGCTGGGCTTTGTTCCAGGAACCGCATTCTACCATATCTTCGTAGGAAACTGTTTCCATTCTGATGAATCCGCGGCACATATCTGTATGGATCTTTCCTGCAGCCTGAGGCGCTGCGGCGCCTTTGACCACGGTCCACGCCCGGGACTCCATGGGACCTGCAGTAAAGAAGGTGATATAGTTCAGCAGGCGGTAACCGGTTTTGATGACTCTTGAAAGGCCGGATTCGGGGATACCCAATTCGGCAAGAAACTCAGTTGCTTCTTCGGCTGAAAGTCCGGAAAGTTCCTCTTCGATCTTGGCGCAGACGGGGATCACCTCCATGCCGTGACCGGCGGCACATTCCATGAGCCGCCTGGCATCGGGATCGGCAAGGAACGCCTCACCCACCTGGTCATCCCCCACATTGGCACAGACGAAAGCAGGTTTTGTGCAGAGGAGCCCCAGAGACTCTACGATCTCAGCAGCTTTTGGGGATTCTTTGTCCCATTCAGGACGCTGCCCCGCATTGAGACTGTCAATAAAAGAACGGATCAGCTCAAGTTCAAATTTTGCATCGGCATCTCCGGAACGGGCAGTCTTGAAAGCCCGGTCGCGGCGCTTTTCAAGGACTTCGATATCTGCCAGCATCAGCTCGGTGAGAATGGTTTCAAGGTCGGCAACGGGATCGCACTCCCCCGCCACATGGACCACATCACCGTCTTTGAAAAGACGCACCACATGGACAATGGCATCCACGGTGCGGATATGGCCCAGAAACTGGTTTCCCAGCCCCTGCCCGGCACTGGCACCGCGGACAAGACCGGCAATGTCAATGAATTTCAAGCTTGAAGGGACGATCCTTCCCGAGTTTTCCATCTTTGCCAGCACCTCAAGTCTTTCATCAGGAACAGGAACAATGCCGGTATTGGGTTCGATGGTACAGAAAGGAAAGTTGGCAGCCTCAGCTCCGCCTTTGCATAAAGCATTAAAAAGCGTGGATTTACCCACATTGGGCAAACCCACAAAACCGCAGGAAAAACTCATGATATTCTATTTTCTGTAGTGTTATGATCAATAAGTGGGGGCGGGGATGGAATCTCTGTCGTAGACAAAGTTCCACCAGTCGTGTTCCACATCGATGACCCAGGCGGGATACATGATGGGACCGTAACCGGGACCAAAGCCCTCAGGTGTTTCGGGACAGTCGGGCAGGGGAAAGGGGAAGGTGACGATCTCAAGGAGTCCGACGCCCACACGGGCAACGAAGAAGGCAACTCCTCTGAGTGTCCCATAGGTCAAACCGGCAATGCCGCCGGCGCGATTGTTGACGTACTTCATCTGCATGGGCACTTCAAAAATACCGAATGCTACATTGGAAATTCCGCGCCCCAGTTTTTCAAGAGGCTTGAGAATAACAGCTCCCTTTTCATTTTCAGGTGCGGCTGAAAGGGGCTGCGCCTGAAGTGAAGTGACTGCAACAACACCCATGAGCATGAGTGCCGCCAACAACATCTTGGTGATTTTCATAAAAGAATTCCTCTGTGTTACAGCAGTATGATGGATCATCATCACTCTGCAAATTTTCTACAATAACAAATATCCAATATGAAATATAAGTTGCGAAGGCACAAAATGCAAGAGTTTTTTTTAAAAAGTTGCGCTTTTTTTTAAGAAAAAGTCACTTTCTGCGTGTAAAAAGCGCCATGAACAGATTTCAGATACATTCACACTCTGGGGAAAAAAGCTCTCCGCCGCCGCTTTGCAAGGGAAAAAAGCTCTCCGCCGCCGCTTTGCAAGGGAAAAAAGCACTCCGCCGCCGCTTTGCAAGGGAAAAAAGCTCT
>JAFTIE010000098.1 GCA_017457065.1 Lentisphaeria bacterium
GCTGCTGCTCTTGACGTCAAGGCCGGTACCGTCCGCCGCGACCCCTTCGCCATGCTGCCCTTCTGTGGCTACCACATGGCTGACTACTTCGCCCACTGGTTGAAGATCGGTGAAGCCGGCGCCGCCAAAGGCAACCTGCCCAAGATCTTCTGCGTCAACTGGTTCCGCAAGAACGCCGAAGGCAAGTTCATGTGGCCCGGATTCGGCGACAACAGCCGTCCTCTGGCATGGGTCTTCGGACGCTGCGCCGGAACCGCTGATGGCGTCGAAACCCCCATCGGTACCCTTCCCACCGCCGACGGCATCGACCGCACCGGCATTGAGGATGAGGTCACCGCTGAAGATCTCGCCCAGCTCCTCGCCGTTGATGTGGAAGGCTGGAAGAACGAACTGGCTATGATCAAAGAACACTATGCCAAGTTCGGTTCCAAGCTGCCCGCCGCTCTGGTGAAACAGCTGGAAGCTCTTGAAGCCCGTCTCGGCTGATAGAATTTCTCAAATCAAAACGGCAGTTGGGAGCCCTGTTTCCCACTGCCGTTTTTCTGTTTTAACAAGGAAAACAAGCTCCATGAAGAACGGAGATAAAATCAATTGTCCCCATTGCGGGGAAAAGAGTTTCGTCAAAGAAAAAAAAGAGTTTGACGACAGTTTTTCACTTAAGGCAAGTACCTTTTTCTGCGCCCTCTGCGGCAGAAAACTGGAAAATACCCCTTCATCACCAAAGGTGAAAAACAGCTCCGCTGCCGACCGTCTCTCGGCACTGCTGGGGGGGGAAAAGGTGCAAAAGGTCTCTTTTGAGAAAACCGCTGATGACGGACACTTTTGTCTCCATTGCGTCCATTACCTGAAACATCCCTTTATGACCCGCTGCACCATTACTCTGAAGGAAATTGAAGCCACAGACAGCTGCGAAAAGTTTGAATGTAAAGATGAATGATCCGTCCTTGAAATTTGTTGAAGCGGCAACTGCCGCCGACCTTGAAACAGTGCGCCGCATTGCAGCGGTGATCTGGCCTGAAACCTTTAAAAGCATCCTCTCTCAGGAGCAGATCATCTATATGATGAAGATGATGTATGCCCCCGAAGTCATGGAAGAGGAAATGTCAAATGGATACCACTTCCGGCTCCTTCATGTTGATGGGGCTCCCGTCGGGTACACCTCATGGTCTGCTTACCATATTCCCGGCACGGCAAAGCTCCACAAGCTCTATCTGCTGAGTCAGTTCCACAGCAAAGGGATCGGGGCGCGCATGATCGCCGATGTGGCAGATGAAGCCCGGCAGCGGGGCTTCAAAACACTCAGGCTCAATGTGAACAAACATAACAGCCGTGCCATGAGATCCTATTTGCACAACGGATTTCCCCAAGTCGAATCAGTCAAAATCGACATCGGCAACGGCTTTTTCATGGATGACTTTGTCATGGAAAAACCTCTGTAACTCTTACTTCAATTGAAGTTTCTCAAAGGTGATTTTTCCTTTTCTGACCGCATTTTCCCAATCAGAGGAGATACGGGCTCTTTCCACTTTGTGCCCGTCATGGTATTTGTTCCTGAAAAAGCATCGCATATCCTCTTCTCTGACGGCGGTGTTGTACATTATCAAGGGGGTGAAATGCCCCGCTTCCGGCGCCAGAGTAAGAGCCTTAAAGGCCAGAGTACCCGCTTCAAGGGTCCCCGGCCAGATCTGGTTCCGGAAGGTATCGAGCGTGATCCCTTTGGCAGGGGTTGTACCCGAAACGTTGAAGGGGCGGATGGGATGATGTCCCGAAATAAATTACCTCCCTTAATATATCACCCGGAGATTGATTTTCAAGAGCGGATATGAAAAATTTTTCACATTCTTCCGTGAGGGCTTTTTCCGGGAAAAATTTGTAATTTTCACCAAAACGGTGTATATTATACAGTAAGCAAATCACATCATAACAATAACGGGAAATCTTGATATGTTTGAACTGCTTCCGGACAAATGTACCCAAGGGCGCAAGGTGCTCTTTTCTCTTGAGGCTGCTCCCGGCCGTACTGCGGCTGTGGCGGGCTCCTTCAACGACTGGGACCCGTCTGCTGCCCCCATGGAATATGACTCTGCCACCAAAACCTACCGGATCATTATCGATCTGCTCCCCGGGGAATATGAATACAAATTCGTTGTTGACGGCGAATGGCTCCTTGATGAAGCAAACCCCGGATTCTACCCCAATGATTTCGGTACTCTCAACAGCACCCTCGAGGTGAAGTGACCATGGCTGGCAACCTTTATCTGGTCAGCACTCCCATCGGCAACCTTGAAGACATCACATTCCGCGCTGTCCGCACTCTGCAGGAGTGCGACCTCATCGCTGCCGAAGATACCCGGCACACGGCTCTGCTGCTGCAGCGTTATGATATCCATAAGCCCCTTGAAAGTTTTCACGCCTTCAATGAGCACAACAAAGTGGAAAAACTGATCGCCCGGATCAAAGAGGGGCTGAATGTGGCTCTGGTCTCGGATGCCGGAACTCCGGCAGTTGCCGATCCGGGATTTCTGCCCCTGCGTGCCGCCCTTGAATCCGGGCTTGAACCAGTGGTTATCCCCGGCGTTTCCGCCGTGACCTTTTCAGTGACTGCTTCAGGTCTTCCAGTTGACCGTTTTGCCTTCTGGAATTTTGTCCCTGTAAAATCCGGCAGAAAGCGTAAATTCTTTGAAGAGATCTCTGAATGCGGTTATACTGTCTTTTGTTTTGAATCCCCTTTCCGCATTGAGAATACTCTTAAAATCATTGCCGAAGTCATGCCTGAAGCCCGGGTCGCCATCATCCGTGAAGCGACAAAAGTCCACGAAGAGGTGATCCGGGGCAGCGCGGCGGAACTTGCTTCTCTGCAGCAGCGCTGGCGGGGAGAGTTTGTTATCGGCATCTGCAACAAATCCAAACGCCATTCAGACGAAGAGTTTTCCGACTCCTGAAAAACTCTCTTCTCACTCCCCTGACATGGGCATCGGTGCGCCATTGGGGTAAAAAGTTCCTGAATCATTCACCTTTGCCCAGACAGCGCTCCTGACCGTGGGGTCGCCTGAGCCGTTGACAGCCAGCTGCAGGACCCACACATCGCCGGTGCGGGTATCCAATTTAAGGATACACTGCTGCACATTATGACTGGTGCCTCCTGAGTTCACAATGTTGGAAACACTCAAACTCCCCTGTATAAGCGCAAACCGTGAAGGAATATACCCCTGACTCCCGGCTCCCTGAGCACCCAGGCAGCAGCAGACGATTGCCGCAAAGATCGCGGCGGTGATCAAAACAGCTTTCATAGAAACATTCTCCTCTCTGCTTTTCAATATAAACGATTTGAATAAAAAATCAAACTTGACTTTACATACATTGCAAGGTATATTAGAAGAGTGTCAATAATTTTGTTACAAGGTACCCATACATGTTCAGACGTCAGATAAAGATACTCTTTCTGGTACTTGCGCTGCTGCTGATACCCATGCACCAGGCAAAGGCCATAGATCCTGTGACCATCGCTATTCTCGCTCCCATTGCCCTGCAGCTTGCCAATGCCGCCCGTCCCTATGTGATCCGGGGGCTGGTCAATCTGGGCAAAGGAGTCATCCGGGTGGGAAAGGATGTGGTTGAACTGATATTTTTGCCTTACGGACTCTTGAAAATGACTCTGGGAGCTCCATTCGGGGGCTTCAGGTCAGGGCTTGTATATACGATCCGGGGCGGGATAGCCATAGGAAAAATAATTTTCCATGTTCTCATACTCCCCCTGTCGATCTTCGGTTTGAACTTCAATGTGGGCTAAGGAAGATCCCCCATGGCGAACTGGCGCGAACTGAAACGGCTCAAAGAACGCTACTCTCTCCTTGAAGAGTGGTACGGTGCCGACTTTGCCATGACTGAATTCTCAGCCGCCTCACACACGCCTCAGGCAAAAAGCATTGCCGATCTTCTCCCGGAGGTGCTCAAGGATGTGAAGGCTCCCGAAGCGGGCAAACTGCTCCAGGTGCAGAACCTGTGGCATGAGATCATAGGAACCGGATTTGCCCGCTACGTCGCCCCCGGGTATTTCAAAGGGGACGAACTCTATGTGGAAGTCAGCCACAGCGCCCTTATACAGGAGCTCCAGCCCATCACCGGCACCATTCAGCAGCAGATCAACAAAAAACTGGGTGAAAACTTCTGCACCAAAGTCACGTTGATCTGTGGCGGCGGGCGCAAGAGGTAATGAGCTCAAGAGCACTTTCTTCAAAGCTGATGCTCTTTCCGCCATGCAGCAGGAGTCACCCCTGTCTCTTTCTTGAATGTCCTTGAAAAGTGTTCATACTCCCTGAATCCGCAGAGAGCGGCAATTTCAAAGAGCCGCAGATCTGAATCGGAAAAGGTAAGGAACTGTTTGGCATGATAGATCCTTTCAGCGGTAAGCATCTGTGAAAAAGTCCCCATGGAATTTTCTTTCAGAATGTGGCAAAGCCGTGAAACCGATATGCACACCGCTCTGGCAGCATCGGCGGTGGAAACATCTTCAAAGTAGTGATCCCCGATAAACTTTTGTATTTTTTCCGGAAAACTGTCCTTCCCCTCTTTTCCCACAAGGGAGATTTCACTTGCTTTTGTTTCCAAACCTGCCGCAAAGACCGGAAGCACTCTGGCAATGCGGCGCACCTTTTCCTTATCTTTGGGGTCCAGCAGCCCGGCAAAGACCGTCAACACACATCTGCCGTTGCGGTAAACGGGGGCGGCGACTTCAAAACATCTGTTCCTGCAGTGGACAAAAAATATATCCCGCTCAGGAGATGCTGCCATGCGGCGGTTCAAATCATGCATACAGTGCTGCACACAATAGGATCTCTGTTCCCTGCCGCAACGCTCCGGATGAGTCTTCCTGTGAGAACGGCGCTGACTGTTGACAAGGGAATACCCCTGACAGAAAAAAACACCGTTGTAAATATGCAGACAGATTTTGCACTCTGCAAGCTCTTCAAAAGCCTTGATCTCCGGTTCAAGAGAAGTTGTTTTCATGATAATTCATCTCCTTTTTGACAATATACATCAACTTTTCAACAATGCAAATCATTTTCTTTTTTATTTTTCATGATATATTATATCCGGAACAGAAAAAGGAGAAGCACCATGGAAAGAAAAATCGCTGTCGCCGAAGGATGCACCGGATGCGATACCTGCCGCTGGCTTTGTCCCCGGGAAGCTATCACATTCGATCACAATGGCGCACAAATAGATCCTGCAAAATGTGTTGGCTGCGGGATATGCGCCGACAACTGTCAATCATACGCCATCCGCATGGAAAAAATAGGCTGAACAGAAAAAAGGAGAAAAACTATGAGCTACAAGATCCTCGCAAACGGTAATGTAATGGCTCCCCCCCGGGAGCTCCCCAACGCCGGAGAATACGATGTCGTCGTCTGCGGCGGCGGCATGGCAGGCTTTGGAGCGGCTTTAGCAGCCGCCCGCCACAGCGCAAGTGTCTTGATCATTGAAAAGGCGACCGCACTGGGCGGACTTGCTACCGTGGGACTTGTCCCTATCCCCATGGATACCCCCGCAGGCATCAGCGCTGAAATGATCCGCAGACTGGAAGAGGTCGATGGTCATGCCCGGAGAAACTCCGATCCTGAAAAGCACAAACTCATCCTTGACCGTATGGTGAAGGAAGCCAATATAGATGTGCTTCTGGACACCATGATCGTCGATGCCGTCATGGAGGGCAATCAGGTGCGGGGCGTGGTCGTCGAAAGTAAAAGCGGCAGACAGGTCATCATGGGGAAACGCTTCATCGATTGTACCGGCGATGCGGATCTTGCGTTCTTTGCGGGGTGCGAATGTATGTCAGGCCGTCCCGATGACGGCAAACATCAGGCATGTTCACTGGACTTCCGTCTGGGAGGCGTGGATTACGCAAAGTATCTGGACTCCGATTTTAGAAAAAAAGATCCCAGATGGATCAAACTTATTGAAGAAGCACACAAAGACGGCAGAATGCCCATCATGTTTGAAAACCATGTCAACTGGCAGGTTTTCGTGCCTGGACGCCCCCAAAACTGTGCAAAAGACGAGATCGTCGTCTGTATTTCCCATTCCAGAAACTGCGACCCTCTTTCAAACAGAGACCTGACCCGCATGTATCAGGAAGGACGGGAACAGGCAGAATTCTTTTCAAAGTTTATCAGGGAAAACGTCCCCGGCTATGAAAACTCCTATCTCATCGACACGGCAAATCTGCTGGGAGTCCGTGAAAGCCGCCGGGTGGTGGGAGAATATATCCTCAAGACCCTTGACTTTGCCCGGGGCTCCCGGTTTGACGATGCCATTACCGCCACCAATCACCACTTTGATCTCCACAATCCTGACGGCGTGGGCAATATCAAATGGGCAAAGGAGATCATCGACGGCAAAGTGTGTTATGTTTCCTCCACCGGCAACCCGGGTTCACTTGAACCGCCCTGCGGCTATGAAAATATGACCGACGGATGGGGCAGACAGGGAGCCGACAGAGTCTTCAAAAAAACTGCATCAGATATTCCCTACCGCTCACTGGTTCCGGTCAAGATCGACAACCTTCTTGTAGCAGGAAGATGCCTTTCCTCTGAATTCATGGCACAGGCGGCATCCCGACTGATCCTTTGCTGCTGCAACATGGGTCAGGCAGCCGGAACAGCTGCAGTGCAGTCGCTGAAAGAAAACACCGTGCCACGAAAAATCGATATAAAAGCGCTTCAGGCACAACTTGCAAAAGACAGAGCCTGACACACTCTGTGTACCATACTGCCTGACAGGGAATGATTCTCTGTCAGGTATTTTTTTTGGCATGAGAGGTAATTTCAAAAGTCATTCAAAAAATGGCTTTCGATGCCATTCGCAAAGAGCTGTAAAGGGTAGTTTGCACTTGCTACCTGGCTTGTCCCGCCGTAGCTTTATGCGGAGGGGGAAAGGTAACAGCCGCATGTCCCGCCGTAGCTTTATGCGAAGGCGGAAAAACGCTCCCTTTAACAGATCGAAACGAGGGCGCTTTGACAATTTTGAGGAGTTTTGAAATTGGCTCATAAAACTCAAATCTGTTCTTCAACAAAAGCCCCGGGCGTCTTACCGGTATAGAGCTTGAATTTGCGACAGAAAAAACTGACCGATCCGAAACCTGTTTTCAAAGCCGTCTCTTTGACCGACTCTCCGGCAAGAAGAAGCCGCTGCGCCTGAGAAAGCCTCAATTCATTAAAATAATGCATAGGTGAAACACCGATGGCTTTGCAGAAAACAGCACTGAAACGGCTTTCCGAAAGACCGAGCAAAGCGGCAAAGTCAGGCACCCCTACAGCAGAAGAGAGGTTTTGCTCCATAAAGGTCAAAACTTTGATAAGTTCCCCGGGCAGCTCCTTCAGAGAGGGAAGATCTGCAATTTTTGCTTCAAGAGCTTCTGAAACAAACTGCAGAGAGTAAATATTTTTCATGGCTGAAGGGGCATGGGATCTGCCGCATGCGATTCCTTGAAACGCCGCAGCAAGTTCTCTCCCTCTTGCCGGATCCCAAGAGCCTGTAAGCCGGAAGCTGCGCCTGAAATTCAAGCGTTGGGCGAACTCCGGGAGCAGAGGTATGGGAAAGTTTGTGAAGAAGATCTGGATCGCCCGGGAAGAAGATGAATCGCTCCCGGCACTGTGGGAGAGAGCCGGAGAAAAAAGGATCCATTCACCGGGCATGACAGTGAGAATCTCCCCCTGACATCCGAAACGGAACACCCCTTCCAGAGAAAAGGTCAGCTGCCATGCCGGATGGGTATGATAAGAAGAAGAGTAAGGTGAAGAAAAATTCAATTCATCATACCATAAAAAAGGGGGAATCAGTTCAAGGTGTAAGATATTCATATATAAAAAGCGAAAAGGTTATTGTCAATGAAGTAATATATATTCTCCAATGATAAAAAACAAGTCATTCACAGTTGAAAAGTGCAATAAAACAGTTGTTTTCTTATATTGCCCCCGTAAAGGTGTGGATGTATATTAAAGAAGTCAACATTTTAAGGAGAATATCATGACTTTCAACAACCGCACCGCCTTCATCACCGGCGCCGCAGGGCGCATCGGCAGAGCCACTGCCGCAGAGTTTGCAAAACAGGGTGTCAAACTCGTTCTTGCCGACATAAACATGGAAAAACTTAACGCTTTTGTCAGTGAACTTCAAAAAATACACCCGGAAGTCTACGGCATCTATATGGATGTAACAGACCGTGAAAGCATGGAGCAAGGCTTCAAAGAGATCATGAAAAAACACGGTCGGGTGGATATTCTCGTGAACAATGCGGGGGTCTGGCCCAGAGGCAGCGCTTTGGAATCCTCTCTTGAGGATTGGCAAAGCATACTCAATATAAATTTGAACAGCGCTTTTTATCTTTCCAAACTTTTCGGCACTGCCATGAAAGCACAGCAGTACGGCAGGATCATCAATCTGGGATCCATCGCAGGAGAAGCAGGACTCCCGGAAAGATGTGCCTACTCCGTGGCAAAGGCAGGGGTCATCATGCTGACCAAAACAATGGCAATGGAACTTTCCAAAGATAATGTCACTGTCAACTGTGTTTCCCCCGGCATGATCGCTGACGAAAAGAGCCCCAACTCCGGAACATGGCTGGGACGCAGCGGCACTGGTGACGAAGTTGCCAACGCCATCGTCTTTTTCGCCGCTGATGAATCCTCTTACATCACCGGTACCGATCTGCCTGTGGATGGTGGCAGGACCCTTGGACCTCTCACAACAGGATTGAAAAGATAACAGAGGAGTTTTCAAAGGAGGGGAAAAAAGCCCCCCGCTCCTCAATTTCAAGGCAAAAAAAAGCAGCCGCATAACGCAGCTGCTTTTTTTGTTGCAACGGAACTTATTTGTCCTTACCGGACATAGCACCATGCTCACGGAAGTTACGGGTGGGAGCAAACTCACCGAGTTTGTGTCCGACCATGTTTTCAGTAACGAAAACCTGAGCAAAAGTTTTGCCGTTGTGAACATTGAAGGTGTGACCAACAAAGTCCGGAATGATCAGAGAACGACGTGACCAGGTCTTGATGGCGGTCTTGTTCTTCTCGTTGTTCATCTTCTCGACTTTGTCGATGAGATACTGATCCACGAAGGGACCTTTCTTGATAGATCTGGCCATTACTTCTTCCTCCGCTCAACGATGAAGTTCTTGGAATTCTTACGCGGATTGCGGGTCCGTTTGCCCTTGGCAAGTTTGCCCCAGGGTGAAACAGGATGTCCACCGCCGGACTCACGTCCTTCACCACCACCCATAGGATGGTCGACAGGGTTCTGAGCCACACCACGGACGTGGGGGCGGAAACCTTTGTAACGTTTCTTACCGGCTTTACCGAGTTTGACATTCATCAGATCCAGGTTGCCCACCTGACCGATCATAGCACGGCACTCAACATGGACCATGCGGACTTCGCCTGAGGGCAGCTTGATCTGAGCATATTCTTCTTCTTTACCGCGGAGGATAGCGACCTGACCGGCGGAACGGGCGATAGCAGCACCGCGTCCGGGAGTCAGCTCGATGCAGCAGATATCGACACCCACGGGGATGTCTTTGATCTTCATGCTGTTACCGGGCTTGAGTTCAGCCTTGGGACCATTCATCACCTTGTCACCGGCTTTGAGACCGACGGGGGCGATGATATAAGCCTTTTCACCATCCTCATACTGGATGAGGGCGATGTTGGCGGTGCGGTTGGGATCGTATTCAATGGAGATCACGGTGGCGGGCACGCCTTCCTTGAATCTCTTGAAATCAATGACCCGGTACCGACGCTTGTTACCGGCGCCACGGAAACGGGTTGTGATACGACCCTGGTTGTTACGACCGCCGGTGGAGCTGATACCTTTGGTGAGACTCTTTTCCGGACCTTTCTTGGAAAGACCGGATTTATCCAGCACCGTCATGTGACGGCGGGAGGGAGTCGTAGGATTGAAACTTTTGATTGCCATTTTCTATATACTCCCTTAGATGATCTCGATGGAACCTTCAGCCAGAGTGATGACCGCACGCTTCCAGTTGGCGCGGCGGCCCATGGTGCCGGTACGACCGGAACGTCTGGTCTTGCCGAGGTAGTTCATGATGTTGACATCAGCGACTTTGACCTTGAAAAGCTCTTCGACAGCCTTGGCGATCTCGATTTTTCCAGCTTCAGGAGCAACACGGAAGGTGTACTTCTTTTCCTGGATGAGAGCGTTGGTCTTTTCAGTCACCACCGGAGCGATAATCACTTCAAAAGCGTTTTTCATTCTTCAGTGTCTCCTTATGCCAAACGGGCGATGAAAGCGTCAAGGGCCTCTTTGGTGAAGAGAACTTTGTCGCAGCTCATGATGTCATAGACGTCGATCACAGCGGAACGGACAATGCCCATGGAGGCAATGTTGCCGGTAGCGCAGACAACTGTGTTCTCATAAGCGGGAACAGTGAGCAGAGTCAGGCAGTTGTAAAGATCAAGCTTCTTGAGGATCGCCACAGCGTTTTTGGTCTTGTGATCGGGCAGTTCAAACTTATCAACCACAACGATGGCATCTTCGTTCAGTCTTTCAGAGAAAGCGCGCTTCAGAGCGAGAGTGAAGACTTTCTTGTTGACCTTCTTGGCGAAGGAACGGGGCTGAGGTCCGAAGATGGTGCCGCCGCCGGTCCAGACGGGACTCCGACCGGAACCCGCACGGGCACCGCCGCGACCTTTCTGACGGAAAGGCTTGGCACCGCCGCCGCGAACCAGACCACGGGTCTTGGTGCAGGCAGTTCCGGCACGACGTCCGGCACGGATGGCAACAACTGCATCGTGGAGAGCAGTTCCACCCTTTTTCAATTCGATGACGTTATCGGGAATGGTGTATTCGCCGACGTTTTCGCCCTGACAGTTGAGAATATTCAAAATTTTGGACATTTTCTGCTCTCCTTAATTATTTCGCACTCTTTTTCAGCGCGCTGCGGACCAGCAGAAT
This sequence comes from Lentisphaeria bacterium, assembly GCA_017457065.1. GTDB lineage: Bacteria > Verrucomicrobiota > Lentisphaeria > Victivallales > Victivallaceae > UBA1784. Next base: position 10,969 of record JAFTIE010000098.1, read on the forward strand.
ACCGCCATTGGCACCGGGGACAGCCCCCTTGACCATGAGGTAGTTCTCTTCCACATTGACACGGACGACTTTCAGGTTCTGGACCGTGCGGCGGTCGCAACCATAGTGTCCTGCCATCTTTTTACCCTTGGCAACACGTCCGGGGAATTCGCAGCATCCGATAGAACCGGGACGGCGTTCCCAGGCACCGCCGTGACTGGCACGACCGCCGCCGAAGTTCCAGCGTTTCACAACACCCTGGAAACCACGGCCTTTGGTGGTACCGACAACATCGAGGAAGTCTCCGGCGGCGAAAACACCAACGTTCAGGACAGCGCCGGGTTCGGCAGCATCCATTCCGCGGAATTCACGCAGCACTGCGGGGAGTTTGCCCGCATCGTCAACTGCCACGGCTTTGGTCAAATGACCTTTTTCGGCGCGGCTCAGATTTTTAGCCTTGCGGGCGCCGAAGCCCAACTGCAGCGCGTCATAACCGTCGCGCTCGACCGTTTTGACAGCGGTCACAACACAGGGACCAGCCTCAATCACCGTCACCGGGATCAGGGTACCCTGTTCATCGTAGACCTGAGTCATACCGATCTTTTTACCGATTAATGCTTTCATTTGTTCTCCTTGATTTTAGGGAAACTTTCGATACATGCTCCCAATCGGCCGGGAACATTGGTATCTATCCGGGATTACCGGAGTAAACGACGTTTCTGAAACTGCTTGGATCAGAAACCGGTCTTGATGGTGA
>JAFTIE010000099.1 GCA_017457065.1 Lentisphaeria bacterium
CCTTCGCATAAAGCTACGGCGGGACAAGCGCCTGTTACCTTACAGGTAGCAAGTGCAAACTACCCTTTGCAGCTCTTTGCGAATGGCATCTTTGCCATTTTTTGAATGACTTTTGAAATTACCTCAGGCATTGCATCACGCCGTCTGCAGCGTTGAAAGGCGGTGTTGACAGGTTATGACAAAGTTTCTGCCTGTTTGATAAATGTTTCCTGAGCTTCTGAGGTAAGATCATTGAAACGGGAGTTCCATCCGCAGACCCGGACCTGAAGATTTTCATACTTGTCAGGAGCTTTTTGTGCTTCACGCAAGACAGCGGCATCGAAGATGTTGAACTGCAGACCGCTGCCGCCCCGGGCAATGAAGGTTTTGATGAGAGAGGCAAGGATCTTTATCCCTTCTTCTCCCGCCACCGAAGTCGGATGAAGCATGATATCCAGACAGGTTCCGCAGGGGAACTGGCGCATATCGATTTTCAGCACCGAATTCATCAATGCAGTAATGCCTTTGCGGTCCATGCCGGTAACGGCGTCCATGTTTTTTGACATGGGCTCCCCGGCAAGTCTGCCCGAAGGCAGAGCGCCGCAGAGCTTGCCGTTTTCCACCACCATCTGACCGTAGAGCGATGGAAAGAAGCTCCCGCCCCGCCCATTGGGGAGAGTCCATAAAAGTTTGGAAACATAAGCAGCGATTTCTTGTGCCAGCGTATCGGTCCGGGGATCATTGTTTCCCCATTTGCCGGGACGCTTGAGGGCGATCTGGCGCAACTCCTCATGATCTTTCCAGTTTTCCTGACAGATATGGACCAGTTCAGGAAGCGTGCAGAGTTTATTTTCGTAGACGAGATAGCGGATCGCTTCAAGAGAATCCACAGTGTCAGCGAAGTAAGAGACCACACAGCCTGTGGTGTTGTACAAGGCGCCGGCTTCAGTAATGTCGCGTTCTTTTTCCAGACAGGAGTCGAATGTACCTGACAGCAGCGGCTCCGGAACGGTGTATTTCCACGCCATATCGCAGAGGATCTGCCGTTCCTGCATGATGAGGGTATTTTGGCGGATCTGTTCAAAAAATCCCTGTTTCAAATCCTCAAAGCTGGCAAAATCATGGCATTTTTTCAGCAGATGAAGAAGGATCATGGGAAGATATAAATGTGTTGTCCCGGAGCCTGAGATCTCCTTGCCGGCGACGGCGGGTTCGTAGCAGCCGATGGGGATGAAATTCCGGGCATCTTCCGGAGACCTTCCGTGACGGATCAAGCCTTCAACGATCACATTGTAATTGAGTGAAACGATCCCTGTTCTGCCGTCGCGGATACATTTGGCGTAAAGTTCCAGAAACTCCTGAGGCATATCTTCACGGACCAGCACAGAAAGTTTGGGATCGACTGGGATGAGTTCGTAGTAAGTGTCCAAAGCAAGGAAGGAAAGCTCATTGAATTCAGGCCCGAAGCAGAAGTTTTTGCCGAAACGCTTCCCTTCGTAGCGGGCATAAAAGGTCATGAAGTAAAATTTGATCAGCTCTTTGGCTGATTCACGGGTCAATACCCCTGACTGAAGATCCCGGCGGAAAAACTCTGTGTAGATCTCTTCAAAGCGTCCCATGGTACGGACTTCCATGTGGGCATACTCAATGGCATCGTGAAGCGCCAGCGCGAGGGCAAAGGCTTCATGAAGCGTCTGCGGCGCATGATCTGCGATCCGGGTGTATACGGGATTGCCGCACAAGTTGCCCACCCTGCGGCAGAACTCTGCCAGAGCTTCATAGACTGTGACCACAGCTTTTCCGAAGGGGGAGTTTTTACCCCGGGCGCGGCGGATCAAGCCGGGCAAACCTAATGTGACCACATTTTTCCAATCGGGGGCCGTGTGACTCAGATCCACCATCCAGCCTATGCCAAGTTCCCTGTCTTTTCCCCAGGCGGAAAGAGAAGGGACTTTCTGCACGGCAAGTTCAAATCCCTCATTCCGGTCCTCTGCAAGCAAATTGAAAGTTTGGAACTTTCCCGCAAAGGGGAGCTCTTTTTCTTCTGCAATGGGGGCGTGGCGCAGGATCAGAGCTGTAAGGAACGCCCGGGCGCTGAGACGGTCTTCTCCGGGATTTGCCTTTTTGTGTTCCTCCCATGCACTCCTGAGTTGTGTTTCGCTCCAACCGCTTTCGGGCACATAAACTACGCTGGTATATTGTTTTTCGACCAAATTCCGCAACTTATCGAAGGAAGGATACTTTGTCATGGCGTTTTCCCCTTTTGCATCGTTCAAATATCATACGACAGCTAATATAGCATCGGGATGCAGAATATTCCATGTCAAAATATTCAAAAAACATGTCATTTTGTGATTTGCCTTTTTAAAAAGCCGATCCCGGTGACCGTCAGTGCTGCAAAGTGAAGGTCCTTTCTTTTCTGAGTTTTCCCTGACGGAGCAGATTGCGGCAGATAAAGAAAAGTGTCATTCCGTTGCAAAGAGCGATAAGAGTCCATGAGACAGGGTAAGAGGCAATCAGACTGTAGAGATTTCTGTACCCGGGGAATACGGTGAATATCCAGACGATACGCAGCACGCAAGTACCCATGATGGTCGTGATGGTAGGCAAAACGGAGTAGCCCAATCCGCGCAATGCCCCGGTAATGGTATCTGATATGCCACACAAAAAGTAGGAACACATCATTATGACCAGCCGTTCCATGCCCCAATTGATAACGGTGGTGTCAGGGTTGTACAATCCCAGCAGCTGCCTTCCGAAAATAAGAAAAATGCCGCAGCTCACCATAAGAAAGGCTGCTGTGTAAAACAAACAGATCAATATACTTTTGACCACACGTTTGTATTTGTGTCCGCCGAAGTTCTGTCCGGTAAAACTCATTGCCGTCTGATAATAGGAGCTGCTGACCACATTGATAAGCCCTTCAAGGCTCTGGGAGGCGGCATTGCCTGCCATGGCAGCGCTGCCGAGAGAGTTCACCGATGATTGGATAAATACATTGGAAACGGTGTAAAGCGCCCCCTGAAAACCGGCAGGGACACCGATCCACAGGATTTCCTTCAAAGTTTCCCAGTGAAAGCGGAGCTTGCGGAAATTCAATTTCAAGGCTCCTTCAAAGTTGCATAACGCCCGCAATATCAGTATTCCGGAAAGAAGCGTTGAAATTTTTGTGGCAATGGCAACGCCGGCGGCATCCATCTTGCAAACGGTGACAAAGAATAAGTTGAGCACCACATTGACTACTCCGGAAACGGTGATGTAGATCAGGGGGCGCTTGGTATCACCCACGGCGCGAAGCAAGGCGGCACCGATCATGTAGAGTACGGCAAAGGGGATCCCGATACTGTAGATCTGCAGATAGATCGTGGCTTTGGGGAGCACGTCTTCTGGAGTCCCCATCCAGCGCAGCGCTGTTTCAGACAGCAACACCCCGAGTATCATGAAAATGATACCTCCGTAAAGTCCCAAGGCTATGGAGGAATGGACCGTAAGGACAACTTTTTTCTCATTTTTAGCGCCGATATACCGGGCGGCAATGGCGTTGACACCGGCACTGAATCCGGAAAAGAAGATTATAAAAAGAACATACAAGGCAGAAGTCGCTCCCACAGCAGCGGTGGCTGCGGTCCGGACTTCAGGAGAGGCGAACTGTCCCAGAACCACAAGGTCCGAAGCGTGAAACAAAAGAGCCATGATATTGGTTCCCATCAACGGCAGGGAAAATTGGAAAATCTGCCTGAAAAGGGAGCCGTGACACATATCCATCTGATATTTTTTTTTGTTGCCCATAGCAAATGCCTTGATCGTTTTTACCGTGTATGAGGCAATTTCAAAACTCTTCAAAATTGTCAAAGCGCCCTCTTCTTCGATCTGATAAAGGGAGCGTTTTCGGCTGTTACCTTGCAGGTAGCAGCCTCAAACTACCCTTTACAGCTCTTTGCGAATGGCATCTTTGCCATTTTTTGAATGACTTTTGAAATTACCTCTTATTTGCATTATTACTC